>NZ_JBEXUR010000007.1:65910-333041 GCF_040614415.1 Micromonospora sp. NPDC005979 | reverse complement strand
ACCTGGACCAACGACATCAGCCACGGCGAGCTGATCCGCACCAGCGCCGACCAGACCTTCACCGTCAACCCCTGCAACCTCCAACTGCTCTACCAGGGCCGATCGCCCTCCTCCAACGGCGTCGACTACGGCCTGCTGCCCTACCGCCCCGGCCTGCTCACCCTGCAACGCTGACCTGACGCACGACCGAGGGGCGGGCCCGGCACCACGCCGAGCCCGCCCCGCGTCACGTCCACCGGCCCCCGTCTCTGCCAGGCTGGGGCATGCCCTTGAGCGCTCACCACCTCAGAACATCGGTCGCCGTGTCGGACATCGCGCGGGCGGTCGCCTTCTACGAAGGCAAGCTGGGCCTGCGGGCCTTGCGGTCCGCGCCCAGCGCCCACATCCCCGACGGCAGCCGCATCTACGCCTCCGGCGGCGGACCGGCCCTCAACGTGTACCAGTCGGTCACCGCCGGGACGACCGAGGCGACGCTGGCGACGTGGTACGTCGACGACCTCGACGAGATCGTCGACGAACTCACGGCCGCCGGCGTCGACCTCGTGCGGTACGAGCAGTTCGAGCACGATGCGAAGGGGATCACCGCGCGGGCCGGAGGTGGGCGGATCGCCTGGATCCAGGACCCGGACGGCAACACCTTCGCCATCGAGGCGGATGTCTGACCGACCGCCGTTCCCGTGGCGCGGGCGCTCACAGATTCCGCTCCACCTCGGCCAGCCGTTCGCTGAGAAAAGCCCGTTCGACGTCGTTGTCGGTGAGGGTCAAGGCCTCCTCGTAGGCCGTCCGGGCCGGCCGCCACCGCCCCAACTGGCGCAGGAAGTCGGCCCGGGCGGCACTCAGGTATCCGTACGTGGCGAGGGCCGGGTCGGCGAGCAGTGGCTCCAGCGCGTCGAGGCCGGCCCGAGGGCCGTCGCGCAGCCCGATCGCGACGGCCCGGTTGAGATCGACCACGGGGGAGGGCCAGATCCGGAACAGGGTGTCGTAGAGCGCGACGATCTGGGCCCAGTCGGTGTCCTGCCAGCTCGGCGCCTCGGCGTGCAGGGCGGCGATCGCCGCCTCCAACGCGTACCGTGTCGGAGGCCGACGACGCAGCGCGTCGGCGACCAGAGCCCGGCCCTCGGCGATGAGCTGCCGGTCCCAGCGCGAGCGGTCCTGCTCGGACAGCAGCACCAGACGCCCGTCCGCGGCTCTGCGGGTGTCCTGGCGGGCGACGTTCAGCAGCAGCAACGCGAGCAGTGCGCTGATCTCGGCGTTGGTCGGCATCAGTAGGTGCAGCATGCGGGCCAGCCCGACCGCGCTGTCCACCAGATCCTGGCGGACCAGCTGGGCGCCGAGCGGCGCCGTGTGGCCGGTGGTGAAGATCAGGTGGACGACCTCCAGGACGGCGCTCACCCGCTCCTCGAGCTGGTCCGGGCCCGGCACGCGGTACGGGATGCGGGCCGCGGCGATCTTCTTCTTGGCCCGGGTGATGCGGGCGGCCATGGTGGCTGGCTGCACGAGGAACGCCCGGGCCACCTCGGGCGTGGACAGCCCGCACACCAGACGCAGCGTCAGGGCGACCTGGGCGTCCCGGGCCAGAGCCGGGTGCGAGCAGGTGAAGATGAGGCGCAGCCGGTCGTCGACGAGGCCGTCCTCCGGCCCCGGCGTGGTCTCGTCGGCCACGAGCAGGGGCATCTTGCGACGGAACACCGACTCACGGCGTAGGACGTCGCGGGCCCGGTTGCGCGCGATGGTGGTCAACCAGGCCCCCGGCCGGTCCGGGATGCCGGCCTGCGTCCAGGTCTCCAGGGCCTGCGCGAACGCGTCCTGGGTGCACTCCTCGGCCAGGTCGAGGTCGCGGGTCAGGTGGGCCGTGGTGCTGAACACCTGGGCCCAGTCGCGGCGGTGCGCCTGGGCGACCGCCGCGACGACCTCGTCCTTCGTTTGTGGGTCGGTCACGTCAACCGTGGTCGACCACCGGGCGGATCTCCACACCGCTGTGCGACGCGCGCACCTCGGGGAGCAGTTTCGCCAACGACAGCACCTCGTCCAGGTCGGTGGCCTCGATCAGGTAGTAGCCGCCGAGCGCCTCCTTGGTCTCCAGGAACGGGCCGTCGGTCGTCGTGATCTGCCCCATCGAGTCCGAGCGCAGCGTGGTGGCCGTGGGCGACATCTCCAACTGCTTTCCGTCGATGATCTGCGTCCCGGCCTTCTCGGCGAACGCCGCGTGCGCGGCGTCGTGTGCCTTCCACTGCTCATCGGTCATCGCGTCCCACTGCTGGGCGTCGCCGTAGATCAGAATCATGTACTTGGCCATGGCTCAAGTCCCGTCCGTGTGCCGGCCCCCTCGGTGGTGGGCCCCTACACTACGACGGCTCGGGCGGGCGGTAGATCGACAGCACGCCGCAACGTTCGATCCGGGACTTCGCGGCGATCGGGCTACGGCTGAGCGCCCTCGTCCGACACGATCTCGACGTACCCGTCGGCGCCGTGCACCCGGATCCGCTGCCCGTCGCGGATGAGTCTGGTCGCGTCCGGCACGCCGACGACGGCGGGCAGGCCGTACTCCCGGGCGATGACCGCTCCGTGGGTCATGAGGCCACCCACCTCGGTGACCAACCCGGCGACCGCCACGAACAGCGGCGACCAGCTCGGGTCGGTGTACGCGGTGACCAGGATGTCGCCCGGTTCCAGGTCGGCCTCGGCCAGGTCGGGAAGGACGCGGGCGCGACCCTCGACGATCCCGTCGGAGACGCCGAGACCGACGAGCGCCCCGGCCGGCACGTCGTCGCGTCGGTACGCCCCGGAGATGCCCTCCCCCTCGGAGGTGAGCACCCGGGGCGGGGTGAGCCTCTGGTGCGTCCGGAACGCCTCCCTGCGCCGCTCGACGAGCTGATCGTCGATCCGGTGCGTCCGCACGACGTCGTGCAGCTCGCCGAAGGTGAGGTAGAAGATGTCGTCGGTCTCGCGCAGCACGCCTGCCCGCAGGAGGCGTTCCGCCTCCCGCAGCAGCGCCTGCTTGTAGACGAGGTAGCGGCTGATGATCGCGTACTTCGGGTACTCCCGGTACCCGATGAAGGTGCGAACCCGGTCGATCATCCGTGCGGTCTCGTCGGCCTTGCGTACCCCGTCCGGCAGGGCACGCAGGCGTTCGAGCAGCTCCTCGCGCTTGCGCTGGGCCTCCTCGCGCCCCTGGGCGAAGCGCCGTGCGGCCGCGCCGCGCTCGTGCAGCCTGATGTTGTCGAGGATCAGGGGTACGAGCGTGGTGGGGCGTTCGGCCCAGCGCGGCCTCGTGATGTCGATCTCGCCGACGCAGCGCATCCCGTACCGGTCGAGATAGGCCCGGATGGCGTCGCGCGCCTGGCTGCCGCCCGGCAGCCTCGGCAGTTCGTCGAGGAAGCCGTCGCCGTCGACGTCCCGCAGGAACGCCACCACCTCGGGGTACGGACGGATCGCGTCCGCGACGTCGAGCAGCGCCAGGCCCATCTCGGACGTGACGTTGCCGGGGGCCGACAGAGTGAGGGTGTCGGCGGCGTTGCGCTCACCCAGCCATCCGGCGAGCTGTTCGTTGAGCCACCAGGTGGCCTCCATCCCCGCCATGATCGCCTGCATGCTCAACGGATCGGCGAGCAGCCGCTTGTGCTCCTCGAATGCCGCGAGCAGGAAGTCGAACAGCGCCGGTCCGGTCACCGTCGCGATGTCACGCCGCAGCGCGGCGAGGGACGTCCGGCTGCGCTCGACCAGTTCGGTGACGATGGCCGGATCGTTCTCGATCGTGGCCGGCGCGCCGCCGAGCCGGGGGACACGGGGAACGCCGTCGGTCAGCGTCGGTACGAAGTCGGGGCGGGCGAGGAGGGTCTCCAACGCGTCCCGGGTCAATGGATCGGACCTGCCCATCATCTCGAGGAAGCCGGCGCGGCTCGCGGGCGACGCCAGGATCCCGGTGGCGTCGACGAAGAGCCGCCCACCAGCCTCGTGCATCGGCGCCATCGCCGTGAGCTGCCACATGGACAGTCCCAGCGGCTTCATGGCGTCGGTCATCATCTGCTGATGCCCCACGGACAGGTAGACGTGGTTCTCCCCGTCCCCGGCGGCGGCGGGTACCGGGAACAGCGTGGTGATCGGCCGGCTCTGGACGATCTGGACGTCGCCGTCGGCCAGGCACCACTCGATGTCCTGCGGGCAGCCGAAGGCCGCCTCGATGCGCCGCCCCACCCGTACCAGTCGCAGAACCTGGTCGTCCGTCAGCGCCGGCTGCTCCTGCCGGTCCGCGCTGACCGCCTGTCGGGCGGTGCCGCCGCCCGGGAGGGCCTCGATGGCGAGGCGCTTGACGGCGATCGACCGGTCGACGATCGCGTCGTCGCGCACCCGGTAGGCGTCCGGGTTCACGAGCCCGGAGACCAGCGCCTCGCCGAGTCCGAAGCTGGCCTCCACCGAGGCAACCCTTCGGTTGGACGTGACCGGATCGGCCGTGAACAGCACGCCGGCCGCCTGCGGGAACACCATCTTCTGCACGACGACCGCCAGGTGGACCGCGCGGTGGTCGATGCCGTTGCGCTGCCGGTAGGTGACGGCCCGCTCGGTGAAGAGCGAGGCCCAGCACCGGCTGACGTGCGCGAGGACGGCCTGCGCGCCCCGAACGTTCAGGTAGGTGTCCTGCTGTCCGGCGAAGGAGGCCGTCGCGAGGTCCTCCGCGGTGGCGCTGGACCGGACGGCGTAGGCCGTGTCCGCGCCGTGGCGGCGCAGGGCCGCGCCGATCGCCGTCACCACGTCGGCGGGCGGGACGATCGCTTCGATGCTTCGGCGGATCTCCGCGCTGAGGTCGCGGATCGTGTCCCGGTCGTCCGCCGCGAGACGCGACAGACGGTCGAGGTGATCCGCCATCGCGGGCGTCTCGGCCACGACCTGTCGGAACACGTCGGTCGTCACACAGAAACCGGGCGGTACGCGGACGCCGTCGATCCGCGTCAGCGCCCCCAGTCGAGCGCCCTTGCCGCCGACGAGCGCGACCTGCGACTCGTCGACCTCGTCGAGATCCCACACGTACCGGTCCGTCATCGCGCCACCTCGGCCCGGACGGTCGGCGTGAACACTCGTGCCCTGCACAACACACCCACGTGGTGCCCCGATTCTTCGCATCGTTCCGGCTTCGGCCGACGATTCTGCGTCACGACCTGGGTCTTGCGGCAAGGCCCCGGTCGCGATATACGTTAAAGTGGGAACGGATACCGGTGGCGTTTTCCGGCCACGAATGGAAATCGCGAAAGAGCGGCGCGATCCCACCCCGGGAGCACGAGAGGGAGCTGCCGTGACAGCGGTCACGCAAATCCTCTTCGTTCAGGGCGCCGGCCCCGGCACGTACGACGAGTGGGACAGCCGGATGGTCGACAGCCTGCGGCGCGAACTCGGCGACTCGTACGACGTCCGCTATCCACGCCTGCCCGACGAGGGCGATCCGCGCTACGCCACCTGGAGCGCCGCCGTTCACCGGGAGATCGCGGCGCTGGACACCGGTGCCGTCGTGGTCGGCCATTCGGTGGGCGGGGCGATCCTCGCCCACGTGCTCGCCGAGCGGCCACCGGAGCGTGAGCTGGCGCTTATCGTCCTGGTCGCAGCTCCGTTCGTCGGAGCGGGCGGTTGGCCCGGCGACGATTTTGAGTTGCCGGGCGACCTCGGTGCCAGGCTGCCGCGCGGCGTGCCGGTGCGGGTGTTCCACGGTCTCGAGGACGAGACGGTGCCACCGTCGCACGCCGATCGTTACGCCAAGGCGGTGCCGCAGGCGCTCCTGTACCGGCTACCGGGGCGCGACCATCAGCTCGACGACGACCTTGGCGAGGTGGCACAGGTGATCATCCGGGACGTCGCGTCCGCACGCCGACCGCACCCGTGAGGTGGGGCGTCAGACATCACTTTGACGTGTGCGGCTAATTGTATTAGCCTTTAGCTAAGACGATTAGCTTGGAGGCTTCGATGACCGAGTACCTGAACGTGGACGGCGGCACCCTGGCGTACGAGGTGACCGGCGACTCCGGCCCGCTCGTCGTGCTCGCCCACGGCATGGGTGACAGCCGCGAGGCGTACCGTTTCGTCGTGCCGCGCCTGGCGGCCGCCGGCTACCGGGTGGCCGCGGTCGACCTGCGGGGTTGCGGCGAGTCGAGCGCCCGATGGCGCTCCTACAGCCGCACCGACATCGCGGGCGACCTGCTCGCCGTCATCCGCCACCTCGGCGGGCCGGCCGTACTGGTCGGCCACTCGATCTCCGGCGGGGCCGCCACCATCGCCGCCGCCCAGGCGCCCGAGGTGATCACCGGCATCGTCGAGCTGACCCCCTTCACGCGCAAGCAGTCCATCAAGCTGGGTGACCTGCGGGTCTCCCGGTACCGCAGGGGCATCGCCCGGCTGCTCGGTACCGGCCTGTTCGGCAGTGTCCGGCTCTGGCGCAGCTACCTCGACGTCGCCTACCCGGGCCGCAAGCCGGCCGACTGGGCCGCCCGCACGGCCCGGATCGACGCCATGATGCGCGAGCCCGGCCGGATGGCGGCGATGCGTGGGATGGGTCGGTCGGCGCCGACCGACGCCGGGGCGCAACTGGGTAACGTCCGCTGTCCGGTCCTGATCGTCGAGGGCACGCTCGACCCGGACTGGGCCGACCCGCGAGCCGAGGGCGAGGCCATCGTGGCCGCGCTGCCGAGCGGATTGGGGCGGCTCGAGATGGTCGAGGGCGCGGGTCACTACCCGCACGTGCAGTACCCCGACGAGGTGGTGACCCTGTTGCTCGCCTTCCTGGGCGCGCACGCCCGCGCCTGATCGGCGGTCAGGCCAGCAGTTGCTCCCGCATCCGCGCGCCCAGGTTGAACCGTCCCACCGGATGCCCGGCGTGCGGATCGTGGACGTCGATGCTGTTGTTGCGGCGCATCAGCGCGCGGACCGGCGGCGGCAGTCGCGGTGGGTCGTCCATGGCCGCGAGGATCTGCGCGGCGCTCGCGATCAGTCGATCGACCAGGGCTGCCCCGTCGGTGTCCACCCGCACCCGGCCGTACTCCCAGCCGGCGGTGGTGAGGTCGAGCACCTCGAACAGGTGGGTCACCAGCGGCGCCGGGTCGGTCACCCGATCGAGCCGGGCCGCACCACCGCCGACCACCGCGACAGCGGCGGCCACCTGCGCGTACGGGTGGAAGCCGCAGGGCAGCGCGAACAGCGGCCAGCGCAGTCCGGGGCCGGCCTCCGACCACAGTTGCCGGTAGTTGCGCCGGTGCACGAGGAGTCGCCGGCCCGTCCGACGGTGGATGTCCTGGGCCTGCGCCCGAAGATCGAGGTGTGCCTCGTCGGCGACCTGGTGCAGGACCCGGGCCGCGACCACCAGCCCGTCGTTCCCGCTCAGCATCCCGGTCGCCGCCTCGACCTGCGCGGGGAACGGGGTCCGCGCGCGCGGGCCGTATCCGTGCTGGAGGTCTCGCAGCAGCGCCTGCTGCCGCTCCGGGTCGAGCTGGATCCGCCCGCCGCCCAGCAGCCGCTGGAGCCAACGCATGTCGCCTCGTTTCAGCAGAGCCGTCCCGAACTGTCGCCATGCTATGCGGCGGGGGATCATCGCGTGTCGCAGGGGTGTGCGGTGAAGGCGAAATCCACATTCCAGCGGGTCATTTAGTGAGGGTCGTCGATATTGACGTTAGCCATCGTTAAGGGACAGGATCTCGGCACCACCACCACCGCGATCTCCCTTGGGAGGCGTCATGTCCCGTCCCCGCCTGCCGCTCCTGCGGGCAGCCGCCCGAGTGGCCGCACTCGCCACGGCCACCGTCGGCGTCCTGCTCGCCGTCGCCACACCCGCCAGCGCCGCGGTCCCCTCCGGCCGCTACGTCGCGCTGGGCGACTCGTACACGGCAGGTCCCCTGATCCCCACCCAGGTGGACCTCAACTGTCTACGGTCGAACCGCAACTATCCCTCCCTGGTGGCCGCGGCCGCCGGCTCGACGTCGTTCGCGGACGTGAGCTGCTCCGGGGCAACGACCGACGACATCCTCTACGGCGGCAGCGGTCAACTGGGCATCAACCTGCCGCCGCAGCTCAACGCGGTCACGTCGAGCACGTCGTTGGTGACGGTGCAGATCGGCGGCAACGACATCGGCTTCTCCGGCATCATCAGCGAGTGCGCGGAGGCGAGCCTCAGCAGTCCCCTCGGCTCGCCGTGCAAGAACCGGTACACCGCGGGCGGCACCGACCAGTTGCAGGCCCGGATCGCGGCGACGGTGCCGAAGGTGACCACCGTGCTCCAGTCGATCCGCCGGAACGCGCCGAGCGCGCGGGTCGTCGTGCTCGGGTATCCGGCGATCCTGCCCGACAGCGGGTACGGCTGCTGGCCGGTGGTCCCGATCGCGTACCAGGACGTGCCGTATCTGCGCGGCATCGAGAAGTCGCTCAACGCCATGCTGGCCAGCGCCGCCGGAGCGAACGGCGCCACCTACGCCGACGTCTACACGCCGTCGATCGGTCGGGACGCGTGCAAGAGCAGCGGCACCCGTTGGGTCGAGGGCCTGGTGCCGCAGAACTCCGCCGCGCCCTTCCACCCGAACGCCCGTGGTGAGCAGGGCATGAGCACCGCGCTGCTCGCCACCCTGAGCTGACCGGGCGCGACCGCCGCAGCCGGCCCCGCCGTACGACGGCGGGGCCGGACCGTCCGCACCGCCACGGCCGGACACTGTCGGAGGTCCGTGCCAGGATCCTCGCCGTGGATGGATGGACGTACAACGACCGCCCCGAGGGCGTCCGTTTCCTGACCGAGCGGGTCGCCGAGCCGGGTCGAGCCGAGATCGAAGCCGAGATCTGGGACTGGATCGTGCGCGGCTACGACGACCCCGGCGACTTCCTGGACTACCTCGACGGGGACGACGAGCGACACGGCGCCACCGACGACGACCTGAGGTCGGCGTACGAGAGGGCGCTGACCGCCCGGCGCGAGCAGCAGCGGGGTTGGGGCGTGGTGCGCAGCAACCTGAACCGCGCGTTCGCCGAGCTCATCGAGGCCGGCGTGGTGGCCCGGGAGAACTTCAGCTGCTGCGGCACCTGCGCGTCCGCCGAGATCCACGACGAGCGCGACGACTCGCGGCACTGGCAGGGCTACCTGTGGTACCACCAGCAGGACACGGAGTCGTTGCTCGCCAGCGAGGACGGCCAGGTCTACCTCGGCTACGGCGTCTATCCGGCGGCGGATTTCGACGAGGCCGCCTACTCGGCCCTGCCGGAGGCCGAGCAGCAGGCCCGTTACCAGGCCGACCTGGAACGCCTACTGGACGAGGTCGCCTTCCCGGTGCTCCGCCGGCACGGCATGCGGGTGGAGTGGAACCGCAAGCAGTCGCAGCGGGTCCGGGTGACCGGCGCGCAGTGGTACGCGCCCCTGCCGAGCGTCTGAGGCGGTCGCCCCGCCAGCCCTCACCGCCGCCGGTGGTCGTTGAGGCGGGCGGCCTGGCGGGTCAGGTGGTCCCGCTCGGCGAGGTTGGCCGCCTTGCGGGCCGCCTCGGCGTATAGCCGCGCCGCCGTCGCCGGGTCACCGGCGCGCTCGTGCAGGTACGCGGCCACCGCCGTGTACCGGGGCAGTGAGTCGTCCAACGCGGCGAGGGCCGCCAGCCCGGCCCGGGCACCGTCGGCCGCGCCGACCGCCACGGCGCGGTTGAGCCGGACGACCGGGCTGTCGGTCAGGCGTGCGAGCTCGTCGTACCACTCGACGATCTGCACCCAGTCGGTCTCCTCGGCGGTGGGGGCGTCGGCGTGCAGCGCCGCGATGGCGGCCTGTGCCTGGAACTCGCCGAGCCGGTCGCGGGCGAGGGCCGCCTGGAGGACGCCGACGCCCTCGGCGATGGCGGTCGTGTCCCATCGGCCGCGGTCCTGCTCCGCGAGCGGCACCAGGCTGCCGTCGGGCGCGGTCCGGCTGGGACGGCGGGCGTGGTGCAGCAGCATGAGGGCGAGCAGTCCCGCCACCTCGGGATGGTCGATGGCGACCGCGAGTTGCCGGGTGAGCCGGATGGCCTCGGCGGCGAGGTCGACGGCACCGGTGTAGCCCTCGTTGAACACCAGGTAGAGCACGCGCAGCACGGTGGTCACGTCGCCGGGCTGGTCGAACCGTACGGTGGAGACGGTGCGTTTGGCCCGGCTGATGCGCTGCGCCATGGTCGCCTCGGGCACCAGGTAGGCCTGGGCGATCTGCCGGGTGGTCAGCCCTCCGACGGCGCGCAACGTGAGCGCGACGGCCGACGACGGCGTCAGCGAGGGGTGCGCGCAGAGGAAGTAGAGCGCAAGGGTGTCGTCCACCCCGCTCGTGGGACCGGGCGTCGGCTCGGTGTCCACGACGTCCTCCCGGCGGCGACGGGCGGCGTCCGCGCGGGCGGTGTCGAGGAACCGACGCCACGCCACGGTGATCAGCCAGCCCTTCGGGTCGCGCGGCGGATCGGCCGGCCAGACGCGAACGGCCTCCACGAGCGCCTCCTGCACGGCGTCCTCGGCCGCCGCGAAGTCAGCTCCGCGGCGGACGAGAACGGCGAGCACGCTCGGTATGAGGCTCCGGAGCAGTGCCTGGTCCATCGTGCAGGTCACTCCGTGATGGTGGGCGGCTCGGTGAGGAACGGGCGCACCTCGAGCCACTCGTGGATCGGCTTTCCGCCCGCGCCCGGCGCCGCCGACAGCTCGCCCGCCAGCTCGACGGCGCGTTCGTAGCTGTCGACGTCGATCACCATCCAGCCGGCGATGAGGTCCTTGGTCTCGGCGAACGGGCCGTCGGTGACCGGCGGACGTCCCTCTCCGTCGTAGCGGACCCAGGCCCCCTCGGGGGCGAGCGCCTGGCCTTCGATGAACTCGCCACTCTTCTCCAGCCGGGCGGCGAAGTCGTGCATGTACCGCATGTGCGCCGAGATCTCGTCCGGCGTCCACTGGTCCATCGGCACGTCGTTCACTCCGGCCGGACCGCCCCGGTAGTGCTTCAGCAGCAGGTACTTCATCGTCGTGTTCCTCCTCGCTGGCGCGACCCGTTCCGGTCGCGTTCACCCCGGGGACGACGCCGGATGGTTGTTCTCGACATCATCGCCGAAAAAATCTTGGCGATGTCGCGGTCGGCACTGCTACCGAGGACCGGGTGGCCCGGTACTGCCCCGGACGACGAGCGCCGTACTGAGTTCGTACCGCTCCTGGGGCAGGGCGTGACCGTCGGCCAGCGTCAACGCGAGGCGGGCGGCGGTGGCCCCGATCTCGGTGAACGGTTGTCGCACCGTGGTCAGTGGTGGCGACGTCCAGGTCGCCTGGTCCACGTCGTCGAACCCGACGACGCTGAGGTCTTCGGGGATCCGCCAGCCGACGTCGTGGGCCGCCGCGTAGACGCCGAGGGCCTGCAGGTCGTTGCCGCAGACGACGGCGGTGGGTGGTTCGGGCAGGGACAGCAACTCGCGGCCGAGGTCCCGGCCGGCCACGAAGCTGAAGACCCCCTGCCGTTCGAGGCTGTCGTCGAATCCGATGCCGGCATGATCCAGCGCGGCGCGGAAGCCGTCCAGGCGAGCCCGCGCCGCCAGGTCCTGCACCGGTCCGGTGAGTACCCCGATCCGCCGGTGGCCGAGGTCGAGAAGGTGCCGGGTGGCGGCGAGGGCGCCGCTCCAGTTGTTCGACCCGACGGCGGGGGTGGGGAAGTGTTCGCCGCCCGGGTCGATGGCGACCAGCGGTATGCCCATGGCGGCCAACTGTCGGCCGTGTTCGGCGGTGACGAGAGAACAGACCGCGATGACAGCGGTCGGATGCCGCAGCAGCAGAGGCTCCATCCAGGGCAGCCCCGCCATCACGCGGTGACGGAGGTCGACGAACCCGACCGTGCAGTGCCGCGCGTCGGCGACCTCCTGGATGCCGCGCAGGATCTCCAACGCGATCGAGGGCAGCATGTGGTGGAAGAGCACCTCGACGCAGCGGGTTCTCGCGGCGTCCGCCGGTCGACGGTAGCCGTGGTCGCGCAACAGCGCCTCCACCCGCTGCCGGGTCTGCTCACCCACCCCGGCGCGGCCATTGAGGACCTTGGACACCGTGGGAGGGGACACTCCGGCGAGCTCGGCGATCGTGGCGACGGGCAGGTCACCCCTCAGTGGCTTGCGGGGGCGGCGCCGTCGGCTCTCGTCGCTCACACGGCGAGTCTACGGTCGCGGCACCGGTCGCTCAGCCGGCCGGACGCGCCACCGGCCGGTAGTCGAACCAGTCGAAGGCCGCGACGCCGTCGGTCACGTACATGCCGATGACCCGGCCGGTGAAGCCGCCGGCGACCTCGGTGGAGAGGTACCTGCCGTCGAGTTCGGCCAGCAGCACCTGGCCTTCGCGGCTCTTCACCTCGAACGCGATCATGTCGCTGGTGGCGGCGCGTACCCCGAAGGGTTCGTCGGTGGCGGTGAGACCGGCGGCGGACGTCACGGTCGGCGGGTAGAGATCGTGGGTCCGGGTGGTGATCGTCAGGACGAGCGGACCACCGGGTACGTCGAGGGTCGCGAAGACCTGCCGGAACGGTCCCACCCGGCCGACGACGCGGACGACGTCGTCCTGGACCTCGAGGTCGTAGTGGTGCGCCTCGTCGATACGCAGGGTGAGCCCGGCCGTGCCACCGCCCGGATCCAGCCTCGCGCTGGCGCGGCAGTCATGGTGGCGTTGGCGGGTCGCCACGATCGTCGCGCCGGCGCGGTCCAGCGTCGTGCCGGTGGCGTGCAGGGTGAGCCACCCGGGCCGTTCGGTCAACGACCAGGCCGCGTCGGGACGGGAGCGGGGCGAGACCCACCCGGGTGCGAGGCCGGTCGCGTCGAAGTCGTCGCGGTGCCCGCCCGCGTCGGGTGAGGCGGCCAGGGCCGGCGGACTGCCGGCGGGTGCGGCGGTGATCTCTCGGACGGGGTCGACCACGGGCCAGCCGTCGACCCACCGGACCGGCACGAGGAACGTTTCGCGCCCGAGCACGTGAAAGGGCGGCCACTGGCCCTTGGGCCGGATCCCCAGCAGGACCATCCACCAACTGCTGTCCGTGGCCTGCACCAGGTCGGCGTGCCCGGTCGCCTGGACGGGGAGGTTGGTGCTCCGGTGGGTGAGGATCGGGTTGATCGGCGCGGGCTCGAACGGTCCCCGAGGGCTGCGGGACCGGGCGACCGAAACGGCGTGACCGGTGTGCGTGCCACCCTCGGAGAGCAGCAGGTACCACCATTCGCCGATCCGGTACAGGTGCGGCGCCTCCGGGTACTGCCCGCCGGTGCCGGACCAGAGCGCGATCGGACCCTCGAGCACCCGGCCTGTGTCCGGGTCGATCCGGTAGCCGTCCACCCCCGAGGTCGTCAGCCAGCAGGTGCCGTCGTCGTCCCAGGCCAGGGACGGGTCGACGTGCGGCAGGTCGAGGTGAACCGGCTCCGACCACGGGCCGGTGGGATCCGTCGCGGTGACGATGAGATGCCGGCCGAGGCTAACGTTTGTGGTGATCACCCAGAAGCGGCCGTCGTGGTGGCGGATGGTCGGCGCGAAGATGCCGCGGGACGCGTCGGCGTCGGGCGGGATCTCCAACTGGCTGGCACGGTCGAGGACGTTACCGATCTGTCGCCAGTGGACCAGGTCGCGGCTGTGCAGGAGCGGCACCCCGGGGAAGTATTCGAAGCTCGAGCAGACGAGGTAGTAGTCCTCGCCGACCCGGCAGATACTCGGGTCGGGATAGAAGCCGGGTACGACCGGGTTGTGGTAGCCCGCAACGGCCGACGAGCCTGGGGTCACAGCTGCCACCTCCGGGCGGTCGGTGCCGGGATGTCGCGATTTGTTCGCGATAACATCTCGCGCCCCTGGGATGCTACGAACGAGCCGCGTCGATGGCAAGGTGTCCGGGTGGCCCCCGTGGGAGCGCCGCTTGCGGCGATCCGAAACATGACCGACACCTATTGACGCGCGCCGCCGCCATCTACGAAGGTCTATGGAGGATGCATGGCGCGCCGCCGGGAGCCCGGTGCGCCGGGTCTCGGCTGTGAACGTTGCCCAACGGTGCGAGCGGGCCGCACCTGTTAACGCTAACAGCGAGCGCCCACCGCGCGTCCCCGGCCGCCGCCGACCGTCCCCGCCAGGACTCGAACGGCAACCCGGCCGTGGGCACGTCCCCGCCATAGCGCCAATTCCGGCGGCGTCTCCAGCGGCGCCGTCCCACCTGCGTGAGGCATCTGGCCTGCGCAGATTGGAGAGATCATGTCCGAAGTGACACGAAGAAACGTGCTGCGCGCCGGTGCCGTGGGCGCGGGCGCCGCGCTGCTACCGGTCGCGTGGTCCGCCGTCGCCCGCGCCGGCTCGGTCGCGCCGCCGCAGGTGCTCGCCGCCAACGACATGGCTCTGTGGTACGACGAGCCGGCGGGCACCGACTGGCTTCGCGCGCTGCCGATCGGCAACGGGCGTCTCGGCGCGATGGTGTTCGGCAACGTCGACACCGAACGGCTGCAACTCAACGAGGACACCGTCTGGGCCGGCGGCCCGTACGACTCGGCCAACACCCGGGGCGCGGCCAACCTCGCCGAGATCCGGCGGCGGGTTTTCGCCGATCAGTGGACGTCGGCGCAGGACCTGATCAACCAGACGATGATGGGGAACCCGGGCGGTCAGCTCGCCTACCAGCCGGTGGGCAACCTGCGTCTCGCCTTCGGTTCCGCCAGCGGCGCGTCTCAGTACAACCGGACGCTCGACCTGACCACCGCCACTGTCACCACCACGTACGTGCTCAACGGCGTCCGATACCAGCGCGAGGTGTTCGCCAACGCGCCCGACGGGGTGATCGTGCTGCGGTTGACCGCCGACCGCGCCAACTCGATCACGTTCAACGCCACCTTCGACAGCCCACAACGCACGACGATGTCGAGCCCCGACGCCGCCACGATCGCGGTCGACGGCATCTCCGGAGCCATGGAGGGCGTCAACGGGTCGGTGCGTTTCCTCGCGCTGGCCTACGCCGCCGCGACGGGCGGGACGGTCAGCAGTTCGGGCGGCACCCTGCGCGTCTCCGGGGCCACGAGCGTGACCGTCCTGATCTCGATCGGGTCCAGCTACGTCAACTACCGCACGGTCAACGGCGACTACCAGGGCATCGCGCGTACCCGCCTCAGCGCCGCCCGGGGGGCGAGCTACGACCAGCTGCGCAGCCGCCACCTCGCCGACTACCAGGCTCTGTTCAACCGGGTGACCATCGACCTCGGGCGGACGGCAGCGGCGGACCAGCCGACCGACGTGCGGATCGCCCAGCACGGGAGCACCAACGATCCGCAGTTCTCGGCCCTGCTGTTCCAGTTCGGCCGGTACCTGCTGATCTCCTCCTCGCGTCCGGGCACGCAGCCGGCGAACCTGCAGGGCATCTGGAACGACTCGATGACGCCGCCGTGGGACTCGAAGTACACGATCAACGCCAACCTGCCGATGAACTACTGGCCCGCCGACACCACGAACCTGGCCGAGTGTTTCCTGCCGGTCTTCGACATGATCAAGGATTTGACGGCCACTGGCGCCCGCGTCGCCCAGGCGCAGTACGGCGCGGGTGGCTGGGTCACCCACCACAACACCGACGCGTGGCGGGGCGCCTCGGTCGTCGACGGTGCGCTGTGGGGGATGTGGCAGACCGGCGGGGCCTGGCTGTCCACGCTGATCTGGGAGCACTACCTGTTCACCGGCGACGCCGGTTTCCTTCAGGCCAACTATCCGGCGCTCAAGGGCGCGGCCCAGTTCTTCCTCGACACCCTGGTCGCCCACCCGTCGCTCGGTTACCTGGTCACCAACCCGTCGAACTCGCCGGAGTTGCCGCACCACTCGAACGCCAGCGTCTGCGCCGGACCCACCATGGACAACCAGATCCTGCGGGACCTGTTCGACGCGGTGGCCCGGGCCAGCGAGGTGCTGGGTGTGGACACCACGTTCCGCTCCCAGGTCCGTACGGCGCGGGACCGGCTGGCCCCGACGAAGGTCGGCTCCCGTGGCAACGTGCAGGAGTGGCTCGCCGACTGGGTGGAGACCGAACGCAACCACCGGCACGTCTCCCACCTGTACGGCCTGCATCCCAGCAACCAGATCACCAAGCGCGGCACCCCGCAGCTCTACGAGGCTGCCCGCCGGACGCTGGAACTGCGCGGCGACGACGGGACCGGCTGGTCCCTCGCCTGGAAGATCAATTACTGGGCCCGGCTGGAGGACGGAACCCGCGCCCACAAGCTCCTGAAGGACCTCGTCCGCACCGACCGGCTCGCGCCGAACATGTTCGACCTGCACCCACCGTTCCAGATCGACGGCAACTTCGGCGCGACGTCCGGCGTCGCCGAGATGCTGCTACACAGCCACAACGGCGAGCTGCACCTGCTCCCCGCGCTGCCGAGCGCCTGGCCCACCGGCCAGGTCGCGGGCCTGCGCGGGCGGGGTGGGTACACCGTCGGCGTGGCCTGGACCAGTGGGCAGGCCGATGAGATCAGCGTCCGCGCCGACCGGGACGACACCGTACGCCTGCGCGCCCGCCTCTTCACCGGTTCCTTCACGCTCGTCGACGTCGCCGACGGCAGCACACCCAGCACCACCCGACCCGAAACGGATGTCGTGCAACTCGCCGTGCGCGCCGGTCACACCTACCGTGCGGCGCGGCCCGGTGTGACACCGTCACCGACGCTGAGCAGCACGCCCTCGCCCACCGGCTCGCCGACCCCGAGTCCGACCGACACACCGAGCCCGATCCCGACGCCCACGCCGACCGTGTCGAGCACGCCCTCGCCGTCCGGCGCGCGGGCGACGTACACGGTGACGAACGCCTGGTCGGGCGGCTTCCAGGGCTCGGTGACGGTGACCGCCGGCGCGACGGCGATCCGTGGCTGGACGGTCTCCTGGACCTTCCCCAACGGGCAGGCGATCAGCCAGATCTGGGGCGGCACACACACCCAGAGTGGTGCGAGCGTGCGGGTGACGAACGTGGACTACAACGGGTCGTTGCCGGCCGGTGGCTCCACCACGTTCGGCTTCCTGGCCACCTCGACGGGGACCAACAACCCGCCGACCGACATCACCTGCACGACCACCTGACCCGGCGCGTTCCCGCCCGCCGTCGGCCCCGCGCCGGCGGCGGGCCGGGCGTGTCGCCCAATCGGCTGGCTACCCTGCCGCGTCGCCGCCCCTCCCTCGGGCCCGCCTGCGCCACCACCACCGTCGCCAGACGGCGACCAGGAAGGCCACCGCGCCGAGCAGGGCAGCGGCTCCCTTCCAGGCGCGCTCCGACCACGGTCGGTCGGTGCCGAACGCCGCCTCGCCGCTCACCATGACCCACACCCCGACGACCCACGCCCACTCCCAGCCGCGCGGCCAGGGGAATTCCTCCGGCGGTTCGGTGAACGCGCTGACCGCGATGCCCGCGCCGCTGCCGACGACGATCAGCGGTAGGCCGACGTCCGTGACGAATTCCCAGAACGACACCTGGCGATCATCGCCGTCGCGCGCAAGGGGCGCGGGGCGCGGCTCAGGAGACCGCCGCGCGCACCAGCTCGACGATCCGCTTCTCCACCTCGGGGCTCCACGCGCGCAGGGCGTACGACACCGGCCAGAAGTCGCCGTCGTCGAGGTTGGCCGGGTCCTGGAAGCCCAGCGTCGAGTACCGGTAGTTGAACTTGCCGGAGTCCTGGAAGAAGACGACGATCTTGTCGGCGGCGTTCGCGTACGCGGGCATCCCGTACCACGTCTTCGGCGACAGCTCGGGCGCGGCGGTGGTGACCGCCACGTGCACCCGCTCGGCGAGCGCGCGGTCGTCCGGCGCCATCTGCGCGATCCGGTCGAGGACCGCCTGCAACCCGTCGGCCTTCTTGGCGCCCTTCTTGCCCTCGGCGCGCAGCTCTGCCGCACGCTCCTTCATCGCGGCGCGCTCCTCGGCGCTGAAGCCGTCGGAATCGGTCGTGGAGGACTTCGCGGACATGTCGGGCTCCCTCTCGCTCGTCGTGGTTCGGCGTCGTGCCGGCCACCTGCGAAAAGGCTAGGCCCGGACAGCGCCCGGGAGCTTCTTGATTCCTGACCGGCTCGGGGCGGGGTGCGGCGGGCGGGACGTCCGGGTCGCTTCGCTGAGCGCCTATGCTCGGACCCGGGTCAGGGCGCGTCCCCGGCGGGGCAGGGATCGATTCGAGGGCGGCGGATGAACATCGGGGAGATCGCCCGTCGGGCGGGGGTGTCCCGCAGCACGGTCTCGTACGTGCTCAGCGGCAAGCGGACGGTGTCGGAGGCGACCCGGCAGCGGATCCAGGCGGTCATCGACGAGCTGGACTACCGGCCGAACGCCAGCGCCCGCGCGCTGAAGGAGGGGCGTACGCGCACCCTCGGGCTGGTGATCCCACCGGCCAGCCAACGGTTGACCGACATGCAGTTGGGCTTCGTCGCGAGCGTCGTCGAGGCCGCCGCCCGGCACGACCTCGACGTGCTGCTGTCCCCGTCGGGAGGCGACCACGACCGCTCGTTCGAGCGGATCGTCAGCGGGCGTCGCGTCGACGGCGTCGTGCTGATGGAGATCCGGTTGGAGGACGACCGGGTGACCCGGCTGGCGCGCACGGGTCTGCCCTTCGTCACGATCGGCCGCACGGCCGAGGCGCACGGCATGAGCTGGGTCGACATCGACTACGCCGGGTTGATCGCACGCTGCGTGCACCACCTGGCCGACCTGGGGCACCGCCACGTGGCCCTGGTGAACCGCTCCGCCGAGCTGGTGGCGGCGGGTTACGGCCCCAGCCACCGCGCCCTGGCCGGTTTCCAGGCGGCGGTGGCCGAGCGGGGCCTCGCCGGCATCGACGTCTGCTGCGGCGACGACACCGCCTCCGGCGAGGCCTGCGTGGAGCAGTTGCTCGTCACGCATCCGGAGGTCACGGCGGTGGCCACCATCAACGAGGCGGCGCTGCCCGGGATGCAGCGCGCGCTGACCGGCGCCGGGCTGGCCGTGCCGGCGGACTTCTCCGTCACCGGCGTCGCCGCCCAGCACTGGGCGGAGGACTTCCGCCCGCCGCTGACCGCTGCGGACGTACCCATGCGGGACATGGGCGCGGAGGCGGTGTCGCTGCTGCTGGAGATCATCGCGGCCCCTGGCAGCGTGCCGCGGCACCGCCTGTACAGCCCACCCATCTCACTGCGGTCCAGCACGGGCCCGGTCCGGGCCCGCTGATCCGCTCCGCTCCCGCCGACCGCGCGTGTCCGCGCCGGCGGCGCGCGATTACGCCGATCACGCCGGCCGCGCGATCACGCCGACCACTCCGGCCGCGCGATCACGCCGGCCGAGGGGCCCGCGCCCGCCCGGTCAGCGCCGCGCGGCCCGGCGCTCCTGCTGGGCGGCGGCGAGGATGAGGTAGCTGCTGGCGGTCCAGGTGTACGCGCGGTCGCGCAACCCCGCGCCGGTCTCGGCGTCGAAGTTCTCCGCGAAACCCGATTTCTCGCAGAGGGCGAGGAAGCGCTGGCTGATGTCGTCGGCGATCGCGGTGTGTCCGGCCCGCCGCAGGCCGTCCTCGACCAGCACGGTGGAGGGCGCCCAGATCGGGCCCCGCCAGTAGCCGTCGGCGAGGTAGTGGGCCGAGTCCGTCGGCTCGGTCGCCAGTCCGTGGGTGGTGAGGTGGGCCTCGACGCCCCGGGCCAGCGCGTCGGCGACCGGGGTGGGCAGGTCGGCGCCGAGCGCGACCGGCATCAGGTCGAGCAGGCTGCGGCTGGTCCGCCGCTGCCCGGTGTGCGGGCTGCGGGCGGCGAAACGCTCACCGTCCCACAGGTCCCGGAGCATCGCCGTACGGATCCGGTCGGCCTCCCGGGACCACCGGTCGGCCTCTTCGCCCAGCTCGACGGCGAGGTCGGCCAGGCAGTCCAACTGCGAGACGAGGAACGCGGCCAGGTCTGCGGTCTCAAGGACCCGGTGGTCGTCGAACGTGGTGGCGTTGTCCCAGCCGCTGTCGTTGCCGTGCTGGTAGTGCGGCAGGTCCGCACCGGGTGCGCGGCGCGCGTCCAGCCAGAACCCGGTCCACCGGGCCAGCCGGTCGTACGTCTGCGCGAGCGCCGTCCGGTCCGGTGGGTGGGGGAGACGTCGCCGCAGGTGCCGCAACGCCCAGCCGTGGATGGGAGGTTTGACGTAGTTGTGCAGGACCTCGGAGTGGGTGACCGAGTCGGGGAGGGCGCCCGCGGCATCCTGGTGGTCGAAGGGCAGGTGGAACTGGTGCCAGGCCAGCTCCGGCTCGCCGGCCGCCAGGGCGATCGCGTTGAAGCAGTGGTCCCAGCTCCACACCTTGTCCATCCAGTGCTTGGACATCAGGACGGCGGGCCGGGTGACGAAGCCCGCCGGGTCGACGGTGGCGGACCACAGCACGTACGCGGCCAGTTCGGCGGCCGGGGTGTCCTCGCCACGCCACGGCGCGACCGCGTCGACGAACGCGGCGAACTCGGCGCTCCGGTCGTGGCACACCTGGTCGAAGCCGACGGCCGTCGCGTAGGGCTGGCGAGCGGTGGCGTACTCCTCGATGGCGATCTCCCAGGGCTCGTCACCGGCGAGGTCCAGGGACCGGTCGGCGGTGCCGAGCGCCTCGACGCCGTCGGCGCGGCGCAGCGCGCCGGCCAGGACGGTGACCCGGTAGCGACGCCCGGTCTCGTACGAGGTGAACACGTGGGAGCCGTCGACCGGGTCGCGGTAGAGGTAGCTGCCGCTGAACGGGGTGAGCGTGTCCGCCGCCGCGGCGATCCGCAGGCCGAGCTGCCGGCCCCGGATCCGCAGGGTGTCCGGTCCGTCGAAGACGGCCTCGACCCGGCCGGGACCGGCATGCCAGGTCAGCAGCGCGGGGGTGGCGACGACGGTGGTGTCCGAGGCCGTGGGGGAGAGGCGTAGCACCGGGTGCAGTCCGGTCTGGTGCGACACCAGGTGCAGGTCGTCGGCGTACGTCTTCTCGGCGACCACGGGGGAGATGTTGAGCCAGGATCCCCGGTAGCTGAACGGGATGTCCTGGATGGCGAACTCCGGACCGGACGGGGCGACGGTCATGGGTGGCGGCTGCCTTTCTGTGGTGCGGGTGGTCAGTCCTTGACGGCGCCGGCGGTCACGCCCATCGAGACGTACCGCTGAGCCAGGATCAGCAGCACGGCCGCGGGGACGGAGGCGACCACAGCGGTGGCCATGATGGCGTTCCACTGCTGGTTGTTGTTGCCGACGTAGTGGTAGATGCCGAGGGTGATCGGTTGGTGGTCGCCGCCGCCGGCGAGGGTCGAGGCGAAGATGAAGTCCGACCAGGACCACAGGAACGCGAACAGCGACACCGTGACGATCGAGTTGCGGCTGACCGGCAGCACGATCGACCAGAAGGTGCGCAGCTGTCCCGCGCCGTCGACCACGGCGGCCTGGAGCAGCTCGTCGGGGATGCCGGACATGAAGGCGGTGAAGATCAGTACGGCGAACGGCACCGCGAGTGTGGTGTCGGCCAGGATCAGGCCGGGCAGCGTGTTCAGGACGCCGAGGGTGAGGTAGATGGCGTAGAAGCCCATCGCCATGATGATCCCGGGGATCATCTGGGCGATCAGCAGCAGAAAGCTCAGCACCGGGCCACCGGGTGGGCGCAGCTTCGCGAGCGCGTACCCGGCGGGGGCGGCGAGCGCCACCGTCAGCGCCACCGTCCCGAGCCCGACCACGAAGCTGGTGCCGAGGTAGGGGAGCTGCTGGTCGAGGACGGCCCGGTAGCCGTCCAGCGTGCCGTTGGTCGGGAACAGGTGCGGCGGACTGGCCCGCATGTCCTGGTCCCGGGTGAACGACACGTTGATCATCCAGTAGACGGGAAAGAGCATCAGCCCGGTCAGCGCCAGGCCGACGAGGGTCTTCCACCAGACTCGACGCGGTGACGTGGTCATCGTAGGTGCTGCCTCCGTTGGAACCGGATGTAGACGAGCCCGGCGACCAGCGCCAGCACGATGAGCAGGTTGCCGACGGCCGCGCCCGGCCCGAACTCGGGCAGCAGGTTGCCGAAGCCGAGACGGTAGGACCAGGTGGCGAGCGTGGCGGAGGAGCCGCTGGGGCCACCCTTGGTCATGATCCAGATGATGTCGAAGACCTTCAGCGTGTAGATCAGCCCGAGCAGCAGCGTGATCGCGGAGACCGGGCGTAGCAGCGGGAACGTGATCGACCAGAACCGTTGCCAGCCGGTCGCGCCGTCGAGCGCGGACGCCTCGTACACCTCGACCGGGATCGCCTGGAGGCCGCTGTAGAGCACCACCAGGTTGAAGGGGATCCCGATCCAGATGTTGGCGATGATCACCGAGGTGAGCGACCAGGTCGGCGACGTGAGCCAGTTGACCGGGTCGATCCCCACGACGCTGAGCGCGGCGTTGACCAGGCCCGAGTCGCTGTTGAGCAGCCACGACCAGGTCGAGGCGGACACGATCAACGGCAGCAGCCACGGTACGAGGATCAGCGCCCGCAGGGTGCCCGACAGCGGGAAGTGCTGGCGGAAGAAGAGCGCCAGGGCCATGCCGATGCCGAACTGGAAGACGAGCGACGCGCCGGTGAACACCAGGGTGTGCGTCAACGTCGGCCAGAACGTCGGGTCGGTCAGGACCGTGCGGTAGTTGTCCAGGCCGGCGAAGGGTGCGCCACCCTGCACGAAGGACCGGACGGTGTACTCGCGCAGGCTCAACTCGATGTTGCGGTAGAGCGGGTAGGCGTAGAAGGCCAGCAGGTAGACGACCGTCGGTGCCAGGAAGCCCCAGGCCAGCCATCGTCCGGGCCGGCGGGTGCGGGGCGCGGCGGGCCCGGGTGGGGCGGCGTCGGCCGCCCCACCGTGGTCCCGCGTGGAGGTGGAGGTCTGCGTCGTGGGGGTCATGTCGTCGCGTCGGCGCGCTTACTTGCTCGCGGCCGTGGCCTGCGCGGCGGTCAACGCCTCCTGCGGCGACTTCCCACCGCTCAGGGCCGCCTGCACGGCGCTCCACAGGGGCTCGGAGATCTTCGGGTACTTCGTGCCGAGGTTGTCGCCGGTGCGACCCTTGGCCGCCCGGACCGCCTCGACCCAGACCTGGAGCTTGGGGTTCTCGGTGGCCTGCCGGTCCTGCACGGCGGCCACCGGCGCGACGTAGGAGAGCGTGGTGTCGGTGGTCAGGAGGTTGTCGGCGCTGGTCAGGCAGGTGACGAGCTTCTGCGACGTCGCGTACCGGCCGGTCTTGCGCTGCACCGGGATGGAGACGAACTCACCACCGGTCGGTGCCGGGGCCGGCCCACCCGCGCTGGCCGGGATCGCGATGGTGCCGTACGAGAAGCCCAGCTTCTCGGCGTTCGCGAGCTGCCAGGTGCCGTTCTCGGCGAACGCGAAGTCGCCGGTGGCGAACTCCTGCCAGCTCGTGGTCTGGGTGTTGTTGATGACGGAGTTCGGGGCGAGCCCCTGCTTCAGCCAGTCGGTCCACAGGGCCAGCGCGGAGACCGCCTGCGGCGAGTCCAGGCTGGTCAACTGCGCGCCTGAGCCCCAGAACCAGGGCAGGAACTGGAAGCTGCCCTCCTCGGTGCCGATCGCGGAGAAGGTGATGCCCTTCTTGCCCTTGGCCTTGACCTTCGTGAGCGCCGTGGTCAGCGACGGCCAGTCGGTGACCGAGGCCGGGTCGACGCCGGCGGCGGTCAGCAGGTCCTTGTTGTAGTAGAGCGCGAGCGTGTTGGCGCCGATCGGCACGCCGTACGTCTTGCCGCCGCTCTGTCCCGCGCCGAGCAGGTTCTTCTCCATGCTCGACGTGTCCAGCTTGTTCTCCTCGGTCGTGGTGAGCGCGCCGGCCTCGGCCAGGGTCGAGATGACCGGGTTGTCGACGATCAACACGTCCGGCGAGTTGCCCTGCTGGGCCGCGAGCAGCGCCTTGTTGGTCAGGTCGGTGGTGTCGTAGCCGGTCCGCTCGACCGTCACGCCCGCCGAGGTTCCGCACTTCTTGAGCAGGGCGACCCAGTCGGAGTCGTCGGCGAACTGGGGGTACGGGTCCCAGACGAGGTAGGCGCCGCCGCCACCGTCGTCGTTGCCGGAGCCTCCGGACGACGACGAGCAGGCGCTGGTCGTCACGGCGGCGAGTGCTATCACGGCCACGGCGGCCAGTCGCCGCCGTCGGTTGAGTCGTGTCATGTGCTGCCTCACTTCAACTCGATCGTGTGGTGGGGTCGTGGGTTGACCGTCGCGAGCCGGACCGGGTCCGACCATGAGGCGAACCGATTCGACGAACCGGTTCGCACGAAGATAGGACCGTCCGCGTTCGGTGGTCAAGGGTCGGCCGGCAGTCCTCCTGAGGAGCACCGGGAAACACCGGCTTTACCGGACTGTCACTTCATTGACATGAGTGAGTCTCCGACCTACGATCCGAGCGAATCGATTCGCAAGCGCAGCCCTCCGGAGAGCGTCCCCCGCGCCCCACCAAGGAGCCGCCCGTGAACACCCCGTCCCGCAGCAGGCCCGGCCGAGCGCGTGCGCTCGTCGCCCGACTCGCCGTCGGCCTGCTCGCCGCCACCACGGCCGTCACCGTCGCCGCGTCCCCCGCCCAGGCCGCCGACGAGTCGATAAGCGTGAACTTCTCCACGACCACCGGCACGCCGACCTTCCGTGCGTCCGGCTGGATCTACGGCATGACCGAGAACGCCAGCGGCCCGCCCGACCACTTCTACCGCGACGTCAACTTCCGCTACATGCGGGCCGGCGGCGCGCAACTGCCCGGCAGTGGCTGGGTCGGCGGAAACTACGACCGCCGCTGGAACGCCACCCTCGCCCAGGCCCGCCGGACCGCAGCCCTAGGCGGGCAGTTCATCCTGCTGCCCCACGACCTGTGGGGCGCCGACGGCGCCGGCATCTCGCGCTTTCCCGGCGACAACGGCAACTGGACGGACTACGACAACTTCCTGAACCGCGTCATCGGCGATGTCCGGGCGTCCGGGCTGACCGTGCAGTGGGACATCTGGAACGAACCCAACATCACCATCTTCTGGAACCGGCCGATCTCCCAGTACCTCGAACTCTGGCGACGCACGTACCAGCGGCTCCGCACGGAGTTCCCCAACCAGCTCATCGTGGGGCCGAGCTGCGCCTGCGTGCCGTCGACCAACCACGCGTTCTGGAACCAGTACCTCGACTTCGTCCGCTCGACGAACACCGTGCCGGACATCATCAGCTGGCACTCCCTGCCGGGTGACCCGGTCGCCAACGTCGCGGCCGCCAACGCCACCCTCGATCCGCGCGGCATCCCGCATCCCCGCCCGTACCAGATCAACGAGTACGGGGCGTCCAACGAGCAGAACCCGGCCGACGGCGCCTGGTACATCTCGCGTCTGGAACGGGCCGGCGCGGACGGTCTGCGGGCCAACTGGGCCAGCGCCGGCAACCTGCACAACGACCTCGGCAACCTGCTGGTCCGCAACTCGGCGGGTCAGCACCAGCCCAAGGGGGAGTGGTGGGTCTACCGCTACTACGCCTCCCAGGCCGGCGAGATCGTGGCGGTGACCGGCAGTCAGTCCTACGACGCGTACGCCACCAAGGCGAGCGGGGTGGCGAAGGTCCTGGTCGGCGGCGGTCGGACGACCGGAAACCTGGCCGTCAACCTGCAACGTCTCGACACGACGAGCGGCGTGGTGCAGAACAACCAGGTGCGGGTGCTCACGCAGCGCATCCCGTACAACAACGGTGGCGCGGTGCAGGGGCCGGTCACGGTCTCGAACACCGTCGTCAACCTGTCCAACAACAACGCCACGGTGAACCTGCCGTACGGCAACCAGAACGACACGTACACGGTGACCCTGCTGCCGCCCTCCGAGGCGGGCTTCCAGTCGGTGGCGGTGGCCCAGCACTCTCAGCAGTGCCTGGACAACACCAACCTGAGCACCGCCGACGGCAACGCGCAGCAGCAGTACTACTGCGAGGGTGGTGACCAGCAGCTCTGGAACTTCCGGCCGGTCGCGGGCGTGGCCAACACGTACACCGTGGTCAACCAGCAGAGCGGCAAGTGTCTCGACGTCAGCGGCGCATCCACCGCCAACTCCGCCGCGGTGGTCCAGCGGACCTGCCAGAACGCGACGAACCAGCAGTTCGCCCTCCGGAAGGTGACCTACTCCGGCAACGATGCGCACGACTACCAACTCGTGGCCCGGCACAGTGGCAAGTGCGTCGACGTCAACGGGGTCTCCACAGCGGCCCGCGCGTCGGTCATCCAGTGGCCGTGCAACGCGGTCACCCAGGGCAGTCCGCTGAACCAGACCTGGCGTATCTGGGGTCGGTAGGCGACGCGCGTGAACCCCGGCGGTGGCCGCCGGCACGGGTGGCCACCGCCGGATTCCCGCCGACCGGGCTTTCATTGACACTGATCAAAATCCGCTCCTACCATCGCTACGAATCGATTCGCCCGCCCCGCCACCACCCCTGCGGCGCGTCGGCACACCCCGTGCGCTGCCACGACTCTCCAGGAGCCACCCTGTGCGTACCCCGTCCCCCACCGGGCCCGGCCTGGCCCGCGATCCCATCCCGAGACGTCGCCCCGGACGCCTGGCCATGCTGGCTGGCGCGTTTGCCGGCGCCCTCGTCCTCGTCACCGTCGGCGCCACGGCCGGCGCCTCGTCCTCCGCCGCGGAGGCCGCGGCGATGGCGGCGGCCATCGCGCCGGGACAGAGCACCACCATCGTCGGCGCGGCCTCGGGCCGGTGCCTGGAGGTCCCCAACTCCAGCACCGCCAACGGCACCCAGACCCAGCTGTGGGACTGCACCGGCGCGGCCGGCCAGACCTGGACCTGGACGTCGAGCAAACAGCTATCGGTGTACGGCAACAAGTGCCTGGACGCCTCCGGCCGTGGCACCACCAACGGCACCCAGGCGATCATCTGGGACTGCAACGGCCAGACCAACCAGCAGTGGAACGTGAACAGCAACGGCACCATCACCGGCGTCCAGTCGGGGCTGTGCCTCGACGCCAACGGGGCCGGCACCGCGAACGGCACGAAGATCATTCTCTGGGCCTGCAACGGTGGGGCCAACCAGCAGTGGGCCTCGCCGAGCACGCCGCCGACCACCGGCCCGCCGACCTCCGCCCCGCCGACCACTCCGCCGCCGGGCGGCGCGCGGCCGTGTGACATCTACGCCTCCGGCAGCACCCCGTGCGTGGCGGCCCACAGCACGACGCGGGCCCTCTACGGGACGTACGCCGGCAACCTTTACCAGGTCCGGCGCTCGTCGGACAACACGACCCGCAACATCGGGCTGACCGGTACGGGCGGCACTGCCAACGCGGCGACGCAGGACTCGTTCTGCGCCGGCACGACGTGCGTGATCACGGTGGTCTTCGACCAGTCCGGGCGCGGCAACGACCTCTGGTACCAGGGGTCGAGCGTGGTTCCGGGCTCGCCGCAGAGCAGGCCGGCCACCGCCACCACTGAGTCTCTGACGGTGGGCGGCGCTAAGGCGTACTCGCTCTACATCAACCCGGGCAACAGCTACTGGCGGGACGGTCACCTGACCGGCGTGCCGACCGGCGCCGCGCCCGAGGGCATGTACATGGTGACCAGCGGCACCCACGTCAACAGCGGCTGCTGCTTCGACTACGGCAACAGCGAGACGACGCGCAAGGCCGACGCCGCCGGGGCGATGGACGCCATCAACTTCGGCAAGCAGTGCTGGTTCGGCGGTTGCTCCGGTACCGGCCCGTGGGTGCAGGCCGACCTGGAGTGGGGTCTGTTCCCGGGTGGCAGCAGCTCGTGGAACCCGAACCAGCGGGCGTTCACCAGCAAGTTCGTCACGGCGACGCTGAAGAACAACGGTACGTCCCGCTTCGCCATGAAGGGCAGCGACGCGCAGTCGGGCGGCCTGTACACGCTGTGGGACGGCTCGCTGCCGTCCGGCTACAGCCCGATGAAGAAGCAGGGCGCGATCATCCTGGGCAGCGGCGGCGACTGCTGCAAGCCCGACGGCGGCGCGAACCTCAGCGCCGGCACGTTCTACGAGGGCGCGATGGTTGCGGGCTACCCGTCCGACGCGACCGAGAACGCGGTCCAGTCCAACGTGGTGAGCGCCGGCTACCGCTGACGAGAATCAGGACGTCGATCCCCCGCCGGCCGCACGGCCGGCGGGGGATCGACCTCGCTCAGCGCTATTCGTACGATCTCCAGCAGGTCGCGGCCCGGGTGGTCCATCCAGTGCTGCATGGCGACGCGCAGGGCGGCCAGGAAGGTCGCGGTCAGCAGGCGGGCGCGCAGCGCCACCTCGGCGCCGGTGAGGCGATGCGCGAGCTCGGTCGCCAACTCGCGCTCGATCGCGGTGTACGCGGCGACCTGGTGCGCGGCCAGGCCCGGGTGCCCGCGCAACTGCCGACGTCGGGTCAGCCAGATGTGGTCCAGCTCGCGCGACGACTCCGCGGTGAACTGTTCGGCCGCCCGGCTCAGCACGGTCCACGGCGGCTCGTCGCGCGGGCGCTCGCGCACCAACTGCACCAGCCGGCGCAGGCGCATCGTGTCGCCGTAGAAGAGCGCCTCCTCCTTGTTCGAGAAGTAGTTCGAGAACGTCCGCCGAGAGACGTTGGCGGCGTCGGCGATGGCCTCCACGGTCACGCCGTCGGGCCCGTGTTCGGCGGCGAGGCGCAGGGCTGCCTCGTGCAGGGCGAGGCGGGTGGCCGCCTTCTTGCGCTCCCGTAGGCCGGTGATCTCGTCCATCGCCGTCAGCGTACGTCGAGTGACCGGCTTCTCAATGGGCAAACTTGCCGACTGGGCAAGATCGGTAGATGCTTGCGTGAGGCAACCAACTCGGGTGTGCGGATGCCGTACGCCTGGTTGTCGTTCCGGAACCCACGACAAGCGGGAGGCCGCGCGATGAGCGCACCCACCACCACGGCCGGCGCCGAGCCGATGAGTCATCGGCAGACCCTCGAGGCGCTCAGCGGCCTGCTGCTGGTGCTCTTCGTCGCGATGTTGAGCAGCACGGTCGTCTCGACCGCGCTTCCCAAGATCATTGGCGCGCTGAACGGCTCCCAGACCCAGTACACCTGGGTGGTCACCGCGACCCTGCTCACCGCGACGGCCACCACCCCGATCTGGGGGAAGCTCGCCGACCTGTTCAACAAGAAGCTCCTCATCCAGGTCGCCATCGTGGTGTTCCTGTTGGGCTCCGTCATCGCCGGCTTCTCGCAGAGCGCCGGCCAGCTCATCGCGGCCCGCGCGTTCCAGGGCATCGGCGTCGGCGGCCTGCAGGCACTCGTCCAGGTGGCGATCGCCGCCATGATCCCGCCCCGCGAGCGGGGCCGATACAACGGCTACCTCGGCGGCGTCATGGCGGTGGCGACCGTCGGTGGCCCACTGCTCGGCGGCCTCATCGTCGACACGTCCTGGCTCGGTTGGCGCTGGTGCTTCTTCGTGGGCGTGCCGGTCGCCGTCGTCGCGCTGATCCTGCTCCAGGTGACCCTGCACCTGCCGACCTTCCGGCGGGACAACGTCAAGATCGACTACCTGGGCGCGAGCCTGATCGCCGCCGGCGTGAGCGTGCTGCTGATCTGGATCTCCTTCGTCGACAGCTCGTTCGCCTGGGTCTCGTGGCAGAGCGCGGCCATGGTGGCCGGCTCGCTCCTCCTGCTCGCCCTCGCGGTCTGGGTCGAGTCGCGGGCGGCCGAGCCGGTCGTTCCGCTCGCCATCGTGCGCGAGCGCACCACCGCCCTGGCCATCCTGGGCAGCCTCGCGGTCGGCATGGCCATGTTCGGTGGGGCCGTCTTCCTCGGCCAGTACTTCCAGATCGGCCGGGGTTACAGCCCGACGGAGGCCGGCCTGCTCACCATCCCGTTGATGGCCGGTGTGCTCGGCTCCTCGATCGTCGCCGGCCGGCTGATCACCCGGACCGGGCGGATCAAGCCGTACATCGTCGCCGGTTCGATCACCCTGGTCGTCGGGTTCGGCCTGCTCGGCACCATCGACCACGAGACGTCCCTGGTGCTCGTCGGCGTCGGCATGTTCATCGTCGGCACCGGCGTCGGCATGACCATGCAGAACCTCGTCCTGGCCGTCCAGAACACGGTGGCCCTCAAGGACATCGGAGCGGCCAGCTCCAGCGTCGCGTTCTTCCGGTCGCTCGGCGGCGCCGTCGGCGTCTCGGTGCTCGGCGCCGTGCTGGCCCACCGGGTCACCGACCAGATCACGCGCGACCTGACCGCCGCCGGGATCCCCACCTCCGGCAGCGGTGGCGACAGCAACCTCAACATCACCGCGCTGCCCGAGGGAGTTCAGCACATCGTGCGGGCCGCGTACGGCGACGCCACCGGCCACATCTTCCTCATCTCCGCGGCCATCGGGGTGGTCGGCATCATCGCCGCGCTCCTGCTCCGGCCGGTCACCCTGCGGACCAGCCTCGACCTGCCGGACGCCGCCACGTCGACGGCGGTTGCCGCCGACGCGGTCGACGGAGCGCCCGCGTTCGACCAGGTCGCCGCCGATTCCACGGTGAAGGGGGCGCCCGAGCGGCGCTGACCTCTCCAGAGCACCAACCCACGGGCCGCCACCGTCACGGACGGTGGCGGCCCGTGGGTTGAGAGAGATTGAATCGAGACGCCTGTGGGAATCGCCGAGCTGACGGCGTCGAGGCCAGTCACGCCCGGCCGGCGGGCCGCTCCGGCGCGCCGGGCCGCGCGGGAGCTGCTGCTGGTCGCCACGCTGTTCCTCCTCTACAAAGGCGCGCGGATGGTGGTGGCCGGTCGGGTGTCCACCGCGCTGGCCAACGGCGAGTCGGTCTGGCGCCTGGAGCGGCTGCTGCGCCTGCCCGACGAGGCCGTCGTCCAGCACCCCGTGCTCTCGCACACCCTGCTGGCGCAGCTGGCCAACGGCTACTACGCGTACGTGCACTTCCCGGCAACGACCCTCACCCTGGTCTGGCTCTACCTGCGGCACCCGGCGCGCTACCTGCGCACCCGCCGTACGCTCGCCGTGCTCACCGCGGCGGCCCTGGTAGTGCACGTCGTGGTCCCGCTGGCGCCGCCCCGGCTGACCGCGCTGACGGCCATGGTGGACACCGGCAGCCGGTACGGGCCCTCCGTCTACGGGCCGCCCGACACCGACGCGCTCAGCAACCAGTACGCGGCCATGCCATCCCTGCACGTCGGGTGGGCGCTGGCCGTCGCCGTCGCGCTCGTCGCGGTGACCCGTGGACGCCTACGGTGGCTGTGGCTGACCCATCCGCTCGTCACCATGCTCGTCGTCGTGGCCACCGGCAACCACTACTGGCTCGACGCTGTGGTGGCGGCGGCGATGCTCGGCGTCGTCCACCTGGCGCTGCCGGTGTCGGCACCCGCGGCCGACGCCGAGCCCGACATCAGCCCACCGGTACGCCGTACTCCCGCTCGGTGAACAGGTCGACGTCGCGCGGACCCAGCTTGGCGATCCGGCGGGCGTGCAGGGCGAGATGCCGACGTGCCTCGCCGAGGCGGCGGCTCGCGGTCGTCATCTCGTCGGACGCCTCGAACGGTTCCCTCCCGCTGGCCTGCAACGCGGCGGCCAGCACGGCGTTGTACGCGGTCATCAGCCCGTTGGCGAGCGCGATGCCGTCCTGGTCCCCGCGCGTCCAGATCTCCGACCACGCGGCCTCCACGGTGACCATGTCCCGGGCCAGCCAGTCGTGCAGCCCCATCGGCCCCAGCGGCTTGTGCCCGCCCAGCAGGTCGTTGCCCGCCTCGGGCAGCCCCGAACGCCAGTACCGGGTTTGCCGCAACGCCTCGACCTTGTGGGCGAGGCGGAGCGCGCCGGACAGGACCAGGACGTACGCCCGCTGAAGCTCGGCCCGCTCGCGTTGGCGTCGCTTGACCCGGCTGTGCGTCCACACGACGAGAAGTGAGGCGCAGGCGGTGATCGCGGAGCCGAGCAGAGCGGCCAGGGTTGAGTTCACGCCGACATGATGCCTGCCGCCGATCGGTGTCGCCGCGCGGGCTCGGGCCCGGTCCGGTTCTTCCCGGGCAGGCGTCGTCGGCGTCCTTTCGTTACAGCTTGACGAACGGCATGTTATCGCTCACAGTCGATGTCGAGGCGACCGTACCCACGGCTCACCGGGCGAGCCGTCCGCTTCGGGCCCGCACCATCGAAAGACGTCCCCTCCGGGCAAGCGGACGTCGCGATCAGCACCTGTTCCCAGCCGCCGGCGACGCGCGGCGGATGTCGCGCGCCCGCGCGGGCGTCGTCCCGAACGTCCTTCCCGCGCGCCGCCCCGCTGCCACCGACCGAGAGGGATCCGCCCATGAGAACAAGGTTCGCACTGCTGGCCGCCGCGTTGGCGACGGCTCTGGCGACGATGACGGCCGTGGTCACGGTCGCCACCCCGGCGTCGGCCGCGACCCTCACCCAGGTGACCAACTTCGGCACGAACCCGACGAACCTGCAGATGCACCTGTACGTGCCGGACCGGGTCGCGGCGCGTCCGGCTCTCCTGCTCGCCCTGCACTACTGCACCGGCAGTGGCCCGGCCGTGCACACCGGCTTCGGGCTCAGCTCGCTGGCCGACCGATACGGCTACATCGTCATCTACCCGTCCGTGACCCGGAGCAGCAAGTGCTGGGACGTCTCCTCCCCGCAGGCCCTGCGCCGCGACGGCGGCAGCGACCCGGTCGGCCTCAAGTCGATGGTCGACTACGTCCGGAGTCGCTACCCGGTCGACCCGGACCGCATCGGTGTCGCCGGCTTCTCCTCGGGCGCCATGATGACCAACGTGATGGTCGGCCTCTACCCCGACCTGTTCAATGCCGGCGTCAGCTCCTCCGGCGTCCCGTTCGGATGCTTCGCGACCACCAACGGCGCGGAGTGGAACAGCGAGTGCTCCGGCGGGCGGATCGTGAAGACGGCGCAGCAGTGGGGCGATCTGGTGCGCAACGCGTACCCCGGCTACACCGGCAAGCGTCCCCGTTTCCAGATCTGGCACGGCACCACGGACACCACGTTGAGCTACGTCAACTTCGGCGAGCAGATCAAGCAGTGGACCAACGTGCAGGGCGTGTCCCAGACCCCCAGCTACACCGACTATCCGCAGGCCAGCGCCACCAGGACGCGGTACGGCGGCACCGGCGGCACCGCGCCGGTCGAGGCGATCAGCTTCCAGGGGTACGGCCACTCCATCCCGTTCGACGCCGCGCAGGCCATCCGGTTCCTCGGCTTCGACACCACCAGCGGCACGACGCCGCCTCCGACGACGCCGCCCCCGGGCGGCACGACCGGGGCGTTGCGCAACTCCGCCGCCGGCCGCTGCCTGGACGTCCCGGCGCAGTCGCGCACGAACGGTACCCAGGTGGCGTTGTGGGACTGCAACGGCGGCGCGAACCAGCAGTGGGCCTCGACGGCGGGCCGGCAACTCCAGGTGTACGGGACGAAGTGCCTGGACGCTGAGGGCGCCGCGACGACGGCGGGCACCCGGGTGATCATCTGGGACTGCACCGGAGGCGCGAACCAGCAGTGGAACCTCAACACCGACGGTTCCGTCACCGGTGTGCAGTCCGGACTGTGCCTCGCGCCGAACGCCGGTGGAACCGCCAACAGCACCCAGGTGGTGCTCGCGACCTGCAACGGCGGCAACGCTCAGAAGTGGACGCGCGGTTGAGGCGTACCCGATGGTGGTGAGCCGGAACGCGGCCTGAACCACCGGTGTGGCCCGACCCGGGACATCCCGGGTCGGGCCACGCGGCGGTCACGCGCTCTCAGCGGTAGCCGGCGGCGACGATGTTCGCCTGCACCGCGTTCTCGGCCGCGTCGGACGGGTAGCCCGCCACCATCGCGCCCTCGTAGAACGTACCGACGCTCTGGTTGGAGTTGTCGATGCAGCAGTCCCCGCCGCTGCCGAGGATGATCGCGCCCTGCTTCCTCATCGGGCTGTACCCGCGTGGCAGCGACCCGTCATAGAGGGTGTAGAGGCCGCCGGACTGGGCGTTGCTGCCCTTGATGGCGAAGCGTGAGGTGCCGTTGTTCTTCAGGGTGGCGGTGACGAACTTGCTGGTGAAGGCCCGCTGGTTGCTGTTCCAGGAGCTGCTGCCGCCGGGGTAGAGGCCGTACTCCAGGTCGGCCTGCACCCAGGGGCCGGAGCCGGAGCAGCCGCCGAACCAGCAACTGGTGCCGAAGTAGATCGCGTCCATCGCGCCCGCGCCGTCGGCGCGGCGGGTGGTCTCGCTGTTGCCGTAGTCGAAGCAGCAGCCGCTGTTGACGTGGGTGCCGCTGGTCACCATGTACATGCCCTCGGGCGCGGCGCCGGTCGGGATGCCGGTCAGGTGCCCGTCCCGCCAGTAGCTGCTGTTGCCGTTGATGTAGAGCGAGTAGACCTTGTTCCCGCCGACCGTCAACGACTCCCTGGTCGCGACCGCCGGTTGTACGGCCCCGCCGATGCCGCCGGACCCCTGGTAGCCGAGGTTGTTGCCACGCCCCGACTGGTCGTAGATGACCGTGATGACGCACGTGGTGTTCGCGCAGAAGCTGTCCTGGGTGGCGGAGTTGGCGCGTCCGCCCGCGCTGAGGACGCCGATGGCACGGGTGGTGTTGTCCGAGGATCGGCGTACCTGGTAGAGCGAGCCGTTGTAGGAGGCGTACAGGGCGCGGGTGGTGCTGTGCGCCGCGACGCAGGGCGTGCCGCCCGCCGCGTAGATGTCGCAGGGCAGTGTCGTGCTCGGTGGGGGAGTGGTGGGCGGTGGTGTGGTGGGTGGCGGCGTCGTCGGTGGCGGGGTCGTGGGAGGCGGCGTGGTGGGCGGTGGTGTGGTGGGTGGCGGCGTCGTCGGGTCCACCACGCCGTTGCAGGTGACGCCGTTGAGGGCGAAGGAGGTCGGCGTCGGGTTGCTGCCGGTCCAACTGCCGTTGAAGCCGAAGCTGGTGCTGCCGTTGGTGGGGATGCTGCCGTTGTAGGCGGCGTTGGTGACGCTCACCTGGGCGCCGGCCTGGGTGAAGCTGCCGTTCCAGAGCTGGGTGACGGTCTGGCCGGCGGCGAAGTTCCAGGTCAGCCGCCACCCGTTGATGGCGTCGCCCACGTTGGTGATGGTGACGTTGGCGCCGAAGCCGTCCTGCCACTGGGAGTTGACCGCATAGGTGACCTGGCAGCCGGCGGCGGCCGCCGAGGCGCCCGTCTGGGCGGCGGCCGCGCCGACGAGCACGAGGGTGACGGCCGCGGCGACGAGCGCCGGCCGCCGATGGCGGATGTCTTGGGGTCGCACGTTTTCTCCTCAAGGGTGGGAGTGGGCGGTGTGCGGGCCCCGCCCCGTTCACCCTGCTCGGGCCCGGACTCTGAGCAGGGGGACGACGGGACGGGGCCCGGTCCGCGGGCGCGTACGACGTCGCCGGAACCGTCCGGCGCGGGATCGACCGTGCGGACGGGGTTGGTCGGCGGACCTGGCGCGACGGGTACGCGGGTGGTGCGGTCGCCGCCCGCGACCCGGGGTCGCGGTGACGGCGGTGGCTGTGGCTGTGGCCTGGAGCGGTTGTGGGTAGGCCGATCGACGGCACGGCTCCGGCCGATCGAGGTGATGTCGACCTGCGGGCGTCGCTGGTCAGGCATCCGTCGTCCGGCCCTCGGCACGGGTCGCCCGGTGGTGAGCTCGGGCCGCCCGTGTCGGCCACGCTCCACCCGCCCGCGCCGCGAACGACGTAGACCGCGGCCGGGGCCAGCAGCTGGACGGCACCGGTGACGGTCAGTTATCGACGGCCGTCGTTACGTTAGCGTTAACAGGCGGCCCTGTCCATAGACGATTGTCGGTAGCTGCCGGTCGGTTCCGGGCACTCCCGCCTCTGTGCGCGGAGCGAGCGAGGTGCCGGTCCGGATGTTCCGTGCGGCGGATGGCCGCGAGCGTGCCCTGGCCGAGCGCTCAGGACGCCTCGCGGACCCGCGGGTCCGCGAGCCACACGTCGGCGAGGTCGCTGAGCGGGACGCCGAGGACCTCGCTGAGGCAGACCACGGTGCCGAAGGCGGGCGCCGGGAGCCGACCCACCTCGATCTTGCGCAGGGTCTCCGGTGACATGCCGGCGGCAAGGGCGACCTCGACGAGACTGCGGCCGCCCCGCGCGACCCGCAGCGCCGCGCCAAGGCGTTGCCCCGCGGCGATCTGCTCTGGTGTGAGCGGTGGCCGAACCATGTGAGCAGGATAGTTCCGCCCCTGAGGGCCGGCAATGTCGACCCGCCGGACTCCCCCACGGCGTGGTATAAATATACCGCACCGGATGGGGAGGGTTTGTCGTGATCGAGCTGAAGTCTGCCGCGGAGATCGACCGGATGGCCGTGACCGGCCAGTTCGTCGGCGAGCTGCTGGCCGAGCTGCGGGCGGTGGCCGCTGTCGGCGTCAACCTGATGGAGATCGAGCACCACGCCCGCCGCCGCATCGCCGAGCGGGGCGCCGAATCGTGCTACTGGGACTACACGCCGTCGTTCGGTCGTGGGCCCTTCCGTAACGTCCTGTGCCTCTCGGTCAACGACGCTGTGCTGCACGGCCTGCCGCACGACTACCTCCTGCGCGACGGTGACCTGCTGAGCATCGACATGGCGGTCGAGATCGACGGCTGGGCCGCCGACTCGGCGCTGTCGTTCGTCGTCGGCGCTCCCGCCCCGGCCGACCTGAAGCTGATCGAGGCCACCGAGGTCGCGCTGAAGGCCGGCGTCGACGCCGCCCGACCGGGCAACCAGCTCGGCGACATCTCCGCCGCCATCGGCGAGGTCGCCCACCGCTACGGCTACCGGGTCAACAACGAGTTCGGTGGGCACGGCATCGGTCGCACCATGCACGAGGCCCCGCACGTGCCCAACAACGGCCGTCCCGGCCGGGGCATGATACTCAAGCCCGGCCTGACACTCGCGATCGAGCCGTGGTTGTGCCGGACCACCGACAAGATCAAATTCGACCAGGACGGTTGGACGATTCGATCCTCGGACGGTTCGCGCTCGGCCCACTCCGAGCACACCATCGCGGTCACCGAGTCCGGTCCCCGGGTGCTGACGTCCCGCCCCGGGGAGGACTCGGAACGGGGCCGTCGCAGCGGACAGTCGGCCACGGCGTCCTGACCGTTGGTGAAAGGAAGGGCCCCTATTAGCCCCGGCTAACAGGGGCCCTTCCTTTCACGCGCCGTGGCGGGGCCCAGCGGCCGCAGGCGGGGCCGCGTCAGCGCAGGCCCGCGAAGAGGTCGTCCTCGGGAACGGGCGCGTCGGTGGTGTCCCGCACCCGGACGAAGGTCTCCACGCCCATCAACTCGGTGAACCGCTCCTGGCCGAGCTGGAGGAAGAAGATGTTCTCGGTCTGGCTGGCGTGCGCGGCCAGGGCCTCGAACTTCTGCGCACCGTGGGCGCGGGTGTCGACCCAGGTGGTGATCTCGTCATCGGGGAGACCCAGCTCCGGCATGTCCGACGACTCGTCCGGGTCGGCCCACTCGACGCCGAGCTCCTTCATGATCCGGCCGAACTCCTCGAACGCCGTGCGGGGCACGGTGGTCCAGTAGACCTTCGCGGGGACGTCGGTCTGCGCCACGGCGGCCATGGTGATGCGGTGCGCCTGGATGTGGTCGGGGTGACCGTAGAAGCCGTTCTCGTCGTAGGTGACGACGACGTCCGGCCGGTACCGGCGGATCAGCTCCGCGAGCCGGTCCGCGGCCTGCGCCACCGGCGTCGTCCAGAAGGAACCGGGCTGGTCGTTCGTCGACCAACCCATCATCCCGGAGTCGGCGTAGCCGAGCGTCTCCAGATGGGTGATTCCCAGGGTGGCCGCGCTGACTTCCAGCTCGGCCTGACGCATCGCCACGACGGCGGCGGGGTCGTGACCGGGCTCGCCGGGCTTGACCCCGCCCGGCCCGTCGCCGCACCGCCCGTCGGTACAGGTCACGAGGACCGTGGTGACACCCTCGGCGGCGTACCGGGCGAGGACGCCACCGGTGCTCGTCGCCTCGTCGTCGGGGTGCGCGTGCACCGCCATCAGGGTCAGGGATCGCTCAGCCATGTCATCACCCTACGACCAGCGGCACGCCCCGACGGGGCAGGCGACGCATCCTAGCCATCCGCCGGCCGGTCCTGGCCTCTTCGCCCAACGCGCCGTCGGGGCGCTCGGAGCTTCCTACGCTGTCGGAGCGGCCGGCGCGCCGATGCCACGCGCCAACAGCCTGAACGAAAGGTACCGGTTCCATGGCGGTCTTCGAGGACGTGCGACAGATCGACGCCGGGGTCCTGAACGTCGGGTACGTCGACGCCGGCCCGCCGGATGGGCCGCCCGTGATCCTGTTGCACGGCTGGCCGTACGACATCCACAGCTTCGCCGAGGTGGTGCCGCTGCTCACCGACGCCGGTCACCGGGTCGTCGTGCCGTACCTGCGGGGGTACGGCACGACGCGCTTCCTCGCCGACGACGCCGTCCGCAACGGTGAGCCGGCCGCCATGGGGCTCGACCTCGTCGCCCTCATGGACGCCCTGGGCATCGACAGCGCGAAGCTGGCCGGGTTCGACTGGGGAGCGCGTACGGCCGACGTCGTGGCCGCGTTGTGGCCCGAGCGCTGTGCGGGCCTGGTATCGGTGAGCGGTTACCTGATCGACGGTCAGGAGTCGGGTCGGGTGCCGCTGCCGCCGAAGGCCGAGTTCTCCTGGTGGTACCAGTACTACTTCGCCACCGAGCGCGGCCGGCAGGGGTACGACCGCAACCGCCGCGACTTCGCCCGGCTCATCTGGCAGACGGCATCGCCGAAATGGACGTTCGACGACGCGACGTTCGACCGCAGCGCGGCCGCGTTCGACAATCCCGACCACGTCGACATCGTGATCCACAACTATCGGTGGCGGCTGGCCCTGGCCGAGGGCGAACCGCAGTACGCCGAGGTGGAGAAGCGCCTCGCCGGCAAGCCGAAGATCACGGTGCCCAGCATCACCCTGGAGGGTGACGCCAACGGCGCGCCCCACCTGGACCCGGGCGTCTACGGCAAGCAGTTCTCCGGCCGGTACGAGCACCGGACCGTCGGTGGTGGCGTCGGGCACAACCTGCCCCAGGAGGCGCCGCGGGCGTTCGCCGACGCGGTCCTCGAGGTGTGAGGCCGGGCCGCTGTCAGTGCGCGGAGGCCGTCCGTCCGCGCCGCCGTCGACCCGGCGTCGAGGTCGGCTCCGGGCGTTCGACGCGGGTCGGGTCGCCCCGCACGAGGTCGTCGTGGATGCGCCACCTGGCTGTGGTGACCGCGCGGCGGGCCGCCTCGTCGCCGCGCTCGACACGTTGGCGCAGCAGGTCCAGAGCGATGCGGCGGTTCTGACTGAACTGCCGTTCGTCGTCCACCACCACGACGATGCCCGACGGGCGGTGGGTGGCGCGTACCGCCGTGCTGGCCTTGTTCCGGTGCTGGCCGCCGGGACCGCCGGTGCGGCAGCCGACGATGTCGACGTCGGCCTCGGCGAACGTCGTCGGCGCAGCGTCGCTCGGCGGCGGTTGCGCCGTCACGTACCAGTTCTTTCGACCCGCGCTCGTCCGGTAGGGGCTGGGCGCCTGCCAGCACAACGTCCCCGTCCAGGAGGCGGCGAACGCCTCGACGTCGACGCCGGACAGCCGGATCAGCACCGACCGGTAGGTGCCCGGCCGGTCGCCGGGCACCACGTGGACCCGCTGGACCGCCACGCCCTGCCGGATGGCGTCCTCTTCCAGACGGCGCAGCAGGTGGGCCAGCGCCCACGCGCACTCCCGCGGCCCACGGCCGGCGGACAGCAACAGAGCCGGGCTCACGACCGACCCCGCCCGCGACGCTGTTCCCGCCGGTCCGAGCGAGGCGCGGCCCCGACGTCCGGCGTCTTGTAGGTGACCAGCGGGATCGTGGTGGCCACCGGCGTGGCGAGCTGGTGCGCGACGAGATCGCCGATCACCTGCTCGATCCGCTTGTACGCGGTGGGCGCCTCCTCGAAGAGCAACTGCCGGTCGCCGCACACCACCAGCGAACCCACCGGGGTACGACGTAGCTCCTCGATCGTGTGTTTGGCCCGGCCCCGGCGGAGCGCGTCGGCGCGGGACATCTTGCGACCCGCGCCGTGCGCCACCGAGTGGTTGGCGTCCGCCCCGGCGTGGGCGGCCACCAGGTACGACGCGGTGCCCCGCGTACCGGCGACGAGCACATCGCGAGCGTCACCCGGCGCCGCTCCCTTGCGGTGCAGGTAGACGCCGTCGCGCACCTCGACCAGGTTGTGGCACTGGTCGACGACCGGCTCGGTCGGTTCGGCCCCCAGGGCGTACGCGACCCGGGCGGCCAGCAGCCGCCGATTGAGCGAGCCCCAGCGCACCGCATCGTCGTGTCGGGCCAGGTAGGCGGCCGGGTCGGGGGCGGGGCCCGCCCCGTGCGTCTCGGTGTGCGTCCGCAGGATCCGCTCACCCAGGCCTCGCGAACCGCTGTGCACGACCAGGACGAGGTCACCGGTTGCCAGCCCGAGACGGTCGGCGTGCTCCGGCGCGAAGACGGTGTCGACGCGGGCCAGCTCGACGAAGTGGTTGCCGCGGCCGACCGTACCGAGCCCGTCCAGGTGGCCGGCGGGAACATCGCCGGAGAGGACGGACCAGGCGGGGTCGTCGGCGTCCCGCTCCGGGTCCAGCGCGCGGTCGAGGTCGGGGAACCGGGCGGCCAGCCGCTCGGGTACGACGCGCCGGAGTCGAATCGGGAAGACGGCGATACCGCAGCCGATGTCGGAGCCGACCAGGAACGGGTACAGGACTGTCGACGCCATGGCCGCGCCGATCGGGGCGCCCTTGCCCGGGTGCAGGTCCGGCATGCCGGCGACGTGGACCATGCCGTCGAGGGCGGCCACCTGCCGGCACTGGTCGAGCGCCGCGGACTCGATCCAACTCGAGGCGGACGCGAACACGGTGACGGTGGCGGGAGTGGACAGGGACAGGGACTCCCCGGGGGAGTGGTGCTCGGACAACGACGCTCACTTCTCGACGAGTCGTAAGTGGACGGACGGCGGTACGGCACCGGGCGGCGTGAAATGGCCTCGGCGCGGTGCTCAGGTGGTGTCCGTCAGTACGTCATGGGCACCACTGTGGCGATGTCCGCTGCGAACGGCAACTGGTTATCGGTGGGGCGTGGGCACCTGCCGACCCGGCACGATTGACGCCGCTCGCCATCTGTCGGATGGGTGATGGCCCGGGACGCGGCTCACCCGTCATCATCCGGGAATGCTGACGGGGCGTGACGGCACGCTCGCCGAGGCCCGCGCCGCGCTGGTGCGGGCCGACGGCGCCGTCCTGATCGGTCCGGCGGGGGTGGGTCGCACGGCCCTCGCTCGCGCGGTGGTCGCCGACCTGCCGCCGCGGCTGTTCGCCGCGGTGTGGATCACCGCCACCGAGGCGAGCAAGGAGGTGCCCTTCGGCGCGCTCGGTCGACTCCTCACGGGCGGTCACCCCGCCCTGCACCCGGCCCTGGTGCACAGCACCGTCCTGACCAGCCTGGTCGAGCGGTGCGGTCCGGCCCGCACGCCCGTCCTGGTCGTCGACGACGCCCACCTGCTCGACGGTCCGTCCGCCGGTGTCCTGCTCGGCCTCGTGCAGGCCCGAGCGGCCCGGGCCCTGCTCACCGTCCGGTCGGGGGTCCCGGTGCCCGACGCCGTCGTCGCGCTGTGGAAGGACGTCGGACTGTCCCGACTGGTGGTGCCCGCCCTGACCGAGGCCGAGGTCGGCGCGCTGGCGGCGGAGCGGTTGGCGGGTCCGGTCAGCCGCTCCACCACCCACCTGTTGTGGCAGTGGACCGGCGGACTGCCCCACCTGGCGGTGGCGTTGCTCGACCACGGGCAGGAGGTCGGTTCGCTGGCCCGCGACAGCGACCAGTGGCGCTGGCGAGCCGGCCTGGCGGTGCCCGCACAGGTGGCGGACCTGCTCGACCGGGAGCTGGACCGTGTCGGCCGCACCGGTGAGGAGGCGCTGGCCGCGATGGCACTCGGCGGGCCGCTGCCGCTGCCGGTCGCGGAGGCCGCCGCGTCGCCGGAGCTGCTCGCCGACCTCGAACAGCTCGGTTTGGTCCGCAGCGAGGAGCGCGGCGACGAGGTCCTGGTGCGGTTGCGCGACCCGATGCTCGGCGCGGCGGTACGCCGACGCATGTCGCCCGCCCGGCGTCGCCGCATCGCCGCCACGCTGCTGACCGGCGCACGGCGGGCCACGCCGCACGGCTCGCACGCGGTGGCCCGCGCGCTCTGGGCGGTGCACGCCGGGCAACCGGTCGACCCGCCGGAGCTGGTGCGGTCGGCCGGCCTGTGCCTGTACGCCGACCCGGCGGCCTCGGAACAGTTGGCCCGGCGAGCCTGGCAGGAGGGTGGTGGGGCGTCGGCGGCGGTCGCGCTCAGCGCCGCCCTCGCCGAGCAGGGCCGCGCCGTCGAGGCGTACGAGACGCTGCGTACCGCCGCCCGGGACGCCGACGTGGCCGGTGACCCGACCGCCCGGGTGACGGCGGGCGTGGCCCTGGCCGCGCACCGCCTCTGGGTCGGGCGGGAGCCCCGACAGGCGTACGACGACCTGCGGCGACTGCGCGCGGACGCCGATGCGGCCGGTCGGGCGGAGTTGGCCGCGCACGGCGTGCTGGTCCAGTTGTTCAGCGGCGGGTCGGCGCGGGCGCTGGCGAGCGCTCGTCAGCTCCTGGGTGAGTCGCTCCCGCGCGGCGCGCGGCTACGGGTCACGCTGGCGTCGGTCGCGGCGCTGGTGCTGACCGGCCGCACCGAGGAGGCGGTACGGGTGGGCCGCACGGTGGTCGAGGCGGTCGAGCGGTCCGGCTCGTCGGCCATGCCGCAGATCCGTGGCATGGCCGGGGCCGCGCTGGCACTGGCCGAGCTGTGGCGTCAGCCCACCCCGACCGGTCCGGTCACCGACCCGGCCGCCGGTCGGTGGCCGCTGCCCCCGGACCCGCTCGTCTCCGGTCTGTCCCCCACCGCCTGGCCCCTCTTCGACGGGTACGCCCAGCGAGTCAGCGGGGATCGGGCGGGCGCCATCAGCCGGCTCCGGGACGCCGTCGCGCAACAGGCCGGTGGCAACGGCATGTTCCGCGCCGAGGCGACCGGCTGGCTGGCCGTCACCCTGGCCGAGGATGGCCGCCCGGACGAGGCGGAGGCGGTGCTGCGGGAGCACCCCGTCGACGCGGTCGCGCTGATACCGGGGCTGCGCCCGTGGGCGTTGGCGGCGGTCGCCGCGGCGACCGGTCGGCGCGTCCAGGCGGGCGAGCTGATGGACGAGGCGATCGTCGTCGCGCACGCCTCCGGCAGTTGGCTGGTGGAACTGGGCTATCTCATCTACGCCGCGCACCTGGACCCGGTCGCCGGTCCGGCCCGCTACGCGGACCGCATCGCCGAGGCTCTCGTCCACGTGGACGCCAAGCGGCTCGTGGCCGCCGGCCGGGCGGTGATCGCGCTGGCCCAACGTGATCCCACCGTGATCCTGGAGCACGCGCACCGCCTGGTGGACATGAACATGACCGGCGAGGCGCTGAAGGTGGCCGGCGAGGTCGGCCGGCGGGCCGGGGTCAGCGACACCGTCCGGCTCGCCGTCGACCTGCGTGCCCGGCTGCGATCGGCGGTGCGGGACGACCCCGCGAGGGTGGCGGGGCTGACCGCGCGGGAGCGGCAGATCGCCGGGCTCGCCGCCCGGGGCCTGTCCGATCGGGAGATCGCCGAGGCGTTGGTGCTGTCGGTGCGTACCGTGCAGACGCATCTGGGACGGGCCTACCGCAAGCTGGCGGTGACCTCCCGGCGGGACCTGTCGGACGCGTTGCGGCCGGCTGGCTGAGGCCACCGGCGGTGGCCGAGGCGCGACGCGCGCCCCAGCCACCACGCTAGGAGTTCTTCGTGTAGCAGGTGACCCGGCCGTTGGAGTCCTCACGGCAGTCCGCGCCCTTGGCGCCGAGGACGTTGATGCTGCCGACCAGGAACGTGAAGCCCAATCCGGTCAGGATACCGATGCCCACCTTCTTGGCGACCTCGGCGAAGTTGGCCGTGACGTCGAGCCGGAAGCTGACCGGCGCGTACCGGATCTGCTCCCACAACTCGGCGATGCGCGGATCCTGGCCGGTGATGCTGAAGTCGTCGCTGCTGTGGTCGTCGGTCACCCGGCCGGTGGCGACGGCCACGAACACCTGCTTGTGCTGGTCCACGACGTTCGGGCCGGCGGCGAAACTCCAGCTGTGGCTGAGGAAGCCGTTCTCGTGTACGTGCCCCTGGAACCAGTAGTGGCCGTCGCTGGCCATCCGCAGCCAGGCCGTGCCCTTCACGCTCGACGGCAGCAGGCTGCCGGAGAACGTCTCGGTCCACTCCTGTTCCAGCCGGTCCATCGCCACCCTCGTCGACCCGGCCGGATGCCCGACCTGCGCGCCCACCTGACGCAGCGTCAGCGGCGCACGGATGTCGAGGTACCGGCCGGCGGCGGTACGGACGCTGGTCATGACCTCACTCCCTCGACTTCCAGAAGTGGGTGGTCCCGTTCTCGTCCTTGTACGCGTGGACCTTGCCCGGCTGGCCGAAGAACGCGACCCACCCGGCGACCACCGCGCCGAAGATCACCACCGGAATCCACTTCAGGATGTTGCCGATCAGCTCTGCCACGTTCATCGACACGCTCAGCCGGAAGTTCACGCTGGCCGTGCTGAGCTGATCCCAGTACTGCGCGATCCGCGGGTCCTGCCCGTGCTCGGCGAAGTCGTCGCTGCTGTGGTTGTCCGACACCTTGCCGCTCGCGGAGAAGACGAAGGCGTTGCCGTCATCGTCCACGAAGCCCGGCGTGGCGACCAGCGACCAGTTATGCGTGACGGCGCCGTTCTCGTGCACGTGCCCGTCGAACATGTAGCCGCCGTCGCTGAACAGCCGCAGCCACGCCGAACCCTTGACGCTGGAGGGCAGCAGGCTCCCGGAGAACCACTCGCTCGACGTCTGTTCGAGCTGTACGAGCAGCCGACGGGTGGACCCGGTGGGGTGGCCGAGCTCCGTGCCGACCTCCCGCACCGTCAGGGGCGCCTCGAACCGGAGGTACTTTCCGGCCTTCTGACGCAGGCTGTTCACGACGTGGTCACCATGATCGGCACCAGTGCCCGTCCGGTCTGCAGCGGCCCGAGCGCCTTGCCCAGGATCGCCCCGACCGCCTTGAGCGGGTCGGCCACCCGCATGGCGTGTCCCCGGGTGGGGGAGGTGGTCAGCAGGTCGCCGGGGCGCACCGCGCCGTGCGCCGCGTCGACCAGGCAGTAGACCTTGCCGGCCAGGGCCAGCGGACGACGCTGCTCGCTGTCCGGTCGCCGGTCCAGCACCATCGCCGGCGCGAAGCTGCCGGCGCCGGAGACCACGCCGGCCACCGCCGTGTCGTACGGCTTGTCGGCCAGCTCCAACGCGCCGGTCTCGCCGATCACGAGCACCGCGCCCGGGATCGCCGACGGCAGGTGACCGGCCGCGACGTCGAACTCCTCGGCCAGGTCGGCGTTGCTGAGCGAGATGTCGCCGTGCACGCCGTCGATGACCACGGTGTACGCCCGGGTGTCCGGGTTGGCGAAGGACATCGAACTCTGGTCACCACTGATCGCGACCGTGTAGGTGCGCGTCTTGCTGTGGCAGAACTTGATGTGGTTGTTGGCGCCGTCGAGGTCGACCTCGTTCGCCGCGACGACCTTGGAGCTGACCGCGTTGGTCGCGGACACGTTGGTCGCCGTGACACTGGGGCTGTTGACGTTGTTGGCGGCCCACACGTCGCCCGTCGTGCCGTTGAGCAGCAGCCGGTACTGCCGGGTGTCGGGGTGGGCGAAGGACATCGAGCTGTGCTCGCCGTCGATGCCGATGGTGTACGTGCGGGTCTTGCTGTGGCAGAACTTGATGTGGTTGCCCGGCCCGTCCAGGTCGACCTGGTTGGCGTTGAAGCTCCGGCTGTTGACGTTGTTGGCGGCCCACAGGTTGCCGTTCTGCCCGTCCAGAACGGTCGTGTAGGCGCGCTTGTCGTTCGCCAGGCTGATGGTGCTGGTGCCGCCGTTCATCCCGATCGTGTACGCGCGGGTCGTGAAGTTGGTGAGTACGAGAGCGTTGTCGGCGCCGTCGAGCACGACGGCCCGGGCGGCGACGGTGTCGGCGGTGATGGTCGTCGGCGGTGTCGCCGTCGGCGTGGCCGGTGCCGCCGGGGCGTCACCCTTGGCCGGCGGTGTCGCCGTGGCGGGCGATCCGTCGGCGCGCTGCGCCTGCTCGGCCTCGCGGGCCGGCGCGGGTGCCCGGACCGGCGGCGGCGCCGGTGGGGCGACGTCCGCCCGGGCCGGAGCCTCGTCCGGGGTGGTCCGTTGCGGCGGTGTGGTCGGTGCGGTGGTGGGCCGGGCGATCGCCTCGGCGCTGTCCGGGTTGCTGGCCTTCGCGGCCTCGTTGCTGGTCATGTGTCCATTGCAGCCGCGAGCCGGGTGGTCGGGCGTCCGCAGCCGCTACGTAGATTGGCCCACCCGACTACGTAGTCGCCGGCCGGCGTACGCTGCCGCGATGGCCACACCGCGTCGCATCCTGGTCTACGGGGTGTACGGCGCGGGCAAGTCCACTCTGGCCGCGCGGTTGGCGCAGCGCCTCGGCGTGCCGTGGTATCCGGTGGACGACCTGCTGTGGCTGCCGGGCTGGGTCGAGGTGCCGGTCGCCGAGCAGCGTCGCCGCATCGAGAAGATCTGCTGCCGGGACGCCTGGATCCTCGACGGCGCGTACCACGGGTGGCGGGACGTACCACTGGCGCGCGCCGACCTGGTCGTGGCCCTGGACTACCCGCGGTGGCGTTCGTTCGGGCGTCTGCTGCGTCGTACGCTGCGTCGCCTGTGGACAGGCGAGGTGATCTGCAACGGCAACCGCGAATCGGTCGGCAGTGTGCTGTCCCGGGACTCGATCCTGCTCTGGCACGTCGCCGCGTTCGGGCGCGCGCGGCGGCGGATGCGCACCTGGCAGGCCGATCCGGCCGGCCCGCCGGTTCTCCTGTTCACGCACCCCGCGGCCCTGGACGACTGGCTGTCGAGCCTGCCGACCCGGTGAGCGCGCTCAGCCCGCCAACTCGTCGAGGCGGGTCGCCCGGCCCACGACGCACGGCGAGGAGGGGCTGGAACTGCCGGTCGGGAACCGGAAGCGTCGCAGCTCCTCGACGGCGAACCCCGCCGCCGCGATGGCGGCCGTGGTGTCGCGGCCGGTGTGGCAGCCGGCGAACAGCTTCGGCCACAGCGTGGCGTCGGACAGCCGCTGGACCCGGCGCAGGCGGCTGGGTTCCTCGGCCGCGACGTGCTCGAAGAAGCGCAGTTGCCCGCCGGGGCGCAGCACGCGGTGGATCTCGGCGAGCGCTGCCGCCTGGTCGGGTACGGTGCACAGCACCAGCGCGACCACTGCCGCGTCGAACTCGCCGTCGGCGGCGGGCAGCGCCTCGGCCAGGCCGTCGACGACCCTGACCGGCACCGGTGCGCCCGCGGCCGCGCGGACGGCGGCGGCACGCAGGCGACGTTCCGGTTCGACCGCGACGACCTCGGTCACGGCGCGGTGGTAGTGGGCGAACATGCGTCCGTTGCCGGCGCCGACCTCGACCACCCGGCCACTCAGGCCAGCGGCCAGGTCGCGGCGGAACTCGGCGGTGCCGGCGCGGTCCATGGCGACGCTGAGTCGCTCGTAGACCCGCGCGAACACCGGATGGGACACAGCGGCCACGTCGACCTCCAGGATTCGCGGGCGGCGAGGACAATCATGGGTCGCGATGTCAACCGCGCCGGTCCGGCTCACCCCGGTGGGGCGCGCCGCAGGCGGTGCGTCAACTCGCGCACCACCGCCGCGAACCGCTCGTCGGATTCGGCCGGCCAGTGCCCGAGGATCGGCGGCGGAACGCTGTCGCCGGGCGGGGTCACCACGTCGCTGGGGTCGACCTCCCGGCGGTCCACAGCGGCGGCCGGGTCACCGGCGGACGCCTCGGGTCCCCGGTCGGGAAAGACGCGCCCGCCGATCGGGTCGGTGTCCCGCCAGAGGTTGACCCACCGCCAGCCCACCCGGTTGCCGATCTCGCGCAGCACCGCGTCGTCGAGGTAGGCGGGGAAGAGTCGCGCGTAGAGCCGGCGCAGCGGTGACCCGTGCGTGAGCAGCGCGACCCGGTCGCCGATCCGGGATGGCAACTGGAGCACCGCGGCGGCGAGCAGGACCGAGCCGTGGCTGTGCCCGGAGAGCAGCACGCGGTCCCCGCGCTCCACCAGGTAGGTGATCCGCCGGGTCAGCTCCGGCACGGCCCGTTCGGCGTAGCAGGGCGGCGCGAACGGGTGGGCGGCCCGGGGCCAGAAGGTGCCGAGGTCCCAGATGACGCCGACGTGCCGCCGGAAGCTGGTGGTGCGGTAGGCGAAGATACCGGCGAGCACCAGGCCGAGAAGGCCCACCGCCTTCACCCAACTGGTGAACGCGATGCTGAAGGTGATCGCGCCCGCCGGCAACCGGGTGAACCGTTCGACGACGTCGCCCGGGAACACGCCCAGCAGGCCGAGGGTGGTGGTGGCGGAGCCGACCCCGGCGAGGCAACCGAAGATCACGCCCAGCAGCACCAGGCGTTCGGTGAAGCTGGCCCGGGCCACCGCGTCGCGTACCTGTCGCAGCCGTGGACGGGCCTCGGCCGGAGCGTCCGGAAAGTCGCGTGCGACGATCGCCGCCGCACGGCGGCGACGACCGGGGCGGGAGACCGCGACGACCAGCACGGCGACGACGACCGTGACCAGCGCGGTGCGGAGAAAACCGAAGATCGCCCAGGTGTACGCCCGGGGCGGGCCCGACGCGATGCCCTCCCCGGTCGGCAGGTCGCGGTCGAGGTAGTCCGCCACCCGGTAGACCAGCTCGGCGGAGTACCCCACCGCCGTGCTGATCGCCGCGGCCGCGATGACCAGCGCTCCCAGCCCGAACAGAGGGCTGCCCCGGCGCCGCCAGAGCAGGATCACCCCGAGGGCGGCCAGCAGGATCGTCTGGGTGGCGAACAGCCAGACCAGCGTCCTGTCGTAGCCGGGCAGAGCGGCGTCCTCGCGCCAGCCGGCCGGGCTGGTCGCCACGTGGGCGGCGACCACGACCGCCAGGACCGTCGCGGTCGTGCGCAGGGCGGTGGTGATCGTGTCGAGCCGCCGGTCGGTGGGGGACCGGTCGATCAGCGCCGGCGTGCAGAGGAGCGCCACGCAGGCCGCCAGGACCACGCCGGTGACCACCGCCAACGCGATCGTGGCGACCGAGGCGCCCCGCGCGGCGCGAGCGGTGAGCAGGACGAGACTCAACGTCCCGAACGCCGCTGCGACGTGCACGGACCGCAGCCGCCCCACCAGGGGTTCCGCGTCCCACGTGCCGACGGTGCTGAGCCGATGCCCGGCGACCTCCTCGTCGGGCGCGCGGAACGCCTCGAACGACCGCCCGGGCCGGTTGCTGAGCCGCCACACCAGGCCGATCGCGACGGCCGGGACCAGCGCGAACACCGCCAGTCGTCGCCCGACGGGCTGACCGCTGAACCAGGACAACCAGCTGCGGCCGGCCAGGCAGCGGGGCGAGTTCAGGCAGTGCCAGGCGAGCAGGTCGAGGGCGACGCCGGCGATGGCGAGCACGTACAGCACGGTGAGGGTGAGTGCCAGCACCCGGCAGAGGGACTTGACCACGCTCTCCGAGCGGGGGTTCGCCGGCCGCATCCAGATCGCCACGTTGACCAGCAGGAACGGCAGTAGCAGCACCAGCGCCAGGGTGCGGGCGACGGTTCCGGAGGGCAGGTCGCCCCAGCGGTACGCCTCCAGCGTCACACCGCGCGCCTCGGGGGTCGCCCAGCGCGGCCGGACCCGGACGAAGCCACCCATGTGGTCGCCCGCGACCTGCACCGTCCGCGCCAGGCCCAGCACCTGCTCGGTGCTCGCGCCGGAGACGCCGTGCACCCGTAGCTCCACGATGTCGGAGTCGGTGTCGGGGCCGCTCATCCGCGCTGATCCATCCGCCACCGCCCCCCGAGACACCCCGACCGCCCGGTGCCGGCGATCGGTCCGTGGGTGGCCCGCCACCGGTGTGGCGGACCGGGGTCTACCCCGCCCGACAGCGCCCAATCGCCCGGGCTCGCCCCCGGTCGGTGCCTGCCGCGTCACCTACCCGCCCGGAACGCTCCCGGCCACCCCCTGGCGGTAGGCGCGTGGTGAGACGCCGGTGACCCGTTTGAAGGCCACGCTGAGGGCGCTCTCCGAGCCGTACCCGACGGCTCGGGCGATGGCCGCGACGGGGTCGGAGCCGTGCCGGATGCGGTCCGCCGCGAGTTCGATCCGCCATCCGGTGAGGTATTCCAGCGGACCGACGCCGACGACCTTCCGGAAACGGGCGGCGAGCGTGGAGCGGGAGACGGCGGCGGTGCGGGCGATCGCATCCACCGTCCACTGCTGCGCGGGCCGGGCGTGCATCGCCCGCAGCGCCGGGGCGACCACCGGGTCGGCGAGCCCGGCCAGCCAACCGGAGGTGTGCTGCGGGTCGCGGGCGAGGTGCACACGCAGGACCTGGATCAGCAGGACGAGCGCCAGGTGTTCCGCGACGAGCCTCGACCCGAGCTGGGGCCGCCGCAGCTCGATGTCGATCTGGTCGAGGGCCCACCGGATGGTGGCGGCCTCTCCAGCGTCGGCCGGCACGTGGATGACCGGCGGAAGGCCGTCCAGCAGGAGGCTGCGGCCCCGGTCGCCCAGGGAGAACGCGCCGCCGATGAGGAACATGTCGGCACCCTCACCGGCGTGAGCCACGCCGTCGCCGGCGGCGGCGAAGATCGGGTACGCCGGCTGGGCCGGCACGTCGGGATCGCTGAAGAGCGTGTACGCCACCGGCCGGGTCAACAGGTAGCAGTCGCCCTCGTGGAGGGCGATCGGTTCCGCCTCGCCCTCCACCCGCAGGTGACAGCTGCCGCGTCGGATGGCGTTGAACTTGGCGCCGGCCGGCGGGTCGAACCGGACCGCCCAGCGCCCACCGGCGACGAGACCGGCGGACAGGTGCGCGGTGGCGCCGAGCAGTGCCAGCACGTCTTCGAGCGGGTCCATCCACACCGTCCTGGACGCTGGCGAAAGTATGAAGGATTCCAGACTATAGGCAGTCCAGAGGGAGCTTGCATAGCGTGGTGGACATGACAGCGCACGCACGCCTCACCACTGGATTCACCGCCCGTACCACCGCCGCCGAGATCCTCGACGGGATGGACCTGACCGGGCGTCGGATGATCGTCACCGGCGGCGCCTCCGGCATCGGTGTCGAGACGGTTCGCGCCCTGGCCGGCGCCGGCGCGGAGGTCACGGTCGCCGTCCGTGACCCGGCTCGCGCCGCGGGGCTCGTCGATGAGTTCGCCGGCGACGCCGCGCGGGGAAGTGTCCGGGCCGCCGCGCTCGACCTCGCCGACCTGTCGTCGGTCGACGCGTTCGTCGCGGCCTGGGACGGCCCGCTCCACGCGCTGGTCGCCAACGCCGGCATCATGGCGCTGCCGACCCGTCAGCTCTCGGCCCAGGGCTGGGAGCTCCAGCTCGCGACCAACTACCTGGGGCACTTCGCGCTGGCCGTCGGACTGCACGACAACCTGCGGGCGGCGGGCGCGGCGCGGGTCGTGCTGGTCAGCTCCGGCGCACACCTGAGTGCCCCGTTCGACGCCGCGGATCCCCACTTCGAGCGGCGGCCGTACGACCGGTGGACGGCGTACGGGCAGTCCAAGACGGCGGACGTCCTGCTGGCGGTGGGCATCACCCGGCGGTGGGCGGCGGACGGCATCACCGCCAACGCCCTCAACCCCGGCTACATCCACACCAACCTCCAGCGCCACCTCGACGACGACACGATGCGCGCGCTCGGCGGGATGGACGAGGCGGGCAACCTCGTGGTGCCGGACTACTACAAGACGCCCGCCCAGGGCGCCTCGACCACGGTCCTGCTCGCGGCGTCGCCCCTGCTCGACGGCATCGGCGGCCGGTACTTCGTCGACAACCAGGAGATGGAGGTGGTTCCCGGCGGCCCCGACGCCTCGGACGGCGTCGCGGACCACGCGGTCGACCCGGCGGCCGCGGACGAGCTCTGGGCGTACGCCGAGAAAGCGCTCGCCGAGCGCTGAGCCGGACCACCGTCCGGCGTCGGGCGCGGCGCGGGCCCGCGTGGCCGCGCCCGGCGTTCAGGATTGATCGGGGTACGGCGGGGTAGCCGCCCGCCATGGTCGCTGCCGGTCGTCCCGGTACGGACGGGGACGCGTCGACGCGCGCCGACGGGGCAGCACAGCCCCGCCCGACGTCGACCGTCGCGCGGCTGCGGGGCCAGCTGTCGGGCACGCTGCGGGATCGAGCGCGGCGGGTTCGGGGTATCGGGGGGCTGGCCCTGCAGGCCGGCGTGGCCGCAGCGCTGTCCTGGCTGGTGGTGCGCGAGGTGCTGCACGTCTCGCAGCCGGTGTTCGCGCCGATCTCCGCGGTCTCCACCCTCGCGGCGTCGGTCGGGCAACGCCTGCGCCGCACCATCGAGCTGATCATCGGTGTCACGGTCGGGGTGCTGGTCGGGGACCTGCTGCTCGGGGTGATGGGCACCGGGTGGTGGCAGCTCGCCCTGATCGTCGTGTTGGCGATCCTCGTCGCGCTGTTCCTCGTCGGCAGCGCGGCGGTGGTGATCCAGGCGGGCGCCACGGCCGTGCTCATCGCCACGCTGAGCCCGGCCGTGCGCGACCTGGAGATCCCCCGTTTCGTGGACGCTCTCGTCGGGGGCGCCGTGGCGCTGCTGGTCACCGCCGTCCTGCTGCCGTTGAGCCCGTTGCGGGTGCTCAACCGGGCCGCGCGACCGGCGCTGGACCTGCTCAGCGCCCAACTCGAGGCCACCGCCGGCGCGTTGGCCGACCGGGACATCGCCCGCGCGCTGACCGCCCGCGCGAGGTTGCGGCAGAACAAGGACGAACTGGGTGCGCTCATCGAGGCGACGCAGGGCGCCCGGGAGGCCAGCACCCTCTCGCCGGTGCACTGGCATCAGCGGCAGGGGCCGGTGGCCCGGTACGCGCAGACGGCGGAGCCGGTCGACCGGGCCATGCGCAACGCGGGCACGCTGATCCGCCGGGCGGTGACCCTGATCGAGGACGGTGAGCCCGTCCCGGAACCCCTGCCCACGGCCGTCGCCGACCTGTCCGAGGCGGTACGCCTGCTCCAGCGGCAGTTCGCCGCCGGCCAGGAACCCGTTCAGGCGCGCGAGCGGGCGCTCCGGGCGGTCTGCGCCGCGGGTGACGCCTACCGGGACGGGGTCGGTTTCTCCGGGGCCGTCGTGGTGGCGCAGGTCCGGACGACCGCCAGCGACCTGCTGGTGGCCACCGGTCTGAGTCAGGAGGTCGCGAACCGGGTGGTCCGCCGCGCGTTCGCAACCGCTGACACACGTGCTGAGCAGCGCCGATGACCAGCATGGCAGCAATGTGAGCCACAGGTGTTGCATGCTGAGCCAAAATGGTGCCATGATGGTGCCATGGACTTGAGGCCGTACGTCGAGAACCTGCGTAACGAGTTCGCCGTGGCAGCCGAGGGCGTGGATCCGGAGAGTCGGGCGCTGGCCGAACGACTCTTCACCCAGCTCGAAGCGGCGACCCACCTCACGCTGCTCGAGGCGCTGTCCGACGCGGCCGACGAGATCACCCGCGATCTCGCCCCCGGGTCGGTGCACGTCCGGCTGCGCGGACGCGAGCCCGACTTCGTGGTGGCGCCCGCCACCGCGTCCACGGACGGTCCGGGCGAGCCCGCCGCGCCAGCTCCGGCCCCGGCGCCTCTGCTGCCACCCGAGGGCGACGAGGGCGGCACGTCCCGGATCAACCTCCGCCTGCCCGACCACCTCAAGGCCAGCGTCGACGAGGCCGCGAGTCGCGCCGGGCTCTCCGTCAACGCGTGGCTGGTGCGCGCCGTCGCCGGCGCCGTCGGGGCCGGTGGCCCCGACCGTCAACCGCCTCGCCGGCCGGAGCCCCCGAGGTCCGGCCAGCACGTCACCGGCTGGGCGCGCTGACCCGCACGCCCACCCGTAGCTCCTTCCGCCTCCGCCAACACCTCCCGGGAGACCACCATGCCTGTTTTCGACACGCCAGAACCGATCTCCGTCCAGGTCGAGCTGCCCATCGGGGACGCCTGGATCGCCGCGACCGACCGCACCGACACGGTGGTACGGGTGCGGCCCCGCGACCCGTCGAGCAAGGCCGACGTGAACGCGGCCGAGCAGACCACCGTCGACTTCGCCGCCGGGCACCTGCGCATCAGGGTGCCGAAGAGCTGGCGTCGGTACGGCTTCGGCTCCGGACCGTCGGTCGACGTCCTGATCGAGGTTCCGAGCGGCACGCGGCTGCACGCCGAGGCGGCCTGGGCGGCCTTCCGCGGCGAGGGTCGGCTCGGTGAGTGCCACATCAAGACCGGGAGCACGATTCGGCTGGAGGAGACCGGGTCGCTGGAGATCGACAGCAGCCACGGCGAGGTCGCGGTGGAGCGCGTCACCGGTTCCGCCCGGGTGAAGGCGTCGTCCGGCAAGGTGCGCCTCGGCGCGGTCGACGGCACCGCCGAGATCAAGAACTCCTCCGGCGACTGCTGGATCGGTCGCAGCGGAGGCGACGTCCGCATCAACACCGCGTACGGCGACATCACCGTCGACGCGTCGACCGCCTCGGTGGCGGCGCGCACCGCGTACGGCAACGTGCGGCTGGGCGAGGTCGTGCGCGGGTCGATCGAGTCGCAGACCTCCTACGGCGCGATCGAGGTGGGGGTCCGGCGTGGCACCGCCGCCTGGCTCGACGTCAGCTCCCGACACGGCCGCGTCCACAACGCCCTCGACGCGGCCGACAGCCCGGCCGAGACCGACGAGACGGTCGAGATCCGCGCCAACACCTCCTACGGCGACATCACCATCCGCCGCGCCTGACGCGCCCCGACCCCACCACGAATGAGGAGACCATGACCGGCAGCAGCAGACCCGCGATCGTCACCACCGAGCTGCGCAAGTCCTACGGCGACAAGGTCGTGCTCGACGGGATCGACCTGATGATCACCGAGGGAACGATCTTCGCGCTGCTCGGCCCCAACGGCGCCGGCAAGACCACCACCGTGCAGATCCTCTCCACCCTCCTTCCCGCCGACGGCGGCCACGCCCGCGTCCTCGGCCACGACGTGACCCGCGAGGCCGACGCGGTACGCCGGTCGATCGGCGTCACCGGCCAGTTCTCCGCGGTGGACAGCCTGCTCACCGGCCGGGAGAACCTGCGGCTCATGGCCGATCTGTGTCGCCTGGACCGGGCAGCGGGTCGCCGCCGGATCGCCGACCTGCTCGACCAGTTCGACCTGACCGAAGCGGCGGACAAGCCGGCCGCGACGTACTCCGGCGGCACGCGCCGTCGACTCGACCTCGCGATGACTCTCGTCGGCGATCCCCGCGTCATCTTCCTCGACGAGCCGACGACCGGGCTCGACCCGCGCAGCCGCCGCGCCATGTGGCACATCATCAAGGCGCTGGCCGCCGAGGGCGTCACCATCCTGCTGACGACCCAGTACCTGGAAGAGGCCGACCAGCTCGCCGACCGCGTCGCCTTCCTCGACCACGGTCGGCTGATCGCCGAGGGCACCCCGCACGAGCTCAAGCGGCTCATTCCGGGGGGTCACGTGGTCCTGCGCTTCGCCGACCAGGACGAACTCGACTCGGCGGCCCGTACGTTCGCGACGGCCACCCGGGACGACAACGCGCTGACCCTCGAGGTGCCGAGCGACGGCGGGGTCGCTTCGCTGCGGTCACTCCTCGACGACCTCGACCGGAGCGCCATCACCGTGGCCGGCCTCGCTGTGCACACCCCCGACCTCGACGACGTCTTCCTCGCCCTCACCGGCCAACCCGACGCCCCCTCCAGCCGTGAAAGGGCCACCGCGCGATGAGCACCCTCACCCTCGCCCTGCGCGACTCCAACACCATGCTGCGGCGCAACCTCCTGCACATGCGTCGCTACCCGTCGCTGACCCTCATGCTCATCGGCATCCCGGTCATCCTTCTGCTGCTGTTCGTGTACGTCTTCGGCGGCACGCTCGGCGCCGGCCTCGGGCCGACCGGTGGCCGGGCCGAGTACGCCAACTACGTCACCCCCGGCATCCTGCTCATCACGGTGGCCAGCGCGGCACAGGGCACCGCGATCTCGGTCGCCATGGACATGGCCGAGGGCATCATCGCCCGTTTCCGTACCATGGCGATCTTCCGACCGTCGGTTCTCACCGGCCACGTCGTGGGCAGCGTTCTCCAGACCATGGTCAGCCTGGCGGCCGTCACCGGCGCCGCACTGCTCGTCGGGTTCCGCCCCACGGCCGACGCCGTCGAGTGGCTCGCCGCGATCGGCGTGCTGACCATGGTCACCTTCGCCGTCACCTGGCTGTCGGTCGCCCTGGGCCTGGTCACCAGGAGCGTCGAGACGGCCAGCAACCTGCCCATGCCGCTGGTGCTGCTGCCGTTCCTCGGCAGCGGGTTCGTCCCCACCGACTCGATGCCGACGCCGGTCCGCCTGTTCGCCGACTACCAGCCCTTCACCCCGGTCATGGAGACGCTCCGCGGCCTGTTGCTCGGCAGCGGAATCGGTGTCAACGGGCTCCTCGCGGTCGCCTGGTGCGCCGTCATCACGGTCGGCTGCTTCTGCTGGGCCAAGGCGCTCTACAACCGTCCGCGCACGGCCTGACCCCAAACGTCCTCTGACGACCGACGACCCGGCCCGGACGTGGCCGGGTCGTCGGTCGTCGGTGTCGCCGAGCGGTCCCTGCGCGCGCTCACGGGTGGGTGGTCGTCGGCGCCGGCATCAAGGACTCGTCGGCCCGGCTCACCGACCTGGCCTCCGCCGACCCCCCTAACGGGCCGATCATGGACTCGTGGTGCCCGGATTAGGTTGACTCAACCGCTTGGTCTCCCACCACAACTCCATGATCGACCCGCGTCAGCCGCAGTCGGGACATCGAATGTTATCGATAACATTCTGCGCCGGCCGGTGCTCTGCCGCGACCGTTGGCGTCGGAGTGCGGGGTCATGGGGTCCGGACGGGGCGGAAACCCGTTCGGCGGGCCTGATCACGCAGGGGCGGCAGGGCTGTCGATGTTATCGCTGACATCCGCGCGCTGCGGCGGTTCGCGGCCGCAAACTGCGGGACGCGGGCGTCGCGCGGGTCCGGTATCGACGCGCCCGAGTCGGTGCGGCCTCCGCGTTCCGTTACGGAGCTGTTGCAGGTAGATGTCTTGACGAGGCTGGATGTGAGCGTTAACACTATCCCCGTTAACGGTGGAGGTGAACATGGAGCGTGTGGGCGGAGCTGCCGAAAGCTACGTCGTGGGTGTCGATTTCGGCACCCTCTCCGGGCGGGCCCTGGTGGTCCGGGTTTCTGATGGTGCCGAGCTCGGGACCGCGGTGCACGAGTACGGCGACGGGGTCATCAGCGAGACGCTGCCCGGAGGTCGGTCGCTGCCCCCGGACTGGGCGTTGCAGAACCCGGACGACTATCGCGACGTGCTGCGCCACGCCGTTCCGGCCGCGGTCGCCGCGGCGGGGGTGGACCCGGCGGCGGTGGTGGGCATCGGCATCGACTTCACCGCCTGCACGGTGCTCCCGACGCGCGCCGACGGCACCCCGCTCTGCGAGGACCCCGAGCTGCGCGACCGGCCGCACTCCTGGGTCAAGCTGTGGAAGCACCACGCCGCGCAGCCGCACGCCGACCGGATCAACGCGCTGGCCCACGAGCGGTCGGAGCCGTGGATCGGCCGGTACGGCGGAAAGATCTCCGCCGAGTGGCAGTACGCCAAGGGTCTGCAGATCCTGGAGGAGGACCCGGAGATCTACCACCGGGCCGAGCGGTTCATCGAGGCCGCCGACTGGATCGTCTGGCAGCTCAGCGGCACCGAGACCCGTAACGTCTGCACGGCCGGCTACAAGGGCATCCTGCAGGACGGGCAGTACCCGTCCGAGAGCTTCCTGACCGCGCTCAACCCCGACTTCGGCGACTTCGTGGCCAAGCTCGACGGTCCGCTGCTGCCGCTCGGCGCGCGAGCCGGCACGCTCAGCGCCCGCGCCTCCGCCTGGACCGGTCTCCCGGAGGGGATCGCCGTGGCGGTCGGCAACGTCGACGCGCACGTCACCGCCGCCTCTGCCCAGGCCGTTCAGCCCGGTCGGCTGGTCGCCATCATGGGCACGTCCACCTGCCACGTGGTCAACGGCGAGCACCCGGCCGAGGTCGCCGGGATGTGCGGCGTGGTCGACGGCGGCATCAGCCCCGGCGCGTGGGGCTACGAGGCCGGCCAGAGCGGTGTCGGCGACATCTTCGGGTGGTTCGTCGAGCACGGCGCACCGGCCGGGTTCGACTCGCACGAACGCCTCACCGAACTGGCCGCCAGCCAGCCGGTCGGCGCGCACGGCCTGGTCGCGCTGGACTGGTGGAACGGCAACCGCTCGTTGCTGGTCAACCACGACCTGAGCGGGATGATCGTCGGGATGACCCTGGCCACCCGCCCGCAGGACATCTACCGCGCGCTGCTGGAGGCCACGGCGTACGGCACCAGGATGATCATCGACGCGTTCGTCGAGGCCGGGGTGCCCGTCAACGACCTGGTGATCGCCGGCGGCCTCACCAACAACAAGCTCCTGATGCAGATCTACGCCGACGTGACCAAGCGCCCGCTGAACATCATCGCGTCCGCGCAGGGGCCGGCGCTCGGCTCGGCGATCCACGCCGCCGTCGCCGCCGGGGCGTACCCGTCGATCCACGAGGCGTCCCAAGCGATGGGGCGGGTGCACGAGGCCGTCTACACGCCGGACCCGGAGCGGGCCCGTGCCTACGACGGCCTGTACGCCGAGTACCGGGCGCTGCACGACCACTTCGGTCGCGGCGGCAACGACGTCATGCTCCGCCTCCGGGCGATCCGCAACGCGGCGGTAGAGGCCGCCGCGCCCACGCACGAGGCCACGCTGGAGGTCGTCGCATGAACGCCGAGGTGAGCCGGCAGATCGGTGAACTGCGCGAGACCGTCGCCCGCCTGCACAGCGAGCTGACCCGGTACAACCTGGTCGCCTGGACGTCCGGCAACGTCTCCGCCCGGGTGCCCGGCCAGGACCTCATGGTCATCAAGCCGAGCGGCGTGGGCTACGACGACCTCACGGCCGAGACGATGGTCGTCTGCGACCTCGACGGCACCCTCGTCGAGGGTGACCTGGCACCGTCCAGCGACACGGCCGCCCACGCGTACGTCTACCGCGCCATGCCCGAGGTCGGCGGCGTGGTGCACACGCACAGCTCGTACGCCAGCGCCTGGGCCGCCTGTGGCGAGGCGATCCCCTGCCACCTCACCGCGCAGGCCGACGAGTTCGGCGGGGAGATCCCGCTGGGCCCGTTCGCGCTGATCGGCGGCGACGACATCGGCAAGGGCATCGTCGCCACGCTCTCCGGGCACCGTTCACCCGCCGTGCTCATGCGCAACCACGGCGTCTTCACCATCGGCCGGAACGCCCGCGCGGCGGTCAAGGCCGCGGTCATGTGCGAGGACGTGGCCCGTACCTCGTACCTGGCGCGCACCCTCGGGCAGCCCGTGCCGATCGCGCAGGCCGACATCGACGCTCTCTACCACCGATACCAGAACGTCTACGGCCAACAACCAGTCGCACCGGCGGGCTCCTGACCGTCTCCACACGGCCCGCCGGTCTGCTCCACCGACGCACCAGCACGCACCACCCGCGTACGCCACCTCCTCTCGTCGGCGGCTGACGCGGTCCCCACCACACCCAGCCAAGGAGATCTGATGAGAAAGATGCGAACGCAGCGCGCTATCGCGGTCCTCGCCAGTGTGCTGCTCATCGGCGGCGTGGCGGCCTGCGGCAACAGCGACACCGGCGGCGGCGGGTCCAAGGACGACGGCAAGATCACGATGGGCTTCTCCCAGGTCGGCGCCGAGAGCGGGTGGCGTACGGCGAACACCACCTCGATCAAGGAGTCGGCTGCCGCGGCGGGCATCGAGCTGAAGTTCGACGACGCGCAGCAGAAGCAGGAGAACCAGATCAAGGCCATCCGCAACTACATCCAGCAGAAGGTGGACGTCATCGCCTTCTCGCCGGTGGTGGAGTCCGGGTGGGACACCGTGCTCAAGGAGGCCAAGGACGCCGGCATCCCGGTCATCCTGACCGACCGCTCGGTCGACTCGGCCGACAAGACCCTCTACAAGACCTTCCTCGGCTCGGACTTCGTCAAGGAGGGCAAGCTCGCGGGCGAGTGGTTGGTCGAGCAGAAGAAGGGCGCCACGGGCCCGGTCAACATCGTCGAGCTGCAGGGCAACACGGGTGCCGCTCCGGCGAACGACCGCAAGAAGGGCTTCGGCGAGGCGATCGCCGTCAACCCGAACCTGAAGATCATCGCCTCGCAACCGGGTGACTTCACCCGGGCGGGCGGCAAGCAGGTCATGGAGCAGTTCCTCAAGGCCAACCCGAAGATCGACGTGCTGTTCGCGCACAACGACGACATGGGTCTGGGTGCTCTCGAGGCGATCACCGCGGCCGGCAAGGTGCCGGGCAAGGACATCACCATCATCACGGTCGACGCCGTCAAGGACGGTATGCAGGCGCTCGCCGACGGGAAGTTCAACTTCATCGCGGAGTGCAGCCCGCTGCTCGGCCCACAGCTGATGGACCTCGCCAAGAAGGTCCACGCGGGTGAGACGGTGCCGGCCCGGATCGAGACCGAGGAGACCACCTTCACCCAGGAGCAGGCCAAGGAGGCTCTGCCCAACCGCAAGTACTGATCGACGAGGAGGGGTCGCCGCGCTCGCGTGGCGGCCCCGCCGCGTCGCCCCGTAAACCCGAACGGACCGGGCATGACCCGCGACGACCCGCGCCACGCCCGCCCGAGCCCAGGTGAAGGGCCGGGCGGGCGCGGTGGGAGCGCAACGGCCCATCCGCGTCGACAACCCCCAGAAGAGGTCTGATGGGATGACGGATAGCCGTCCGGTCCTGACGATGACCGGGATCAGCAAGTCCTTCCCCGGGGTGCGTGCACTCCACGACGTCAACTTCCGGCTCTTCCCCGGCGAGGTGCACGCCCTGATGGGCGAGAACGGCGCCGGGAAGTCGACCCTCATCAAGGTGCTGACCGGCGTCTACGACACCGACGACGGCACGATCACCCTCGGCGGTGAGCCGGTGTCCTTCAGCGGGCCGATGCAGGCGACGGCCGCCGGGGTGAGCACCGTCTACCAGGAGGTCAATCTCTGCACCAACCTCTCGGTGGCGGAGAACATCTTCATCGGACGTGAGCCGAGGCTGTTCGGCGCCGTCCGCTGGGGCGAGGTCCGCCGTCGCGCCCGCGCGCTGCTGAGCCGCCTCGACCTCGACCTCGACGTCAGCGCGCCGCTGGGCTCGTACTCCCTCGCGATCCAGCAGATGGTCGCGATCGCCCGCGCGATCGACATCCAGGCCCGGGTGCTGATCCTGGACGAGCCGACGTCCAGTCTCGACGCGGGTGAGGTCGCGCAGTTGTTCCGCATCATGCGGCAGCTCCGCGACGAGGGCATCGCGATCCTGTTCGTGACGCACTTCCTCGACCAGGTCTACGAGATCGCCGACCGCATCACGGTGCTGCGCAACGGCGGACTCGTCGGCGAGTATCTGACCGCCGAGCTGCCCCAACTCGGCCTCGTCGAGAAGATGATCGGCAAGGAGCTCGACGTCCTCGAGGGGATCGAGGAGCACTCCCGGCGCGACCTGGCCGCGATCGAGGAGGGCACCCCCCTGGTGGCCGTGTCGAAGCTGGGCCGGGCGGGCGCGGTCGAGCCGTTCAGTCTGACCATCCACCCCGGTGAGGTGGTGGGCCTCGCCGGCCTGCTGGGCTCGGGGCGTACCGAGGTGGCGCGGTTGTTCTTCGGCGCCGACCGGGCCGACGGCGGGCAGGTCGCGATCGACGGCACGTCGAGCAGCCTGCGTACCCCCGCGCAGGCCATCGACCAGGGCGTCGGCTTCTGCTCGGAGAACCGTCGGGCCGAGGGCATCGTCCCCGACCTGTCGGTCCGCGAGAACATGATCCTCGCCATGCAGGCCGCCCGGGGTTGGCTGCGGCCCATCCCGCGCCGCCGACAGGACGAGCTGGTCGACAAGTACGTCAAGGCGCTCAACATCCGTCCGGCGGACCCGGAGGTGCCGGTCCGCAACCTCTCCGGCGGCAACCAGCAGAAGGTGCTCCTCGCCCGCTGGCTGATCACCGAACCACGGCTGCTGATCCTGGACGAGCCGACCCGCGGCATCGACATCGGCGCGAAGACCGAGATCCAGCGGCTCGTGGCGCAACTGTCCGACGGTGGGATGGCGGTGCTGTTCATCTCGGCCGAGTTGGAGGAGGTGCTGCGCCTCAGCCACAAGGTGGCGGTCATGCGGGACCGGCAGATGGTCGCGCAGCTCGCCAACAACGAGGACCTCGACGCGGAGCGCATCATGCAGACGATCGCGAGTGGATCCCACCGGGAGGAGGCGGACCGATGAACGACACGAAGGGCCGCTATCGGACGATGATCGGTCACCGGCTGTTCTGGCCCGTCGCCGTGCTGGTGGTCATGCTCGCGGCGAACACGATCTACCGGCCCGGGTTCCTGTCCATCGAGCTCAAGGACGGGCACCTGTACGGCACGCCGATCGACATCCTGCGGCTGAGCGCGCCGCTGATCCTCGTGGCGCTGGGCATGACCCTGGTCATCTCGACCGGCGGCATCGACCTGTCGGTCGGCTCCATCTGCGCGATCAGCGGCGCGGTCGCCTGCATGTACATCAGCAAGCAGACCGACCAGAACAGCCTCGTCGTGGTGCTGACCGCCCTCGCGATGGCGTTCGGTATCTCGCTGGTGCTGGGCGCCTGGAACGGGGTCCTGGTGGCCGTGATCGGTATCCAACCGATCATCGCCACGCTGATCCTGATGGTGGCCGGTCGCGGCCTCGCCCAGCTGATCACCCAGGGCCAGATCATCACCATCAACTCGGGGCCGTTCCGGGCCATCGGGCTGGGTCACCTGCTGACCCTGCCGCTGGCCATCTTCATCGCGCTCGCCGCCGCCCTGCTCGTCGCCGCGTTCACCCGTCGCACCGCGCTCGGCATGATCGTCGAGTCGGTGGGCGGCAACGCCGAGGCGAGCCGGCTGGCGGGCATCCGGTCCAACCGGGTCATCTTCCTCGTGTACGTGCTCAGCGCCGCCTGTGCCGCGATCGCCGGTTTCATGATGACGGCCAACGTGTCCAGCGCCGACGGCAACGCTGTCGGCCTCTGGGTGGAGCTGGACGCCATCCTGGCGGTCGTCATCGGCGGTACGTCCCTCGCCGGTGGCCGGTTCTACCTCAGCGGCACCATCCTCGGGGCGCTGATCATCCAGACCCTGACCACCACGGTGTACGCCATGAACATCTCGCCGCAGACGTCGCTGCTGTTCAAGGCGGTGGTCGTCATCGCCGTGTGCCTCATCCAGGCGCCGGCCTTCCGGGCCCGGTTCAGCCGGCGACGGAAGAGCACCCCGCCGCCGCGCCCCGTCGCCGACAAGCCGAAGGAGCAGGTGCCGGCATGACCACCGGATCGCTCACCGCCCCCCGCCGCACCCGGTTCCGGCTGCCCCGGCGGCAGGTGCCGGTGCTGGCCACGCTCGCCCTGCTGCTGGTCATGTACGGCATCGGCGTGTCCCAGTACACGGCGTTCTCCAACGTGCAGGTCATCTTCAACGTCTTCATCGACAACGGCTTCCTGCTCGTCGTCGCGGTCGGCATGACCTTCGTGATCCTCACCGGCGGCATCGACCTGTCGGTCGGGTCCGTCGTCGCCATGACGGCGATGGTGTCGGCATCGCTGTTGGAGAAGGGCCTGCCGGCGGCGCTCGTGCTCGTGATCGCGCTGCTCATCGGGCCGACGCTCGGCCTGCTGATGGGCTGCGTCATCCACTTCTTCGACATCCAGCCGTTCATCGTCACGCTCGCCGGGATGTTCTTCGCCCGGGGCATGTGCACGTTCATCTCGGACTCGTCGATCCCGATCACCGACGGATTCTGGACCAGGATGTCGCAGGAGCGGATCGGCGATCCCCGGGGCAACTTCGTCTCGATCAGCGTGCTGATCGCCTTCGCCGTGGTGCTCATAGCCGCGTACGTGCTGGCGTACACCCGGTTGGGACGGAACGTCTACGCGATCGGCGGCAACCCGCAGTCGGCGCTGCTGATGGGCCTGCCGCTGGGGCGTACCCGGATCGCCGTCTACACGATCAGCGGGCTCTGCTCCGCGATCGGCGGAATCCTGCTGTCGTTCTACACCCTCTCCGGGGCGCCGCTGATCGCCGTCGGCATGGAGCTGGACGTCATCGCCGCCGTCGTCATCGGCGGCACGGTGCTCACCGGCGGCGCGGGTTACATTTTCGGCACCGTGCTCGGCGTGCTGGTCCTGGGTGTGATCCAGACCCTCATCACGTTCGACGGCAGCCTCAACTCCTGGTGGACCAAGATCGTGATCGGCGGCCTGCTCTTCGCGTTCATCCTCCTGCAGCGACTCATCGGAATCCGTTACAAGTGACCGCCCCTCTCGCGGAAGGCAACCCCATGGCACCACACCCCGAACCCGAGATCTGGTTCCTCACCGGCAGCCAAGGCATGTACGGCGAGGAGACGCTCCGGCAGGTCGCCGAGCAGTCCCGCCAGATCGCGGCCACGCTCGACGACTCGCCGCAGATTCCCGCCCGGGTGGTCTGGAAGCCCGTCCTGACCAACAGCGGCGAGATCCTGCGGGTCTGCCGGGAGGCCGCCGCCCAGGGCGCGATCGGGGTCATCGCGTGGATGCACACGTTCTCGCCGGCGAAGATGTGGATCGCCGGGCTGGACGCGTTGCAGACGCCGCTGCTGCACCTGCACACCCAGGCGAACGTCCTGCTGCCGTGGGACGACATCGACATGGACTTCATGAACCTGAACCAGGCCGCGCACGGCGACCGTGAGTTCGGGTACATCCAGACCCGCCTCGGTGTGGCCCGCAAGACGGTCGCCGGGCACGTCAGCGACCCGCGGGTGACCGCCCGGGTCGGCGCCTGGGCCCGCGCGGCGACCGGCTGGTCGGCGATGCGGTCGCTGCGCCTGGCCCGCTTCGGCGACAACATGCGCGACGTCGCGGTCACCGAGGGCGACAAGGTCGAGGCGGAGCTGCGCTTCGGGGTGTCGGTCAACACCTACGGCGTGAACGACCTGGTCGAGGTTGTCGGCGAGGTCGCCGACGCCGACGTGGACGAGCTGGTCAAGGAGTACGGCGACACCTACCGCGTGGGCGCCGAGCTGCTTCCCGGCGGTGAGCGGCACGACTCGCTGCGGTACGCGGCCCGCCTCGAGTTGGGTATGCGTGCCTTCCTGGAGGCCGGTGGGTTCCGGGCGTTCACCACGAACTTCGAGGACCTCGGCGGCCTGCGTCAGCTCCCCGGCATCGCCGTGCAGCGGCTGATGGCGGACGGCTACGGCTTCGGCGGCGAGGGCGACTGGAAGACCTCCGTCCTGGTGCACACCATCAAGGCGATGTCCGTGGGGGTCTCGGGCGGCACGTCGTTCATGGAGGACTACACCTACGACCTGACCCCGGGCCAGGAGTTGGTGCTCGGCGCGCACATGCTCGAGGTCTGTCCGACCATCGCGTCCGACGTGCCCAACGTCGAGATCCACCCGCTGAGCATCGGCGGCCGGGAGGATCCGGTGCGGCTCGTGTTCGACGCCGCGCCCGGTCCGGCGGTCGTGCTCGGGTTGGCCGACATGGGGGAGCGGTTCCGGTTGGTGGCGAACGAGATCGACGTCGTGCCGCCGCCCCAGCCGCTGCGCCGGCTGCCGGTGGCGCGCGCCGTCTGGCGACCGCGTCCCGACCTGCCGGTCTCCGCCGAGTCCTGGATCACCGCCGGCGCCCCGCACCACACGGTGCTCTCGCAGGCGGTGGGCGCCGAGGAGCTGCACGATCTGGCCGAGATGAGCCGGACCGAGCTGGTCGTGATCGACGCCGAGACCACGACGCGCCGCTTCGCCGACGAGATCCGCTGGAACCAGGCCTACTACCGGCTGGCGCGCGGCTTCTGACCTGCGCCGAAACCTCTGGTGAACCGGGTGGTCCACCCCTGCCTGCGGGCCGGGATGGACCACCCGTTCGGGTCTGCGTCCGACCTCTGCCGCGTGCGTTAGCAGGCCTGCGGGCCGCTTGTGTTACGCCTTGACTAAGAGCATGTTATCGCTCACAGTCTATAACCAAGGTGGTCGATGTCGTTGCCTGGTCCGGCCGTGCGCGCGTCCTAACCCCTCGTCGTCGGCATCGTGCTGCCGTGACGCCTGGGGTGTGCTGTTAGCGATCACATGGCCGGGCGTGGTCAGCTCGGTGCCCCGCCCGGTGCCGCGGACGCCGGCTTAGACCGCACAGTTCGCGTCAGCAGAGGAGGATCATGCTTTCCATCGGTCGGGTTCCCCGGGGTGCGCCACGCCGGCGCAACTGGCTGTCGAGATTGGCCGTCGCCGCGACGGCTCTGGTGGTCGGTGGCGCGGCCGTGGCGGTGGCCGCGGCGCCCGCGTCGGCGGCCACGGTCGACACGAGCGCGTGGTACGTCCTGGTGAACCGCAACAGTGGCAAGGCGTTGGACGTCTACAACCTGGCCACGAACGACGGTGCGCGGATCACGCAGTGGACGCGTAACAACGGCAACCAGCAGCAGTGGCAGTTCGTGGATTCCGGTAGTGGCTACTACCGGGTCAAGTCGCGGTTGTCGGGCAAGGTGCTGGACGTTTCCGGCCGTTCGACCGCCAACGGCGGGGCGATCGTGCAGTGGTCCGACAACAACGGCACCAACCAGCAGTTCCGGCTGGCCGACTCCGACGGCGGCTACGTGCGCCTGGTCAACCGCAACAGCAACAAGGTCATGGAGGTGCAGAGCGCCTCGACCGCCGACGGCGGCAACATCGTGCAGTACGACGACTGGAACGGCACCAACCAGCAGTGGCAGCTGGTGCGCGTCGACGGCGGGGGCAACCCCACCACGCCCCCGCCCACCACGCCGCCCCCCACCACTCCGCCACCGTCGAACGGCACGTTCTCGAACCCGGCCATCTGGCAGGACTTCGCCGACGTCGACATCATCCGGGTGGACAACGTCTACTACCTGACGTCGTCCACCATGCACTACTCGCCCGGCGCACCGGTCCTGCGCTCGTATGACCTGGTGAACTGGGAGTACGCCGGGCACGCCGTGCCCCGGCTCGACTTCGGCTCGAAGTACGACATGAGCGGCGGCAACGCGTACGTCGACGGGATCTGGGCCTCGACGTTGAACTACCGGCCGAGCAACCGCACGTACTACTGGGCCGGGTGCATCGACTTCGCGCAGACGCACATCTACACCGCGTCGGCCGTCGACGGCACCTGGAGCAAGCACACCACCATCCCCAACTGCTACTACGACGCGGGCATGCTGATCGACGACAACGACACCATGTACGTGGCGTACGGCAACACCACGATCAGCGTCGCCCAGCTGTCCGCCGACGGGAAGTCCCAGGTACGCGCCCAGCAGGTGTACCAGACCCCGTCGAGCATCGGCACCCTGGAGGGCGCCCGGTTCTACAAGCGCAACGGGGCCTACTACATCTGGCTCACCCGGCCCGCCAACGGCCAGTACGTGCTGAAGTCGACCAACGGCCCGTTCGGCCCGTACGAGCAGCGTCAGGTGCTGCTCAACCTGCCCGGTCCCATCTCGGGCGGCGGCGTGCCCCACCAGGGCGGTCTCGTGCAGACCCAGAACGGCGACTGGTACTACATGTCGTTCGTCGACGCGTACCCCGGTGGTCGGATGCCGGCCCTGGCGCCGATCACCTGGACCAGCGACGGCTGGCCGGTGCTGCAGACCGTCAACGGCGCCTGGGGCAGCTCCTACCCGAAGCCGAACCTGCCCACACCGCCGCGTGCGGTGAAGCCGCTGACGGGCACCGACACGTTCGCCGGCACCACGCTCGGCCCGCAGTGGGAGTGGAACCACAACCCGGACAACAGCCGGTGGTCGGTAAACAACGGGCTGAACCTGCAGACCGCCACGGTGACCGGCGACCTGTACGCGGCGCGCAACACGTTGACACACCGCATCCAGGGCCCCACCTCCACCGCCACCATCGAGCTGGACTATTCGACGATGCGCGACGGTGACCGCACCGGTCTGGCGGTGCTGCGCAACTCGTCCGCCTGGATCGGCATCAAGCGGGACAACGGATCCACCCGTCTGGTGATGCAGAACGGTCTGACGATGGACGGCAACTGGAACACCACCAGCACCGGCAGCGAGGCGGCGAGCACCGCCATCTCCGGTGGCCGGATCTGGTTGCGCGCCAACGCCGACATCAGACCGGGCTCGGGTCGACAGGCACGCTTCTCGTACAGCACGGACGGCGTCAACTTCACGTCGTTCGGCAACGCCCTGACGTTGGCGAACAACTGGCAGTTCTTCATGGGCTACCGGTTCGCCATCTTCAACCACGCGACCCAGGCGCTCGGTGGCTCGGTCGCCGTCCGCCGCTTCGACCTGACCACACCGTGACGCCGGTCACACAACGAGTGAGGTGACGGCGTCGCCCACCCCGCAGGTGGAGGGTCCGTGTCGTCGCAGCAGATCAGTCGCCGCCCTGTTCCACGCTCTGTCCAGGAGCGTGGAGCGGGGCGGCGGCCCGTTGCCGTCACCTCCGGCAAAGGGCTGCGGCGCGAACGTGCGGGCGGAACTCCGCCGCGACCTGGCACACGTCGTGTCGTTCGCGTTCAGCCGTGCCGTGTCCGGGGCGATCGCTGGCGTAGACTGTCGGCGATCCAGCGCTGGTCACCTGCGATTCAGCACCGGCGTGGTGGCTGAGCGAGGGGGATCGGGCCGGGCCGCTCCAGTCAACGTCGACGGGCCGCGGGTCGGGTTGAAGGCGGGGGGAGTGAAATGGCCGTCCACGGTCCCGCGATGACAGACGTCGCTCGTCTGGCCGGTGTCTCCCATCAGACGGTGTCGCGGGTGCTCAACGGGCACCCCAACGTGCGTGAGCAGACCCGGTTGCGGGTGCGGGCGGCGATCGCCGAACTCGGCTACCGCCCGAACGGCGCGGCGCGCGCCCTGGTGACCGGCCGGTCCCAGGTCATCGGCGTGGTGGCACAGAACACGACCCTCTACGGTCCGGCGTCGCTGCTGGCCGCCCTGGAGCAGACCGCTGCGGCGGAGGGCTTCGCCGTCAGCGTCGGCAGCGTGCGCGACCTGGACCACCGTTCCATCTCGGCCGCGGTCGAGCGGCACCTGGCGCACCGGGTCGCCGGCATCGTGGTCATCGCGCCCGTGGAGTCGGCCGGCGAGGCGTTGGAGCGGCTCCCCAAGGACGTTCCACTGGTGACGGTCGACGGTGACCCGCACCGTCCGGTGCCGTTGGTGACGGTCGACCAGGTGGCGGGCGCGCGGGCGGTGACCCAGCATCTCCTCGACGCCGGGCACCGCACGGTGTGGCACGTGTCGGGGCCGTCCGACTGGTTCGACAGCGCCGGTCGTATCGAGGGCTGGCGTGCGGCGCTGCTCGCCGCGGGGGTGGAGCCACCGCCGCTCATGCACGGGGACTGGTCGGCGGCGTCGGGCTACCGGTGCGGGCAGATGCTCGCCCGGATGCCGGAGGTGACCGCCATCTTCACGGCCAACGACCACCTCGCCCTGGGCGTGCTGCGGGCGCTGCACGAGTTCGGGCGCAAGGTGCCGACCGAGATCAGCGTCGTGGGTTTCGACGACGTGCCGGAGGCGGCGTACTTCATTCCGCCGTTGACCACCGTCCGACCGGATTTCGACGCGGTGGCGCGGGCGAGTCTGCAGATGTTGCTGACCCAGATCGAGTCGGGCAACGGCAATGGCGGCGGCGCCCTGCGCCAGACCATCGCGCCGACACTCGTCGCCCGTGACAGCGTCGCTCCGCCGCGCCGCTGAGCACGTCGATGCCTCGTGACCTGCGCCAGCCGATCAACTGTCGGGAGGGGTTGCGCGAGGTCGTGCGGTTGGGGAAGTCTCCGTTACGAGACCGTGACACCGGTATTTCGGATCAGGTGTTGACGTGCCCTATGTGAGCGCTAACACTACCCGAAAGATGACAGGTGGCCCCGGCGGTCGGCGGGGGGAATCGGGAGAGGAGACGGCCCGTGAGCAGGAAATTCCTGGTTGCTCTCGGTAGCGCGGCGTTGGCGTTGAGCCTGGCGGCGTGCAGTGGTGGAGGCGCCGGCAGCGGCGACAACACCAGCGACAAGAAGCCGGGGGACCTGACGATCGGCGTCGCGATGCCGACGCAGACCTCGGAGCGGTGGATCGCCGACGGTAACGCGGTGAAGTCGAAGCTGGAGTCCAAGGGTTACAAGGTCGACCTGCAGTACGCGGGCGACGACATCCCGACCCAGTCGCAGCAGGTCGACCAGATGATCACCCAGGGCGCGGACGTCCTGATCATCGCGGCCATCGACGGCACGGCGCTCAGCGGTCAGCTGCAGGCCGCCGCCGACGCGAAGATCCCGGTCATCTCGTACGACCGGCTCATCCGCGGCAGCAAGAACGTCGACTTCTACGTCAGCTTCGACAACTACAAGGTCGGCGTGGCGCAGGCCACCGCGCTCCTGGTCGGGCTCGGCCTGCAGAACAAGGACGGCTCGAAGGGCACGGCCAAGGGTCCGTTCAACATCGAGCTGTTCGCCGGCTCGCTGGACGACAACAACACGCAGTACTTCTTCGGCGGCGCGATGGACACCCTCAAGCCGTTCATGGACGCGGGCACGCTGAAGGTGAAGTCGAAGCAGACCACCAAGGAGCAGGTGGCCACCCTGCGTTGGCAGCAGGAGACCGCGCAGAAGCGCATGGAGGACCTGCTCACCTCCAGCTACAACGACGGCTCGGTCGTCAACGGGGTCCTCTCGCCGTACGACGGCATCTCCCGGGGCATCATCACCGCCCTGCAGAACGCCGGCTACAGCGCCACCGGCAACAAGAAGCTGCCCGTGGTGACCGGCCAGGACGCCGAGATCGCCTCGATCAAGCTGATCAACGACGGTGTGCAGAACTCGACCGTCTTCAAGGACACCCGCCTGCTGGCCGACCAGGCCGCGAACGCCGCCGAGGCGTTCCTGCAGGACAAGACGCCGCAGGCCAACGACACCGAGACGTACAACAACGGCGTCAAGGTTGTCCCGTCGTACCTGCTGCCGATCGCGACCGTCTACAAGGACGACATCAAGGCGACGCTGATCGACTCCGGCTACTGGACGGCGGAAGAGGTCGCCGCCGGTCAGGCCAAGAAGTAGGTCACCTCGTCGGGCTCGGCGGGCGACCGCCGGGCCCGACGCCGTGATCGAGCAACGTCCAGACCGACAGAGGACAGTGACCATGGACGACACCATCCTCGAGATGCGTCGTATCACGAAGACCTTCCCCGGAGTGACCGCGCTGGAGGACGTCAACCTCGCGGTACGTCGGGGAGAGATCCACGCCATCTGCGGCGAGAACGGCGCCGGCAAGTCCACCCTCATGAAGGTGCTCTCCGGCGTCCACCCATCCGGTTCGTACGACGGCGAGATCCTCTTCGACGGCAAGCCGATGCAGTTCCGGGGCATCCGGGACAGCGAGGCCAATGGCATCGTCATCATCCACCAGGAACTCGCCCTGGTGCCCTACCTGTCGATCGCCGAGAACCTCTTCCTGGGTAACGAGCGGCGGGGTCGTACCGGCCTGATCGACTGGAACAAGGCCAACGCCGAGGCGGCGGAGCTGCTGGCGTCCGTCGGGTTGCACGAGAACCCGGTGACCCCGGTCATCCAGCTCGGCGTCGGCAAGCAGCAACTCGTGGAGATCGCCAAGGCGCTGTCCAAGAAGGTGCGCCTGCTCATCCTGGACGAGCCGACGGCCGCCCTCAACGACGTCGACTCGGCGCACCTGCTCGGCCTGCTCCGGCAGCTCAAGGAGCGGGGCATCACCTGCATCATGATCTCGCACAAGCTCAACGAGATCACCGCGATCGCCGACTCGACCACCGTCATCCGGGACGGTCGTACGGTGGAGACCCTGGACATGCGCGCCGACGACGTCAACCAGCAGCGCATCATCCGGGGCATGGTCGGCCGCGACATCGAGAGCTTCTACCCCGACCGCGAATCGTCGCCCGGCGAGGAGGTGCTGCGGATCGAGGACTGGTCGGTGCGGCACCCGACCCAGGAGCGGATGGTCGTCGAGGACGTCAACCTGTCGGTGCGCGCCGGCGAGGTGGTCGGCATCGCGGGGCTGATGGGCGCCGGCCGGACCGAGTTGGCGATGAGCGTCTTCGGCCGCTCCTACGGCCGCGACATCAAGGGCAAGCTCTTCATGCACGGTCGGGAGGTCAACGCCCGCAACGTCGCGGAGGCCATCGACAACCGCATCGCGTACGTCACCGAGGACCGCAAGCGGTACGGCCTCAACCTCATCGACGACGTCCGGCGCAACGTCTCCGCCGCCGCCCTGGACCGGCTGGCCAAGTACGGCTGGGTGAACGGCAACGAGGAGATCAAGGTCGCCGAGTCGAGCCGGCGGGACATGAACATCAAGACGACGAGCGTGATGGCGGTCGTCGGCAAGCTCTCCGGCGGCAACCAGCAGAAGGTCGTGCTGTCGAAGTGGCTCTTCACCGACCCGGACGTGCTGATCCTGGACGAGCCGACGCGCGGGATCGACGTCGGGGCCAAGTTCGAGATCTACACGATCATCAACCGGCTGGTGGCCGCCGGCAAAGCGGTGATCGTCATCTCCAGCGAGCTGCCGGAGCTGCTCGGAATGTGTGACCGCATCTACACCCTCGCCGCGGGCCGGATCACCGGTGAGAAGCCGGTGAGCGAGGCAACCCAGGAGAGCCTCATGGAGCTGATGACAAAGGACAAGGAGCTCGTCGGATGACCAGCATCAAAACCCCTTCGACGGAGCGCCCGACACCGTCGGACACCGCGCCGGCCGCCGCTCTGCACACGGGGACGAGCGACCTGCGGGCCCTGGTGCTGAACAACCTCCGGCAGAGCGGGATCTACGTCGCCCTGGTCGTCATCCTGGCGCTCTTCGCGGTACTGACCGACGGGGTGTCACTGAGCCCCGGCAACATCACCAACATCGTCCTGCAGTACTCGTACATCCTGGTCCTCGCGATCGGCATGGTCATCCTGATCATCGGCGGGCACATCGACCTGTCGGTGGGTTCGGTGGTCGCGCTGACCGGCGCGGTGTCCGCAGTCCTCGTGATCCAGCAGGGCCACCCGTGGTGGTTGGGTGTCCTCGCGGCGCTGGCCGTCGGCATCGCGGTCGGCGCGTGGCACGGCTTCTGGGTGGCGTACGCCGGCATCCCGGCGTTCATCGTGACCCTGGCCGGCATGCTGCTGTTCCGGGGTCTCACCCTGCGGGTGCTCGACAACATCTCGCTGTCGCCGTTCCCGGCCGAGTACCAGAAGGTGGCGGCGGGCTTCCTCAACGGCCTGCTCGGCGGTAACGGCTTCGACGCCTTCACGCTGCTGATCGGCGCGATCGCCGTGGCCGGGTACGCGGTGAGCGGCTTCCGCACCCGCCTGGCGCGCATCCGCTACCAGCAGCCGGTCGAGTCGTTCCCGCTGTTCGTGGCCCGGGTCGTCCTGGTGGGCGCGGTCATCATGTACTTCGCCTGGCAGTTGGCGCACGCCCGGGGCCTGCCGATCGTGCTGATCATCCTGGCGGTGCTGGTGCTGGTCTACGGTCTGCTCACCCGGCGCACGGTCTTCGGCCGTCAGGTCTACGCGATCGGCGGCAACCTCTCGGCGGCGGCGCTGTCGGGCGTGAAGGTCCGCACCGTCAACTTCTGGATGTTCGTCAACATGGGCTTCCTCGCGGCCGTGGCGGGCGTCATCTACTCGTCGCGGTCCAACGGCGCGCAGCCCGCGGCCGGCAACATGTTCGAGCTGGACGCGATCGCGGCGGCCTTCATCGGCGGCGCGGCGGTCACCGGCGGCGTGGGCACCGTTGTCGGCGCGATGGTCGGTGGTCTGATCATGGCGGTGATGAGCAACGGCATGCAGCTCATGGGCGTCGACCAGTCGACGCAGTCGGTGGTGAAGGGGCTCGTCCTGCTCGTCGCCGTCGCGTTCGACGTCTACAACAAGCGCCGCGCGGCCGGCACCCGCTGACGCACTGACCGCACGTACGTGTGCCCCTGCCCGTCACGACGGGCAGGGGCACACGTCGCTCGGTCGCCGAACCCCGTCACAGACTGGGCTGTGAGCCCACGCGGTCAGGTCATCGCCGGCGCCGTGCACCCCGCCGTCTGGCACCATGCTGCTGGCTGGTCGTAGTTTCGTCGGCGATGGACTCGCCCGCCGGGCTGCCGATCGACTGGCTGTTCGCCTGCCCCGACCATTGGCCCTCGGGGTAGAACTGGACGCTCGGAAATGTGTCGGCCATGTGCTGCTGCCGGGCGTGATACGCCTGCCACGCCATCGCGTGCTCGCCGAAGCCCGCATCACTCAGGATGTTGATGGCCTCCTGTGCTACCTGCGCATTCCTCGCGGTGGTGGAGAAGTGTTGTGCGCCGTGCGGGTTGGAGTCCGTGTAGACCCCGCCGCTGAGTGTGTTCGCCAGCCTGTCGACTGTTTGGTCAGGTAGATCGTTCTGGGTGGGCGTCGTCTGCCAGCCCAGGTCGGACACCCCGCGCACATCGCGCTCGTTCGTGTACAGGAGGACATTGGCATCAGATGACATCAGGTGGACATCGTCGAGGCTCCGGATCGCCGCTTGGCGCGCCTGGTCGAAATCCGGATGCTGCACACCACGCGTTCTCGCCTCATCGATCGCCCCGGTGGCGATCCGGTTTATGCTCAGAAAAGTATTGATAGAGTTGATCGCATCCCTCGACTGCGCCGCTTGCAGGGTCACGATATTGTCGTTGTACGGTGAGTCGCCTTGGTGAGAGTTCCACCGCTCCCCAGCCATGTTGAGTAAGCGGACGGACGTCTCCATCGCAGAGGCCGCCCGCTCGATTCCTGCGACGCTCTCCCCCAACCTTGCCGCAGCGTCGTTCAATAGATCGTTGCTGAGGTCGGGGCGCTCCAGGATTTGCGTGGCGTCTTCCGGAAGGTGTCTGACGTTGTTGAACTCGGCAATGGCCTGCTGGCTGAGGTTTACGGCCATGGCCAGCTGCCGGGTCACGTCGATGTTCTCCCAGAGAGCGACCATTGTGTCTCGTGGGCTGACGTCGGGATTACGATTCCGGGTGTCGACGACACTTCCCTGCCCGTCGTACTGGAACCAGCTCTGGTTGTACTCTTCCCATGGTGCCGCCACTGGTAGACCTCCCGGATAGGTGTCCTGATCGGTACCGAGGTACTACGGGGTGGCCCGGCGACGGTTCAACCGGCTCTTGGACAACTTTGGGCCTGTTTGCCGCAGGTCACGGCATTGTCGGGCAGGCGCTGGTCACGGTGGTGCTGAGGTACGGAGAATCCCGCTGCGCCGCGAACGGCGCAGCGGGATCGCGACCGTCAGTGGCAGTTGCCGGTGCCGCTGTCGGCGTAGGTCTGGCCGGCGACCGGCACGAACTGCCAGTCGTAGCTGCCGGAGTGCAGGGTGAACTTCAGGACGCCCCACGCGGAGCTGTTGCGCGCCTCGCTGTTGGGCTGGATGGTGCCGAAGCCGTAGTGGTCCGCGCCGCCCATGCCGGCGACGAAGCTGCGCATTCCCCGACTGGCGTCGTAGCTCCCGGACGGGTTCATCGGGCCGAACCGCTCGTAGACGTGGTTGTGGCCCCACACCACGACGTCGGCGTTGTAGTCGTAGAGCGCCTGGTACAGCGGGCGCGTCGCCGTGGACGGCGAGTGGTCGGAGCTGGAGGTGAAGAGCGGGTGGTGCCAGTACGCGATCGTGCACGGCTTGCTGCTGGCCGCGAGGTCGGCACGCAGCCACTGCTCCTGGGCGGAGCCGGCCGACATGCTGATGTTCGAGTTCAGCGACACGACGTGCCAGTTGCCGAGGTCGTAGGAGTAGTAGCCCCGGCCGCTCGGGCCGGCGGTCGTACCGAAGTAGTTGTAGTAGCCGGTGGCGCCCGACGTGTTGTAGTCGTGGTTGCCCGGCGACGGGCGGGTGCGGCTCTTGTGCCGGCCCCAGGTGGGCTCGTAGTAGCTGGCGAACTGCGACGCGGTGCCGCTGTCGTAGACGTTGTCGCCGGTGGTGAAGACGGTGCCGGAGATGTTGTCGAGTAGCGCGGCGGTGGCCGTGTCGCCGGAGCCGGAGGTGGCGATGTCGCCGGCGCCAACGAGGACCGGGTCACCGGACGGCGGCGTCGTGGTCCCGGTCGTGACGACCAGTTGCGGGGCGTCGCCGCCACTCTCGCGGGTGTCGTAGTACGCGCCGTCGCCGCTGGCCGAGGTGGCGCCGAAGCTGTACGTGCCGTTGCCGGTGACCGCGGAGGTGACGTCGACCTCGTACCAGGTGTTGTCGGAGACCGCGCCGAGCGATCCGAGGGTGGCTCCGTCGATGGCCGGCTGGTTGCTCCAGGTGGTGCCGGTCTCCGACCAGGTGGTGCTGGACATCCTCCGGAACGTGCCGCCGGCGTCGCTGCCGTTGTTGCCGCTGATCGTGCGCAACCGCAACTTGGCGCTGGTGACCGTGCCGCTGACGCCGCTCACCGTGAAGCGCAGGAACATGCGCCGCGCGGGCGAGTTGTCGACCACGACCTGCGTGGACGTGCCGTAGTTGGTGGATGCCGTGTCGCTCTGGACGTAGGTGTCGGCGACCGGCGTGAACGTCACGCTCGCCGCGGAGGCCGTGCCCGAGCCGGTCAGGACGACGGCGGCGGTGGCGGCGACGAGCACCGCGACCGTACCGACCGTCACCGGTGGGCGGGCGATTCGAATGTCCATCCAGGACCCCTTCGTTGCGGGTGTTGAGCGCAAGGAACGTAGGAAGGTCGATGAACCGGCGCACTGCCGCCAGATGAACAGTACGCTCAGGCAGCGAAACATCTCGATGTTTGTCCGATGTTCACCCACCGCACGCCTGCCCGCAGCCCGTGCTCTCTTGTGGCCCTTCGCGCCGGATCGTCACGATGGCTGACCGTCGCCCACCGATGTCCAGGAGATGCGCGTGTACCTGTCGACCGTCTCCCGTCCGGTCTCCGACCCACCCGGGCCGCGCCGCCGCCGGCTCGCCCTGGTCAGCGGCAACGTGGTCGCGCTCGGCACGGTCAGCCTGATCACCGACGTCTCGGCCGAGATGGTGGCCGCCGTCCTGCCGCTCTACCTGGTGCTGGGCCTGCAACTCAGCCCGGTGGCCTTCGGTGTGCTCGACGGCGTCCACACCGGCGCGACCGCGCTGCTGCGGGTCGTCGGGGGCTTCGTCGCCGACCGGTTCCGGAGGCGCAAACTCGTCGCCGGTGTCGGTTACGCGCTCTCGGCGGTCGCCAAGCTCGGCCTGTTGCTCGCCGGCCGGTCGGTCCCCGCCATCGGCGCGGTCATCGCCGTCGACCGGCTCGGCAAGGGCGTGCGCAGCGCGCCCCGGGACGCGCTGATCACGCTCTCCAGCCCGCCCGAGGCGCTGGGTCGGGCGTTCGGGGTGCACCGGGCCATGGACAGCGTCGGCGCGTTCCTCGGGCCGCTCGCCGCGTTCGCCGTCCTGCTGGCCGTCGGGCAGTCGTACGACGCGGTCTTCGTCACCAGCTTCTGCGTCGCCGCCCTGGCGGTCGTCGTGCTCGTGCTGTTCGTCCGGGAGCGCCCGAGCGGCGAGCCCGCCGACGCGCCGGACGAGCCCCGGGTCTCCGTCGGCGAGGCGTGGGGCCTGCTGCGCAGCCGTCCGGCCCGCCGGCTGCTGCTGGCCGCGACGATGCTCGGCCTGGCCACCATCGGCGACGGCTTCGTCTACCTGGTGCTGCAACGCCGCGAGGACCTGGGCCTGCGGTGGTTCCCCCTGCTGGCGGTGGGCACCAGCCTCGCGTACCTGCTGCTCGCCGCCCCGCTCGGTGTCCTGGCCGACCGGGTCGGGAGGCTGCCGGTCGTGGTGGGCGGCTACGTCGCCCTCGGCGCGACCTACCTGCTGCTGGCCGGACCGTTGCACGGCTGGCCGGCGCTCGTGCTCACGCTGGCGCTCTACGGCGCGTTCTACGCCGCCACCGACGGCGTGCTCATCGCGCTCGCCGGACCGGTGCTGCCACCGCGGCTGCGGACCACCGGGATCGCGCTGGTCCAGACCGGACAGGCGCTCGCGTACCTCGTCTCCTCGGTCCTGTTCGGTCTGGCCTGGCAGGCCTGGGGGCCACGGACGGCGGTCCTCGCGGCGGCCGTGGCCGTCGCCGGCGTCCTGGTGGTCACCGTGCTCCTGCTGGCCTCCCCGTCCCGCCTGATCCCTCGGAAGGTGTCCTCGTGACCGCGATGTCGACCCGGGCCAAGCTCGGTGTGGTGGCCGCCTCGGCGGTGCTGTTGGCCAGCGGGGCGGTGGGCTACGCGGCCCTCGCCGCCGAGCCGCCCCGGACCCCGCCACCGGCCGCCGTCGGGGACCAGGCGGTCACGCTGACGCCGGGCCCGCGCCTGCTGGCCGTCACCGACCGGTACGTCTCCAGCGTCGCCACCGCCGACCCCGCCGGGCCGCGTACCGTCTCGGGTCTGGAATGCCTGCGGGTGTACGCGGCGGCCGGCACCGGTGTCTGCCTGCGGCCTGCGACCGCGTGGTCGTACCAGGTGGTGGTGCTCGACGCGGCGCTGAACCAGAAGCGGACGCTGAGCGTGCCGGGCCTGCCCAACCGGGCCCGGGTCTCGGCGTCGGGCCGGATGGTCTCCTGGACGACGTTCGTCGGGGGCGACTCCTACACGGCGAGCGGCTTCTCCACCCGCACCGGCATCCTCGACACGGTCACCGGGGCGACCGTTCCGTCGCTGGAGGGGTTCGCCGTCACGCGCGACGGCCGCGCCTACCGCAGCCCGGACGTCAACTACTGGGGCGTCACCTTCACCGCCGACGACAACCGGTTCTACGCGACCATGTCGACCGGCGGCAAGCGCTACCTGGTACGCGGCGACGTGGCCGCCCGGAGCGTGGAGACGCTGCGGGAGAACGTCGAGTGCCCGTCGCTGTCGCCCGACGGCACCCGGATCGCCTTCAAGCAGGCGATCGACGCCGACCCCGCGAAGGGCTGGCGGCTGAGCGTGCTCGACCTGGCCTCGGGGCGGATCACCGCGACGGCGGAGACCACCAGCGTGGACGACCAGGCGGCCTGGCTCGACGACGCGACGCTGGCCTACACGCTGCGCCAGAGTGACGGCCGGCCCGACGTGTTCGGCGTCCCCGCCGACGGCTCCGGCAGGCCGAAACTGCTGATCCCCAACGCCGAGTCGCCGTCGCCGCTGACCTGACGACCCGGCCGCGGGGCGCGACACCTGACGGCCTTGACGCGGCCAACGTCCCGTCATGTCGGCTTCCGCGCCACAGCCATCGCCGTTCATCGACGGCCCCGAAGGTATTGACCATGACAAGGCTCAGTCGTCGCATCTTCGTCCTCGGTGGACTCGCCGCCGCCGGCGCCGCGGTCACCCCCGCACAGGGTGCCAGCGCCGCGGCGCCGTACCCCTTCAAACTCGGTGTGGCCTCCGGTGATCCGGACCCCGACAGCGTGGTCCTGTGGACCCGCCTGGCGCCGTCGCCGCTCAACGCCGACGGGCAGGGCGGCATGGCCAACGCCGACGTGACGGTCGAGTGGCAGGTGTCCACCACGGATCGCTTCTCGTCGCTGGTCGCGTCCGGCTCGGTGGTCGCCCGGTACGCCGACGCCCACTCGGTGCACGTCGTCGCGGGTGGCCTGGCGGCCGACTCGGACTACTACTACCGCTTCCGGGCCCAGGGGCAGATCTCCCCGGTGGGGCGTACCCGGACGGCACCGGCGGCGGGCACGTTCGGCCGTGACCTGGTCATGGCGTTCGCCTCCTGCGCGCACTACGAAGCCGGCTACTACACGGCGTACCGGCGGATGGCCGAGGAGAACCCCGGGCTGATCCTGCACCTGGGCGATTACATCTACGAGGGCGGCGTCAACACCTCGGCGGTGCGCCAGCACGTCGGCGCGGAGATCGTGTCGCTGGCCGACTACCGCCGCCGGTACGCCCTCTACAAGTCCGACCCGGACCTGCAGGCGGCGCACGCGGCGGCGCCCTGGCTGGTGGTGCCGGACGACCACGAGGTGGAGAACAACTACGCGAACATGGTCCGCGCCGACAGCAGTCCCACGCTGACCGCCGCCCAGTGGACCGCTCGCCGTACCGCCGCGTACCGCGCCTACTACGAGAACATGCCGCTGCGACCGGCCTCCGCACCGAGCGGCAACAGCATCGGACTCTACCGCCGCGTACGGTGGGGGCAGCTCGCCACCTTCCACATGCTCGACACCCGGCAGTTCCGCGACGACCAGGCGTGCGGTGACGGTTGGAAGGTCTGCACGGACGCCGACCTGGCCTCCCGGTCGCTGACCGGCGCGACCCAGGAAGCGTGGCTGCTCGACGGGCTGGCCCAGCACTACGGCACCTGGGACATCCTCGGCCAGCAGGTGTTCTTCGCCCGCCAGTTCGAGGCGAGCGGGGCGGCGAACATGGACGCCTGGGACGGCTACCGGGCGTCGCGCAGCCGCATCCAGACCGGCTGGCAGCAGCGCGGCGTGCGCAACCCGCTCGTCCTCACCGGCGACGTGCACAAGTCGTGGGCCAACGAGCTGAAGGCCGACTACGCCAACCCGTCATCCGCCACGATCGGCACCGAGCTGGTCTGCACCTCGATCACCTCGACCGGCAACGGGACCGGCAGCACCACCATCCCGAACGCGACGACCAACCCGCACCTGAAGTTCTACTCCGACCGGCGCGGCTACGTCCGTACCACGATCAGCCGCAGCCAGGTCCGCGCGGACTTCCGCGCGGTGAACACGGTGACCGAGCACGGAGCGGCCGCGTCGACGGTGCGTTCGTTCGTCATCCTCGACGGCCAGCCCGGCCTGCAGGCCGGGTAGAAGGAGCACCCCGATGACCGCACTCACGACACTGCTCACCGCGTCCCTGCTGCTGCCGACCGCCGTGGCGCCCGCTCCGACCGCCATGACCGCCGACGCGGTCACCTGGACCACCGCCAACAGCGTCGCCACCGGCGACCAGGACCTGGCCGCCATCGCCATGAACCGTAACGGGCAGGTCGCGGTGGCCTGGGAGGACGACCGGGACAGCACGGCCCCCGAAGACGACACCCACAGCGAGATCTACCTGCGCCTGTTCCGCGACGGCACGCCCGGCTACGAGCTGAAGCTCTCGACCGGCGGCACCAGCGGGGCGACCTGGCGACACATCAGCCCCGACGTGGGGCTCGACGACCGGGGCAACGCCGTGGTCGTCTGGGCCGCCGACGGTGACGGCAACGGCGTCTACAACATCCAGTACCGGGTGGTGTCGCCGGCCGGCGCGATGCTCGGCTCCGGGCAGGCCAACGCCAGCGACGCCGGCCAGCAGATCTGGCCGAAGGTGGCCGTCGACCCGGACGGCGCGCCCACCAGCGCGGCCGTCGGCTTCACCGTCGTCTGGGAGGACGTACAGGGAACCGCTCCGGCCACCGTCAAGGCCGCCGGCTTCACCGGCCCCACCACCAAGGGGTACGAGGTGACGGCCTCGCAGACGACCGGCAGCCACCACCGCCCCGACGTGGCCGTGTCCGCCTCCGGCGAGGCGCTGGTGGTCTGGGACGAGGACGCCGACGCGAACGGGTCGTACAACATCGGTCTGACCCGGTTGGCCCGCGCGAACGGCGCGGTGGTGCTGTCCCGGCGGACGGCCAACGCGCAGAGCGGCGGGCAGCAGCGGCGGGCCTCGGTCGCGTCGACCTACTCCGGTGACTTCGCCGTCGGTTGGGAGTCGGACCACACCGGCACGAAGGGCGTCTGGGCCCGCTCGTTCAGCGCGTCCGGCGCGGCCCGCCACGACGAGGTCCCGGTGTCCACCGGGACCGGGGCGGTCGCCCCCGGCGTCGGCGTCGACGACGAGGACAACGTCGTGGTGGGCTGGACGGTGTCCGGCGCCAACCCGGACGTCTGGGCGCGCGGCCTCAACCCGGACGGCAGCACCACGGGTCGGCTGGCGGCGCAGGCGTTGAGCCAGACCACGACCGGTCGCCAGGAAGACCTGGCCATCGCCGCGTCCCCGTGGGGCGAGGTGAGCCTCTGCTACACCGACGACAACGACGGCAACGGCTTCGACCAGGTGCTCCTCGGTCTCGGGGCGACCAACTCGACCTGGCAGATGACCGCCGAGGAGTTGCGTCAGCGCAAGGCGCGGGCGGGCGTCCCGACCCACTGAGCCGGGCGCCGCGCCGGGCGTCATCCGCAGGAAGGTCGGGTTCGGTGAAGTCGCGGTGTCCCGCTACCGGGGACACCGCGACTTCACGAAACCGGGTGGATCACGCCGTGGCCGGTGTGCCGAAGAGCAGGTCCAGCTGGGCGTCCAGGGCGTCCAGCGCCTGCTCGGCGGTGTACTGCCCACCCAGCAGGTAGACGCCGAGCCCCTCCATCAGCGCCAGCAGGCCGGCCGCGGCGGCCACGTCGTTGGTGGGCAGGACGCTGGCGATGAAGGCGGTGAGCTGCGCGGTGCCCTCCCGCAGGCCGGTCGCGGCCGTCGGGCGCACCGCCGTGTAGGCGAGGAACGCGAGCGCCACCCGACCGTCGTCGCGGGTGTGCGCGTCGAGCGGCAGGAGCGCGGCGATGATCGTACGCAGCAGCAGCCGGGGGGCGGGGGCCTCGCCGAGCCGCGCCACCGCCTCGGTGACCCGGATCTGGCTGCGTTCGCGGACCACGCTCAACGCGAACGCCATCATCTCGTCCTTGGTGCGGAAGTAGTGCTGGACCATGCCGGCGGACACGCCCGCCTCGGTGGCGACGTGACGGAGGCTGACCGCCTCCAGGCCCTGATCCGCGGCGACCCGCATCAACGCGTCCGCGATGAGGGTGCGTCGCTGCTGGTGATCCACCTTCTTGGGCATGGCCTCGATCGTTTCACAGCGGGTGGCCGGGAGCCGCCGTCGCGCGGCGGTCGGTCTCCGGCGCGGGCGTGCCCCGGGCGCTGCGCAGCAGGCCGTCGGGGTCGTCGGCGTACAGTCGCAGCTCGTCCATCGGCGCGGACCGACCGCGGGGCAGGTCGAAGGTGGTCGGCCGACGCAGCAGTACGTCGATGCTCGTCTGGCTGCCGACCGAGACGTTCAAAATCTGGCGCGCACCCTCCTGCTCGACCTGGACCGTCCTGCTCGACGGCAGGGAGCGGTGACGCTTGCGCAGCGCGGCCACGTCCGACCACGGGATCCAGATGTCGATGCCGGAGCTGTTGCGTACCCGCAGCCCGGTGTTGGCGACGATGTGCGGGTGGATGGTCATGTTCGCCCAGAGGCCCACCATCCAGAGCAGACCCCAGATACCGAGGCCGAGCACGATCCAGCGGGCCGGCCGCCAGGGGACCACGTGGCTGACGATCAGGTCGAAGATCGGGACCTCGACGGCCGACAGGGCGATGAAGATCCCGAGGATCGGCTTGACCACGCCGAGGTAGCCGAACGGTTCGTCGCCCGGCCCGAGCGGCAGGGGACGGCGCCGCGCCCACAGGTAGAGGCTGCGCCACATCGCCGCCTCGGTCACGACCGCCCGGCGCAGCAGCGGCCCCACGGCCGCCCTGGTCGGCGTCCTCGTCTCGGTCATCGTCGTCCTCGGGGTCGGGTGGTCAGTGGACGGTCACGGCGCCCGCGCCACCGTCGACGGTGACGAGTTGACCCGTGGTGATCGTTCGGGTGGCATCCGGCACGCAGATGACGGCGGGTATGCCGTACTCCCGCGCCACCGTGGGACCGTGCGCCATGATCGCGCCCGTCTCGCTGACCAGGGCGGCGGCGGTGAGGAACAGCGGGGTCCAACCGGGGTCCGTGGTCGCGGTCACCAGGACCTCGCCGGGCTCGACGTGGGCGGTGGCCGGGTCGTGCACGACGCGGGCTGGGCCGGTGACCCGACCCGCGGACGCGCCCACGCCGACAAGCGTCCCGTCACCGGCTTGAGCCCGCGCCAGGACGGTCTCGACGTCGGTGCCGTCGGACAGCAGGGCCACCGGCACCGACCGGCGACGCAGCTCGCGGCGGTGCACGGCCCGCCGGGACGCGACGACGTCGCGCTTGTCGACACCCTGGTGTACGGCGACACGCACCTCGTCGAGGGTCAGGAACATGATGTCGTCGCGCTGGTCCAGCAGCCCGGCGTCGGTCAGGTCGGCTCCGATCAGCAGCAACTGTCGACGGGTCTCCCGCAGTGAATACAGCCCGGCGAACTTGCCGGCCTCGCGCAGGCCCGCCAGCGAGCGGGCGCGGCCCAGCAGGAAACCGGCGATCCGGCCGCGTACCGGTCGCTGTCGGCGGGCCCGCGCGACGAGGTCTCTCAGCGCCGCCTCCGCCGTCGTGGCGGCCCGGCGGAAGCGCTGGTCGGGGCCCTGCTCCGGGTCGGTGACCCGGAGGTAGTTGGCGAGCGCGGCGAAGACCGGCGTGGGGTCCTCGGCCCAGCGCGGCACCCCGAGGTCGACCTCGGCCGCACCGCGATGCCCGTACGCGTCCAGGAAGTCCGCCATGCCGATGTCGGGCAGCGCTCCGCGCAGGTGGCGGGCGGCCAACTCGTCCGGTGGTGTGTCGAGCAGCAGTCGCCGGTGCTCACCCACGCCCTGGGCGAGTCGCCACAGCGCCAGGTCCATCTCGATGGTGACGTTGTGTGGCATCCCGCCGAGCACGGCGTGGATCTCGTCCGGACCGGCGATGCCCTTGAGCAGCGGGGACGGCAGCGCCGTGGCGAGCATGCCGGCGACGATCGGCCACATGATGGCGTCGCTGTGATCCGTGTCGTCGCGCGCCTCGACGAAGCGCAGTCGCTCGGCCGTGGTCCGCAGGTCGTCGGGGGCCACCGAGCGGGCTCGGAGCTGATCGACCGCCTCGAACATCCGGATGCGTGCCGTGTCCGGGCGGGCCAGGGCACGCACGATTCCCACCGCCGCCCGGCCGGCGGTCCGTAGTGACGCCGCCTGCTGCGCCGCGCCGCGCCCGCCCCTGGTCGGGGCGAATCGCGGATCGGCCAGGACGTGCCGCATCACGGCCTGCGCCCGGGGGCCGAAGTCGACGGCCATCAGCTTGACCAGTCGTTTCCGGGACGATTTGCTCCGGGCCAGGTCGGTCAGGTCGCCGTAGAGGCGGCCGCCGATGTCGACGATCTCCACCCGGACGCCGAGAGCCGCGAGCATCGCGGTGATCTGTGCCCGCAGGGACGCCATGCCCATCGGGGTGACCGGTCGCAGCATGCCCTGGACGTGCCCGAACTCCAGATAGACGCGGGGGAGGGGCTTGCCGGTGGCGGCCGGCGGCAGGGGAAACAGGCTGGTGATCGGGCGCGACTGAAGCAGCCACAGCACGTCGTCGGCGTCGATCGCCCACTCGACGTCCTGGGGGGAGCCGAAGTGCCCGGCCAGCCGCTCGCCGGCCGCCCGCAGCCTCTCCAGTTGCGCGGACGTCAGGCACCCGGTGTCGTCGCGGGCGACGCCGTCGAGGACGTAGTGGTCCCCGGCGGTCGCGCCGTCCACCACGGCGGTGCCGAGTCCCGGCGCGGCGTCGACCACCATCTCGTTCCGCCGGCCGGTCAGCGGGTTGGCGGTGTGCAGGACCCCCGCCACGGCGGGCGTGACCATGCGTTGCACGACGACCGCCATCGCCAGCCCGTGCTGGTCGATCTCGTGGGCCTCGCGGTACGCGGTCGCGCGGTCACTGTGCAGGGAGTCCCAGCACTTCTCGACGGCGGCGATGAGTTCCGCCGCGCCGGTGACGCCCAGGACGGTCTCCTGCTGCCCGGCGAAGCTGGCGTGCGGAAGATCCTCGGCGGTGGCGCTGGAGCGTACGGCCACCGGGCCGGCCCCGAGCCGCTCGTACGCCAAGATGATCTCCGCCACCGGTACGACGCCGTGTCGGTGGGCCTCGGTGGTGACGCAGAACCCCTCGGGGACGCGTTCGCCGTGCCGGATCAGCGCGCCCAGCCCGGCTGCCTTCCCGCCGGCCAGGTCACTCATCTCGGCGGTCACCTCGGACAGCGGAAGCACGTACACGCCGACCCCCAGTTGCAATACGACTGCATTGCATCCACCGTAGCGCGTTGACGATGCAACTGCAACGCATCGCCGGTGGCCGAGGATTGCCGACTTCTGCCATGCTCGGGCCGGTGACGACCGGCCGCCCCACCAGAGTCCGCACCCATCGCCGCCCCCGCCGGCGAATCCTCGTCATCCTGCTCGCGCTCGTCGCGGCGGCGGCCGTCGCCGGCGTCGCCGTGGTGGTCGTGCCGATGCTGCGATCGGTCGGTCCACGCCCGCTCTTCCAGATGCCCGTGACCTGCGGGGAGACGTGGCAGCTCAGCACCTACCCCGGCCACGACGACTACGACGTCGACTTCTTCCCCATCGAGGGCGAGTCGTGGGGGCGTCCCGTCCTCGCCTCCTACGGCGGCACCGTCACGGTGGCCGGCATCAACGGCTCGCTGGGTGGTCGTACGCCGGAGAACCCGGAAGGTCCGCGCGGACGCGGCGGTGGCTACTGGGTGAAGATCGACCACGGCGGAAAGTGGGAGACGCAGTACCTGCACCTGCTCGAACCGCCGCTGGTCACGGTCGGTCAGAAGGTCGCCCAGGGCGAGCAGATCGGCCGACTCGGTAGCACCGGCAACTCGGGCGCTCCGCACCTGCACTTCGAGCAGCGCCGAGGTTGGGACAAGGTGGAGACCCACTTCGACGGCACGCCGTCGGGCATCACGACCGACGACCGCGAACAGATCCTCCGTCGGGTGAGCAACAACTGTCCGGCCGTCTCCTGAGGACGGCGGTTTGCCCACCCCCGCTCGGGGCACTGAAGAGGCGACCGCGTAGACGCAGGGGAGGAGCTGGCGATGACCAAGGGCGATGTCGACACCTACCAGGAGAACGGGCAGTGGAAGAACCGCCCGGAGGGCAACGACCGGGCCAGCAGCACGCATGACACCAAGGCCGACGCGCAGGAACAGGGCCGCGAGATGGCGGCCGACCGGGGCGTCGAGCACGTGATCAAGAAGCAGGACGGCACGATCGGGGAGAAGAACACCTACCCGCGCAGCCGCGACCCCCGCGACATCGCGGGCTGATCACCTACCTGTCTGCGGGCCGGCTCTCTCGGTGTGACCGGGAGAGCCGGCCCGTCTTGTGCGGGTTCCGCCGATTCCGAGTACCCGGAGCGAATGGGGACTTTGGGAGCTAAAGTCCCTTTTGGGACTGGAGTGGCGGCGGGGGTGAGCATGGCGTTTCGGAGGCGGCGGTCTCGTCCGACAAGCACCCTGGCGCTGGTGGTCGTCGTGACCCTGGGAGCCCTGACGCTCACGCCGCTACCGGCGTCGGCGGTCGGGTCCGTCCTGTTCGACCAGCCCTTTCACAACAACACCGCGAACGGCATCGGCCCGGTGGTGCTGCCGGGCGTGCCCGCGGCCGGCGCGACCAACGCCGCCTGTCTGAGCGCGGCCGGCAACTCCACCACGGGTCCGCTGCTGAGCTGCACCACCTCCACCGACCCGCAGGGCGCGGGCAAGCTGCGCCTCACCCCCGCCACCGTCAACCGCCAGGGCGGGGTGTTCGGCGCGGTCAGCGTGCCCACCTCGCAGGGTCTGCACCTCACCTTCAACACCTACCAGTACGGCGGCTCCAACCCGGGCGCGGACGGGCTCGCCTTCGCGCTGGCGGCGGTCGACCCCGCCAACCCGAGGTCACCGTCGACCCTCGGTCAGACGGGCGGTTCGCTGGGCTACTCGGCGGCGTTCAACGGCGTGTCGGCCGGCCTGTCCAACGGCTACCTGGGCATCGGGCTGGACGTCTTCGGCAACTTCAGCAGCAGCACCTACCAGGGCACCGGCTGCACCAACCCGCCCTACATCTCGACCACCGGCGGGAAGGTCCCCGGGCAGGTCGTGGTCCGTGGCCCGGGCCGCAACGGCGTCGGCTACTGCGCGATCAACAGCACCGCCGACAGCACCTCGGCTCCCGCCCTGACGCTGCGGGCCAGTACCCGGGCGGCGTCCGTGGTGCCGGTCGAGGTCGTCGTCAACACCACCGCCTCCCCGTACACCACGGACACCGGGATCACCACCCCCGCCGGGCAGTACCGGATCCGCTTCACCCCGGTCGGCGGTTCGGCGCGGACGCTTCAGGGCGCGCTCCCGGTCGTGCCATCGAACCTGTACCCGTCGCCGACCTGGCTGAACGCCGACGGCTACCCCCGGCAACTCGCCTTCGGGTGGGTGGGCTCGACCGGATCGGTCACCGACTTCCACGAGATCGACGAGGCCCGGGCGGTCAGCTTCAACCAGGTGCCGGACCTCAACGTGTCACAGACCAGCGCGGTCGGCCCCAGCCCGCAGCCCGGTGACCCCGTCACCTACTCGATCACCGCGGGGGTCGACGCCGGCGCCACCGAGACGTCGCCGATCTCCGTCACGCAGACCGTTCCGGCCGGCGTCACGCCGCGCGGCGCGTTCGGCACCGGGTGGGTCTGCGGCGCACCATCGGGCCAGACCATCACCTGCACCAACAGCAACGGCCCGTTCCCCGGCGGCACCTCCCTGCCACCGATCACGGTGGTCGCTACCGTCACCGCGGCCGGGGTGACGCCGGCCCTGATCCAGACGGCCACGGTGGCGACCTCGTCGTCGATCGACGCGAACCCGGGCTACTCCAGCATCGCCACCGGCATCGCACCAGCCACCGCCCCCTCCGCCGTGACCGTCAACCCGGCGCAGAGCTCGATCGCCGGGGGCATCGCCGTCACCGTCGGCGGAAGCAACCTCACCGGAGCGACCGCGATCACCATCGGTACGACCGCCGAACAGCAGGCCGGCACGTCGGTGCTCCTGCTGCCGTGCACCTCCGGTCCGGCGGCCGGCTGCTTCACCGTCAACCCCGACGGCACCCTCGGCATCTCCTCGATGCCCGCCCGGTCCAGCGCGGCCACCGTCACGGTCAGCGTCGTCACCCGAGGCGCCGCCGGGTCGGCGAACTACGTCTACGCCTCGGCGCCCGCCACGCCGGCCACGCCCACCGCCGTCGCGGGTGCCACCAGCGCCACCGTGAGCTGGACCGCGCCGGCGAGCAACGGCAGCCCGATCACGGCGTACCTCGTCACCCCGATCCGGGACGGCGTCACCCAACCGACCCTCTCGTTCGACGCCTCCACCACAAGCCGCACACTGACCGGGCTGGCCGCCGGCTCCTCGTACGCCTTCCGGGTCGCTGCGGTGAACGCGTACGGCACCAGCGCGGCCAGCCCGGCCTCGGCGGCGGTGGTGCCGTACACACTGCCGGGCGCTCCGACGATCACCTCGGTCACCGGAGGGACCACCGCCGCCAGGCTGAGCTGGACGACCCCGGCCAACGGCAGTTCGCCCATCACCGGCTACACGGTGACGCCCTACCTCAACGGGGTGGCGCAGGCCCCCCAGACCTTCAGCGGGACCGCCACGACCCAGGTCGTCACCGGGCTGACCGGCGGCGCCACCTACACCTTCCGGGTGGCCGCGATCAACGCGGCCGGTACCGGCCCCCAGTCGGCCCCGTCCGCCTCGGTGACGGTCAACCCGCCGCCGACGCTGAGCTTCGCACCGCCACCACCGGGCAAGGCGTACGTGCCGTACCAGTACCAGCTCACCGTGACCGGGGGCACGAGTCCCTTCGTCTGGTCGGTCAGCTCCGGAAGCCTGCCCGCCGGCCTGAGCCTCGACCCGGTCACCGGCCTGCTCGCCGGCACACCGACGGCGTCCGGCACGTTCCCGTTCACCGTGCGGGTGACCGACTCGTTCAACCAGTCCGACACGAGGGCGGTGGAACTGGTCATCAGTCCGCTTGGCGGGCTCTCCATCAGCGTCCCGACGATCTCCTCACTCGGCTCCGTCACCTCGGATGCGACAGGTGTCTCGGGTCAACTCGGCCCGGTCGCGGTCACCGATGACCGTGGCCCCTTCTCCGGACGGTGGGTCAGCGTCGTCTCGACCACGAACTTCACCACCGGTTCCGGCACGCCGGGCCAGACCATTCCGAACAGCAACATCACGTACGCCTCCGGGCCGGCCCTGCTCACCACCGGCGACGGGACGTTTCTCCCGCAGCCCGGCGCGGTACTGGACACGCCGCAGACGGCCGCCGGCTGGTCCGGCCAGACCGGCGGTGCGAACTCCGTCACCTGGAATCCGACGCTCGTGGTGCGGCTCCCGGACGGGCTGGTGGTCGGCGACTACGTGGCCGTCGTGACGCACTCGGTCATCTAGCACGGCGGGGATCGCGGTGCCTCGCCTGATCGGCGGGCTCTTGCGGTGAAGCGGGCTTCAACATCGAGACTGCCCGGGGCGCGATGAGCGCGCCGTCACGGCCACAGGAAGGGTGGTGCAGACGTGCAGCCCGAACCACCGCGCAGTCCGACGCGACGCAAGCAGGACACGTTGGCCCGGCTCGACCACGACCTGGATGCATGGGTCGCCTCGGCGGACCGGGAGGGCAACGCCCACCTGGTACCGCTCTCCTTTCTCTGGGATGGTGCGGCGCTCACCCTGGCCACCGCCGAGACGACTCCGACCGCCCGCAACCTGCGTACCTCGGGGCAGGTGCGCACGGCCCTCGGTCAGACGCGCGACGTGGTCATCATCGAGGGGGCCGTGGAGACGTTCTCACGCGAGACCGTGCCCGTCGATCTGGCGGACGCGTTCGCCGCGAGGTTCTGGGACGCGCGGCTCGGCGCGATCCGGTACGCGTACCTCCGGGTGACACCGCGCCGGATCCAGGCGTGGCGGGAGGAGGACGAGATCGCCGGTCGTGATCTGATGCGTGGCGGTCGGTGGCTGGTCTGACGGTTGCGCCGGAACGACCTCGCCCGGCCGTTCCCCCTGGGAACGGCCGGGCGTCTCGCGTGTCGGCCGGTCAGGCCAGCCGGGTCCGTTGCCGACGGACGAGGTACCAGCCGCCGAGGACGACCAGGACCAGCACGGCGAGCCCGCCGACGGTGTAGACCAGCCAGCTCGGGCCGGAAGCCGCCGCGACCGCCATCGGCGCGGCGACGGGCAGGACGATCGTGCCCGTCGCGGTGCGCTCGACGGTGCCGCTGGCGAGCTTCGCGTGCACCTCCCAGGTGCCCGCGGGTAGCGACTGGTTGACCTCGACGCGGACCTGGCCGCTCTGGCCGGGCAGGATCGTCACGCCGTTGGTCACCTTGAACGGACCGGCCTGTACCGCCGCCTTGCGCAGCGACACGGTGCCGGTCATGTCCAGGGCGCGCTGGCCGGTGTTGGTGACCTTGGCCGTCACCACCGGGAACCCGCCGCTGCCGGGCTCCGCGGCGAGCCCGTCGATGCGGAAGTCCGTCGGTGGCTCACCGCCGGGGCCGACGTCCAGGTAGACCCGGATACCGACCCGGTGGATCTGCGTGACGTTGCCGGCGCGCTCCTTGGAGCTGGTGACCTGTGCCCAGATCGCGGCGTACCGCTCACCCTTGGACGCCTTGCTCGGCACGGCGATCTCGACCTCGACCGGCTGGCGCTCGCCCGGGTCCAACTCCAGCCTGGCGGTCTTGAGTCGGATCCACCCGCTGAGTTCGTTGCCCGTACGCCCCTCGGGAACGGCGAAGGCGTTGTTCTCCACCGACGCCGCCCCGGAGTAGAAGTCGATCTTCTGCGTCTCGTCCGAGGTGTTCTGCACCTCGACCCGGCGGTGGATCGTCGTGCCCGGCTTCAGGTGATCCACGATGTAGACCTGGGCACGCGGATCCTGCACCCGACTCGCAGGGATGTCCAGCATGCGGATGCTGATCGCGGCCTCGTCGGCGGGATCCTGGCGCTGCTCCCGCACGGCGACGGCTGGCGCCGCCGAGACCCCGAGCGCCACGAGGGCGACCGAGGCCAGCAGCACCAGCCGGCCGAGCGGGTCAGAACACCGAATGTGTCACCGTCCCGGTGTAGACACCCTGGACGGTGCCGACCGGAATGTTCACCACCAGCGTCGGGTTCCAGGTGGCGAAGTTGTTGCCCGTACCGCCGGTGTGGCTCATCGCGGTGCGGGGCACGTTGATGATCACCTGCTGGGCCGCGGTGGGCTGCCCCGGAGTGAAAGTACCCCCACCGGCGGTCGCCGTGGTGGGGCCGGACCAGTACAGGACGTTGATGTTCGGGATCGTCTCCCCGGAGCTGCCGCCGCCGGTGGTGAAGTCGGTGGAGATGACGTTGGCGGTCCAGTTGGGGGTGAGCGAGCCGCGCTGGTCGAGCACGGTGACCGGGCCGAGTAGGCCGGTGACGGACGAGCCCTCGACGCCGTGCCCGATGTTCGCCGTGGCCGGTACCGTGATCGAGAGGCCACCGGCGGCGTCGACGGTGAGGGTCACGATCGTGTCGCCCGTCGTGTCGGCGTGGGCCGGTCCGGCGAGAGCGAGGGTGGCGGCGATGCCGGCCACGCCCGCCAGAAGTTTCCTGTGCATCAAGTCTCCTATCGAATCGCCCAACGGATGCGAGTCAGAGACTAACTACCCATAACTCCGCAAAACGGTCAAAAGGCACCACCGTCACCCGGCTGGGTCCCCCGTGGTCAGGCCGGTACCACGTACGGGAACGCGTCGGCGCGGGCCGCCTTCGTGACGTCGGCGGTGAGGCCCGAGGTCGTGCCGGTGTTGAGGACCAGGGAGAACATCACCTCGGGGGCGTTGTCGGCCATGGTGCGGCCGTTGCGGACCGCGAAGCCGTAGTTCGCGGCCGTGCCCACCGTGTACGACAGCACGTCGGGGTAGAGCGCCCGGGCGACGCTCCAGCCGTACGCCTGGGGGTCGGGCGCGGTGCCGTTCGCCGCGACGACCCCGGCGACCGCCTTGGCGATCTCCTCTCCGTCCTCGGGCAGGTCCTGCTTGGGGTGCCGGAAGTTCGCCGGGTCCGAGAAGTCGGTGTCGTGCGGCCAGAACACGGGCCACATCATGGGATGGCCGGCGCGGTTGATCTGCCGCCATCCGCCCGCGTCGGTGGCGAGCAGCGTCCGGCACCAGACGCCGATCTCGGTGCCTTCGCGCAGTAGCGGCTCGTCGTGGGAGACCTCCAGGACGATCGACTCGACGGTGGTGCCGGCGAAGCTGTTCTTCGCCTGGTCGGCCCGCCACGCCGAGCGGTCCACCTTCGCCCCGTTCTTGACCGCGCCGTTGATGGTGGCGAGTTCGTCGAGGTCGATGTAGAACGGGTCGGTGATCCGGCCCGCCCAGACCCGGACGCGCTGCCCGGTCGTCACCTCGCCGGTCCTGCCCTCGGCGATGGGGGTGCCCATGGCGGCGTCGTCCCGGGCGTCGGCGCCGGTGAGTTCGTACAGCTGGAGGGCCTGCATGGCGTTGCCGTCCGGCTCGCCGAACGCGAACCGGTAGCTCAACTCCTCGGTGTCCGCCCCGTTGAAGTGGATCTTGAATTCGTAGCGGGCCTCCGCGTGGAAGCCGCGCTTGATGTCGGCCCTGGTCACCGAGCTGTTGACGTCCATGACGAACACCGTGGCGCGGTCGCCGTCGAAGACGTAGAGGTCGTCGATGTAGAGCTGACCTCCCTGGGCGGCGAGGGGGGTGTCGAGGTGGTGTGACATGGGCTCACTCCCGTGATGGCTATATCCGGACTAAACCGAACATAGCGGTCGCGGTGTGGTCGCCCGACCGAATCGGGTTCGGGGCACTGTCGCGCACGTGAACGGGCCGTCCGAGGCTGCCGTCGGACGGCCCGTTCGCTCACGCCGGTCCGCTTAGAAGCGGGACCACTTCTGGTTGGACGCGCCGAGGCAGTCCCACAGGTGCAGCTTGCCGCCGTTGTTGGGGTTCGCCTCGCGTACGTCGACGCACTTGTTGGCGCTGAGGTTGACCAGGTCGCCCGCGCCGTTGAGGGTGAAGCGCTGGGCCGGGTTGCCGTTGCAGCTGACCAGGTTGACCTCGGTGCCGTTGGCCGTGCCGGCCCAGGCCGGGTCCATGCACTTGCCCATCGCCCGGACGGTCCCGTCGGAGGCGAAGGTCCACGCCTGCGCCGCGGTCGTGTTGCAGTCCCAGATCTGGAGCTTGGCGCCCTCGACCGGGTTGGCGCTCGGAATGTCGATGCAGCGTCCGCTCTGCGCTCCCCGGATCCGCGTGGTGCCGGACGGCGGGTTACCGCCGTCGGAGGTGTAGCTCGACACCCGGACGTAGTCGACGAGCATCTGCTGCGGGAACTGGGTGGAGCCGTCCGGGTAGCCGGGCCAGTTTCCGCCGACCGCCACGTTGAGGATCATGAAGAACGGGTGGTCGTACACCCAGCGGTTGCCGCCGAGGCGGGCCGGGTCGACACGGTGGTACTGCACCCCGTCCAGGTACCAGGTGATCGCACCCGGCTCCCAGTCGACCCGGTAGTCGTGGAAGCCGTCGGCGAGCGGGCTGCCGATGGTACGGCTGCCGGTGATGCCGCCACTGCCGGAGTAGCCGGGGCCGTGAATGGTGCCGTAGACGGTGTTGGGCTCCCGGCCGATGTTCTCCATGACGTCGATCTCGCCGGAGTCGGGCCACCCGCCGCCCGTGCCGAGCATCCAGAACGCCGGCCAGATGCCCTGACCGCGCGGGATCTTGATGCGGGCCTCGAAGCGGCCGTACGTCTGGGTGAAGGTCGCCGCCGTCAGCAGCCGGGCCGAGGTGTACTCGCAGCGGCCGTAGTGGCACTGGTAGTTGGCGGGGTTCTCCCGGCGGGCGGTGATGACGAGGTTGCCCTGGCCGTCATGTACGGCGTTGCTGGTGCTGTTGGTGTAGTACTGCCGCTCGTTGTTGCCCCAGCCCCCGCCGCCGATGTCGAAGCGCCACTTGTTCGCATCGACGGGCGTACCGGCCGGGGCGTTGAACTCGTCCTGCCAGGTGATTCCGCCGATGGCGGCCTCGGCGCGGTCGGACTGACCCGGGACGGTGAGTGCGGCGAGAGTGGTGACGAGGGCGACCGCCGCGAGGAGGAGGGGGCGGCTGCGGGAGGTTGGTCGGGCTGTGAACACGGGAGGCTCCTCGGCGAGGTGGGTAGCGGGGACGGCGCGTCGGAGGCGGCGCGGCGAAGGAGCGCGGAGAGCGCTCTCCAAGCGAAGCATGTCTATGTGGCGCCCTTTCTGTCAAGAGTGTTTCCAATGCCGCGACGGTCCGTTACCGCCCGATCGCACCCCTCGATAGCGGTCGAATCGACACTTCCTATTGCCGTGGAGCGTCCACGCGGGACAGGATGACGAGGTCCGCAGGAAACCTCCCCGTAACCTGCGTGCTGCTGGTCTCTGTCACAAGGAAGTGGGAGTCAGTCATGAGCGACGCGTCGACGGCGCTGGGTGTGCGCCTCTACCCGGATTTGGTCGAGCGGGGTGGCCTGGCCCCCGCGCTCATCGAGACCGCCGACCGCCACCGGCTCGACATCGGCCGGGTGACCGCACCCGAGCAGGGACGTGCCCGGTTCACCTGCGCCGAGCTGCACTCCGATCAGGGCGTGGTCTGTGTCGGGCTGGGTTCGCAGGCCCGATACTTCATGATCGACGTCCGCTCCGCGGGCGAGGTGCTGGCCCGCGGCGACTGCATGGACCTGGTCCAGGTCGCCCAGGTTGCCTCGGCCTGGCGGGAGGGGGCGACCCTCGCCGAGCTGACCGCCCGGTTCGCGTTCATGGAGGAGATCACGCACCGCCCGGCGCCGGTGGCCCAGGTCGGCTAGCCCCGAAGGGCACGTCAGCAGCGGAGCCGGGGCGGCAGCGGCGGCCCGGCATCACCGTCCCGATCCAGGTAGGACGACTCCACGAAGGCGACGAGGCGTTCTGCGTCGGCCGCCGTCGACGCCAGCCCGAACGACACCCGGACCGCGCCGCCGGTCGGCAGCGCCAGCGCGTCGAGGTACTCGTCGATCGTGCCGATCTGGGCGAGCAGACGTCGCCGCAGCGTCTGCCGGGTGATCCCGAACGCCCCCTCGCCGGCACCCGGATTGCAGAAGCACCCGGTCCGCAGGGAGAAGCCCGCCGCGGCGGCCTCCCGGGCGACGAGCCGCTCGTCGACCGGCGTGCCGTCCGGCCGCAGCACGTTGAACGTCACGGTCGCGCCCCGGCCCTCGCCCGTGGCCGGCCCGTACACCCGCACCAGCGGCTGGCCGGTGCGGTGCCGCAGCGCGGTCAGGCGGCCCAGCAACCAAGCGGTGAGCAGGCCCACCCGGGTGTGCACGAGATCCACGCCGATCGAGTCGAGCCACCGCAGTCCGAACTCCACGTCCGGGATGCTCAGGAAGTTGAGCGTGCCGTCCTCGAACGCCGACTCGTCGTCCATCGAGCGGTGCCAGTCACCCTGCACGCTGACCGCCCGGATGGTGCCGCCGGCGAACCACGGACGACGCAGTCGCGCCAGCGCGTCACGACGAGCCAGCAGCGCGCCGACGCCGGTCGGGTAGCCGAACAGCTTGTACCAGCTCAGGCAGACGAAGTCGGGCCGGACGACGCGCAGGTCCAACCGGTTCGTGGCGGCGAACGCGGCGGCGTCCAGCAGCACGTCGTAGCCGTGCCGGTGGGCCAGCTCGACCCACTCCAGAGGATGCTGCACGCCCGAGAAGTTGCTCTGCGCCGGGTAGGCGAACAGCCCACGGCGGCCGGACCGAACCCCGCTGCCGGCGTCGAGCACCGAGACCAGGTCGGCCTCGGCGACCCGCAACTCCGGGCCGTTCAACGGCACGTACCGCACCGCCGCGCCGGCCGCCCGGGCGTACTCGCGGACGCCGTTGACCGAGTTGTGGTTGTCCCAGGTCAGCGCGAAGGCTGCGGTCGGTCCGAAGGGGTACGCCTCGCCGACCAGCCGGCACGCGCCGCTGGCGTTGGGGGTGAAGACCACCGCGTACTCGGCGGGGTCGGCGGAGAAGAAATCGAGCACCGCCCGCCGGGCCGACTCCACCAGCGAGCCGGCCGCCGCGCTGGTCGGGCTCTCCGAGTGCGGGTTGCCGTACGGGCCCGCCAGCAGCCGGTCGTGGTGCGCCCGCACCTGGGCCCGTGCGCACACCCCGGCGCCGGCGTAGTCGAGGTAGACCTGACCGTTCCGGTCGAGGTGCGGGTACTCGGTGGCGCGCAACTCGTCGATCCGCGCGGTGTCCGCGTACCCGGGCAGGGCCGTCGGCGAGAGGGCAGGGGCGTGCTCAGGCCGCACGGCGGGCCTCCCGCCGCACCAGCACCGCCCAGGTGGCGGCGAGCGAGAGCAGCACGAACCCGCCGAGTACCAGCCAGTCGACCCAGACCGGCCGGGAGAAGCTGTCGCCGTACGTGGCAAGCAGCGGCGGGCCGAGCGGGGAGGCGCCCTCGCGCCACAGCCGTTCCACCCCGGCGGTGTGCCCCAACCCCTCGAACGCCCAGCGGTTCGACATCGCGTAGCTGAGCCACCGGCCGCCGTCCGCCATGGCCGGCACCGGCAGGATCGCCCCGACGAACAACACCTGCGGGAAGCACAGCATCGGCAGCATGAGGGTCGCCTGGGCCGCGTCCGAGACGGCCGCTGAGCAGAGCAGGCCGAGCGCGAGCGCGGCCGCCGAGGAGAGCAGCAGGGTCGCGTACAGGGCCGCGAAGTCGCCGCCGCCCACCGGCGGCAGTCGGTCCATGCCGCGCAGCACCCCGAGCAGGGCCAGGTCCACCAGGGCGAGCAGCGGCAGCAGCACCGCGATCTTCGCCATCAGGTACGACAGCAGCCGGACACCCGCCAGGCGCTCCCGGCGCAGGATCGGCAGCTCCGTGCAGATCTGGAGCAGACCGTAGGTCAGGCCGAAGAAGAAGCCGCCGAACGCGATCCAGAACACGATCATCACGGTGACGGTCGGGCTCGGGCTCGCCGGGTCGAACGCACCGGGTCGGAACAGCAGCGCGAACATCCCCAGCACCATCAGTGGTGAGCCGAGCAGGATCGCCAGCGTCAGCCGGTTGCGGGCGACGATCTCCGCGTTGCGCGCCGCGAGGACCCACCACTGGCGCAGCCGGCCGACCGGCCGCCCCGGACCCCTGCCGCCTGGGTCGCCCGTGGTGGCGGTCGGTCCAACGGCGCGGGACGCGGCGAAGCGCTCGGGCCAGACGGCCTGGTCGGACTCCTCGTCGAGCAGCAGGTGGACCTCCGCGAGGGACCGCAGGCCGAAGAACTCCCGGGCGGCGGCGGGGGTCCCGACGAACGCCAACCGGCCCTCGCGGGTCAGCACGACCACTCGATCGCAACGGTCCACGTCGGTGACCTGGTGGGTGGTGAGCACGACGGTCGCGCCGGCGTCGGCGAGCGTCCGCAGCGCCCGCAGGAGGTCCACGGCGATCGCCGGATCCAACCCGGAGGTGGGCTCGTCGAGGAAGAACACGCCGGGCCGGGTCAGCAGCTCGACGGCGATGCTGGCCCGCTTGCGCTCGCCGCCGCTGAGGCGGCCCACCGGCACGTCGGCCCGCTCGCTGAGCCGCAGTTCGGCGAGCACCTCGGCCACCCGGCGCGACACCTCGGCCGGGCCGGTCCCCGACGGCAGGCGCAACTGGGCCGCGTACCGCAGGGTGCGGGCCAGCGGTAGCTCGCGGTGGATGATGTCGTCCTGCGGAACGAAGCCGACCGTGCCCGGGACACCGTCATCGTCGTACGTCACGGTGCCGGCCGCCGGTCGGCGGACCCCGGCCAGCGTCTCCAACAGGGTGGTCTTGCCCGCGCCGCTGACCCCGATGATCGCGACCAGCTCGCCCGGCGCGACGGTCAGGGAGATGTCGTCGAGGACGCGGCGTCCACCTCGGACGGTCGCCCCCAGGTCACGGGCCACGATGCCGACGCCGATGCGCGGTGGAGCCGTGGTCTGTTCGGTCGTCATGTCGAAGGTGCCCGATCCGGTCGGCGAGGTGGTGCCCCTGACATCGTGCTTCGCCGATGCTACGTCGCGCGGCGAACCGTCCCACCCGTCGATCGCCCTGGCATGAATCGGCCGACCGGGGGAAGACCGACGCTCCACCACCTGAGGGGGAGCCGGTATGAGGGCCGTCGTCTACGTGGACGTCCGGGACGTCGCGGTACGGGAGGTGCCCGACGCGAGGATCGAGGCGTCGACGGACGCGCTCGTGCGGATCACGTCCACCGCCCTGTGCGGCACGGACCTGCACATGTATGACGGGCGCACCGGCGCCGAACCGGGGTTGGTGTTCGGCCACGAGCCGCTGGGTGTGGTGCAGGAGGTCGGCTCGGCGGTGCAGACCGTGCGTCCCGGCACCCGGGTGGTGATCCCCACGCACCTGTTCTGCGGCACCTGCGTGATGTGCTCCCGGGGGCTCTCGGCGGCCTGTCTCCGGGCGCGGGCCGAGGGGCCGGGCGCCGCCTACGGCTACGCCGGGATGGGTCCGTACCGGGGCGCCCAGGCCGACCTGCTGCGGGTGCCGTGGGCCGACGCGAACTGCGTGCCCGTGCCGGGAGAGCCGGGCGACGCGTACGAGGACGACTTCGTGCTGCTCGCCGACGCGTTCGTGACCGGGTGGCACGCCGCGGCGACCCTCGCCGAGGTGCAGGCCGGCGACACCGTGGCCGTGTTCGGCGCCGGCACCATCGGTCTGCTCGGCGCGTACTCGGCGCTGCTGCGGGGCGCTCGGGTCGTCTACTGCGTCGACGGGGTGGATGCCCGGCTCGACAAGGCCGGTGAGCTCGGCGCGGTTCCGGTCGACTTCCGCCTCGGTGACCCGGTGGAGCAGATCCGCGCCGACCGCGCGCGGGCCGGTCTGCCGCTGGGCGAGGAGAAGTTGGGCGGGATCGACCGGGTCATCGACGCGGTCGGTTTCCAGGCGCGCGACCGGGAGCACCCCGACCAGGAACGCCCGGACCAGGTGATCGCCGACGCCGCCCGGCTGGTGAATCCCGCCGGTTCGATCGCCGTGGCGGGCGTCTACCCCGAGAAGGACCTGCACCCGCGGTCGGGCGCGAGCGGCCGCGAGGATCTCGTCGCGCCCTGGGGGACGCTGTTCACCAAGGGCGTCGCCGTGCGGTTCGGTCGTACGCACGATCGTCGCTACACGGTGCTGCTGCGGGACATGGTCGTCGCCGGTCACGCCCGGCCCGGTGTGATCGTGACCCACCACGGCGTCCTCGACGACGCGCCGGGGCTGTACCGCAGCTTCGACCGCCGCGAGGACGGGGTGATCAAGGCGGTGCTGCACCCCAGTTGACCGATCGACCCCCCACCGACCCGGACCAACCGGCCATCAGCCCCCTCCGCAGACGGAATCCCGCCCGGCCCCCACCCACCCGCCCGCCCACCCGCCCGCCCCCGGCCGCCCCCGCCCCCGCCCTCGCCCCACCCCCGCCCTCGCCCCGCCGATCTTGCACTTTCTGTCGTCGACATGAGCGGAATGCCCGCTATGCCGCGACAGTAAGTGCAAGATCGTGGGCGATCACCGCGCGCCCCCGTCGATCATGAAGTTGTGGCGCCGGGTTTGGAGATTGACGCGCGCTTTGTCACCCACCACAACTCCATGATCGGCGGGGCGAGGCGAGGCGAGGCGAGGCGAGGCGAGGCGGGGCGGGGTGGGGCGGGGGCGTGTGGGGCGGCGGCCGTTGATCGCTTTGCTCGGTGGAGGCGTGGGTCACATCGCAGGGCGGGGCCGGCCGAGGCATGCTGGACGGGTCGCCGGCCTCATGGCTCGATCATCACCGTTCGATGGCACTTCGGCCGGGGCGCACGGGTGTCCGCGCCTGCTGGAGCGGATCGTGCCTGGTGGCGAGCCTGCTTGCGGTGATCGGCGCGGATGGGACGTCGACTCCGGATTTGACAACGTTGCCAGGAGCGGTCCATGGTGCCATCGGCGACTTGTGGGACCGGCGTGACGGGCGAATACTCTGCTTCGTCTATATTGCCGGATTGTTACATTTTCAACACCGCCTCGCCTTGCGGATGGCCTGCTCACCGCAATACGTTGCCGTCAACAACAAAACCAAGTGAAGGTTCAACCTTCCGGAGGCAACCGATGACGTTGGCGAGGTGGTACGAGCGATGAGCGACGTGCCGATCCTCCTTGAGATGCGTTCCATCACCAAGGAGTTCCCCGGAGTCAAGGCCCTCTCCGACGTCAACCTGGTGGTTCGCGCCGGCGAGATCCATGCCATCTGTGGCGAGAACGGTGCGGGCAAGTCCACGCTGATGAAGGTGCTCAGCGGGGTCTACCCGTACGGCAGCTACGACGGCCAGATCGTCTACCAGGGGTCGGAGAGCAAGTTCTCCGACATCCGGGCGAGCGAGGGCGCCGGCATCGTGATCATCCACCAGGAGTTGGCGCTCATTCCCGGGATGTCGATCGCCGAGAACATCTTCCTCGGTAACGAACCGCGCAAGCGGGGCGCGATCGACTGGAAGGCCGCCAACCGGATGGCGCTGGACCTGATGGCCCGGGTCGGTCTGGAGGAGGACCCGGACACCCTGGTCAAGGACATCGGCGTCGGCAAGCAGCAGCTCGTGGAGATCGCGAAGGCGTTCGCCAAGGACGTCAAGCTGCTCATCCTGGACGAGCCGACCGCCGCGCTCAACGAGGCCGACTCCCGGCACCTGCTGGACCTGCTGCGTGGCTTCCGCTCCCGCGGCATCACCTCGATCATGATCTCGCACAAGCTGAACGAGATCGAGGCGATCGCCGACCAGATCACCATCCTCCGGGACGGCAAGACCGTCGAGACCCTCGACGTCAAGGCGGACGGGGTCGACGAGGACCGGATCGTGCGGGGCATGGTCGGCCGCGAGCTGAGCAGCCGGTTCCCGGACCACACCCCGAAGATCGGCGACGTCTTCTTCGAGGTGCGCAACTGGAACGTCCGGCACCCGATCTCCGCCGAGCGCCAGGTCTGCAAGAACGAGAGCTTCGTGGTGCGCCGCGGCGAGATCGTCGGCTTCGCCGGCCTGATGGGCGCGGGCCGCACCGAACTCGCGATGAGCGTCTTCGGCCGCTCCTACGGGGTGTACGAGTCGGGCACGATCATCAAGGACGGCAAGGAGATCGTCCTGAAGTCGGTGGCGGACGCCATCGACCACGGCCTCGCGTACGTCAGCGAGGACCGTAAGGCGCTCGGCCTCAACCTGCTCGACGACATCAAGACGTCGACGGTGGCCGCCAAGCTGTCCAAGATCTCGCACCACGGCGTCCTGAGCGAGGTCGAGGAGTACCAGGCGGCGGAGGCGTACCGCAAGGAGTTGCGGACCAAGGCCCCGACGGTCGACGAGGGCGTCTCCAAGCTCTCGGGCGGCAACCAGCAGAAGGTCGTCCTGGCCAAGTGGATGTTCAGCGACCCGGACCTGCTGATCCTCGACGAGCCGACCCGCGGCATCGACGTGGGTGCGAAGTACGAGATCTACGGCATCATCCAGCGGCTCGCCGACCAGGGGAAGGGCGTTGTCGTCATCTCCTCGGAGCTGCCTGAGCTGATCGGGCTCTGCGACCGCATCTACACCGTCTTCGAAGGCGCCATCACGGGCGAGATCGCCCGGGCGGACGCGAACCCGGAAACCCTCATGAAGCAGATGACCTCGACGAAGAAGTTGGCCACCCGATGAGCCGTATCAGAGACCTTCAGAAGAACCTGTTTGGAGGCACTACCTCCAACGCCCGCCAGTTCGGGATGATCTTCACCCTGGTGGCGATCGTCTTGATCTTCCAGATCTGGACCAATGGGCTGACGCTGCGGTCGGACAACCTGATCGCGCTGTTCCAGCAGAACTCGTACATCCTGATCCTGGCCATCGGCATGCTCATGGTGATCGTCGCCGGGCACATCGACCTCTCGGTCGGCTCGGTCGCGGCATTCACCGGCATCCTGGTCGCCAAGTCGATGACCGAGTGGGATCTGCCCTGGCCCGCCGCCATCGTGTTCGGCCTCGCCATCGGCGCGGTGATCGGCGCGTGGCAGGGCTTCTGGGTGGCCTACATCGGGGTGCCGGCATTCATCGTCACCCTGGCGGGAATGCTGCTCTTCCGCGGTGGCAACCAGTTCATCGGCAACGCGCAGAGCATTCCGGTGCCGGAGGGCTTCCGGGAGATCGGCTCGGGCTTCCTGCCCGAGTTCGGCCCGAACACCGGCTACAACAACGCGACGCTGCTGCTCGGTCTGGCCGCCGCGGTGGCGGTGGTGTGGCGCGAGATCCGGGCCCGCAACACCCGGCGGGCGATGGACGCCGACCCGGCGCCCCTGTGGATCTCGATCCTGCGGATGGCCGTCATGGTCGGGGTGATCGCCTTCGCGGCGCTGCGCTTCGCCAGTGGTCGCGTCGGCACCAGCTTCCCGATCTCGGGCATCATCCTCGTGGCGCTGGTCATCGCGTACTCCTTCTACACCCGCAACACGGCCGGCGGCCGGCACATCTACGCGGTGGGCGGCAACTCCCGGGCGGCCGAGCTGTCCGGCGTGAAGCTCAAGCGGGTCAACTTCTTCGTCATGATGAACATGTCCGTCCTGGCCGCGCTGGCCGGCATGATCTTCGTGGCCCGTTCGCAGGCTTCCGGGCCGCAGGACGGTAACGGCTGGGAGCTGGACGCCATCGCCGCTGTCTTCATCGGTGGCGCGGCTGTCGCCGGCGGCATCGGCACCATCAGCGGCTCCATCGTCGGTGGTCTGGTGATGGCCGTGCTCAACAACGGCCTCCAGCTCGAGGGCGTGGGCACCGACAAGGTCCAGATCATCAAGGGCCTGGTCCTGCTGCTGGCCGTCGCGATCGACGTCTACAACAAGAGCCAGGGGCGCTTCTCCATCATCGGGAGCCTGATGCGGCCGTTCCGCCGCGAGGACTCCGCACCACCCGCCTCACCGCCGGACGCGGAGCGCGAGCCCGCCAAGGCAGCGGTGTCCGGCTGACGGCCACCGACCTCTCCACCCGTCTCACATCCAGAAAGGCAAGTCCTCACCATGCGTAAAATCTTCGGCTCGTCGGTGGTGGCCATCAGCGCCGCTGCCATGCTGGCCCTGGCCGGCTGCGGCTCCGGCCGCGACGGCGACTCCGGCAGCTCGGGTGGCGGCGACGCCAAGGGCTTCGCGGCGAACTCGCTGATCGGCGTGGCCCTGCCGGCCAAGACCTCGGAGAACTGGGTCCTCGCCGGTGACCTGTTCACCAACGGTCTCAAGGAGGCCGGTTTCCAGGCTGACGTGCAGTACGCCGGCGCGTCGACCACGGTCGCCGACCAGCAGGCCCAGATCACCGCCATGACCACCAAGGGCGCCAAGGTCATCGTCATCGGCGCGACCGACGCCGCGCAGCTGGCGACCCAGGTCGCCGCGGCGCACGCCGCCGGTGCCAAGGTGATCGCGTACGACCGCCTCATCACGAACACGCCGGACCTCGACTACTACGTCGCGTTCGACAACTTCAAGGTCGGCCAGCTCCAGGGCCAGGCCCTGCTGGACGGCATGAAGGCCAAGAAGCCGAACGGCCCGTACAACATCGAGCTGTTCTCCGGTTCGCCGGACGACAACAACGCCGGTGTCTTCTTCAACGGCGCGATGGACGTGCTCAAGCCGGAGATCGACAAGGGCAACGTCGTCGTCGCCTCGGGTCAGAAGGACGTCAAGCAGACCGCCATCCAGGGCTGGAAGGCCGAGGGTGCGCAGGCCCGCATGGACCAGCTGCTGACCTCGACCTACGGCAACAAGGAGCTGGACGGCGTCCTCTCCCCGAACGACACCCTGGCCCGCGCGATCCTGACCTCGGTCAAGGGCGCTGGCAAGCCGACCCCGGTCGTCACCGGTCAGGACTCCGAGGTCGAGTCGGTCAAGTCGATCGTCAAGGGCGAGCAGTACATGACGATCAACAAGGACACCCGCAACCTGGTGAAGGAGACCATCAACATGGTCAAGGCTCTCCAGGCCGGTAACACCCCGCAGGTGAACGACACCAAGTCCTACAACAACGGCAGCAAGGTCGTCGACACGTTCCTGCTCCCGCCGGTCGCCGTCACCAAGGCCAACGCGGCCGAGGCGTACGCCAACGACCCGAAGCTCGCGCCGCTCACCAAGTAATCACCACACGGTAGGCAGCACCGCCGATGGGTCCCGGATCTCCTCTTCCGGGACCCATCGTCGTCCGCGCCCCATCGTTCACCCGGCACCGACCCGTGAAGGAGGTCTGACCGTGGCGACACCCGTTCGGTCCAGGCCAGCCGGCGCCGGTCGTACCGTCGACACCCCACTGCCCCCGGTCCCCGGCGCGAGCCAGGAGGAGATCCGACGGCAGAACCTCGGCGCCGTGCTGCGCTACGTGCACCTGCACGGGCCGACGTCGCGGGCCGAGTTGACCAGCCGTCTCGGCCTGAACCGCAGCACCATCGGCGCCCTCGCCGCCGACCTGACCGCCAGCGGTCTGGTCACCGAGGAGGCGCCGGCCACGACCCGCCGCGCCGGCCGCCCCTCCCTCGTGGTGAGCCCCCGCTCCGACCGGGTGTACGCGCACGCGCTCAGCATCGACGCGGACCGACTGCGGGCGGCGCGGATCGGCCTCGGCGGTCGCATCCTCGACCTGCGGGAGGCACCCCGTCCCGGTGGCATGTCGGCCGTCGACGCCGTCCGCCCCCTGGCCGACCTCGTGCGCGGGATGGAGCGCGGCGCCGCCTCCGACGCGCTGCTGGTCGGCGGCGCGGTCGCCGTCACCGACACCACCCGCGACGCCGACGGCGGTCTGCGCATCGTCGGCGTCGAGGAGGGCCTGAGCGCCGCCCTCGAGGCCGAGCTGACCGACTGCCCAGGATTCGTGGCCGGCGATCTGGCCGACATCGCGGGCCTGGCCGAGCACATCCGGGGCGTGGCCCCCGGCATCGACGACCTCATCTACCTGCACGGCGACCTCGGCATCAGCGCCGGCATCGTGGTCGGCGGCCGACTGATGATCGGCCACCGGGGCCACAGCGGCAAGGTCGGCCACATGGTCGTCAACCCGAACGGCCTGCCGTGCGGCTGCGGCTCCCGTGGTTGCTGGGAGACCGAGATCTCCGAGGCCGCGCTGCTGCGGCACGCCGGCCGCGACCCCGACGACCGCGCCGCTGTGGCCGACGTGCTGCTCGCGGCGGCGGACGGCGACGCGACCGCCCGCGCCTCCGTCGAGCGGGTCGCCGACTGGCTCGGGTTCGGCGTCGCCAACCTGGTCAACGTGGTCAACCCGGACGCCGTGGTGTTCGGTGGCTCGCTGCGCGACATCTTCATCGCCGGGGCGGACACGGTTCGGCGTCGGCTGGACGCCATGCCGCTGCCGGCCTCCCGTGAGCACCTGCGGTTGCGGGCTGCGGCTCTCGGCCGGGACGCCGTCCTGATCGGGGCCGCCGAGCTGGCCTTCGACAAGCTGCTGGCCGATCCGCTCAACGTCGGCGTCGCCGGCCAGTCGGGCTCCGTCGACCGGCCCTAGCCGATCTCCCGCACCACGCTGGTGCCGTTGCCCGGGCGGGACTCCCAGGCCCAGGACTCGTGCAGCTCCAGGCGGTCGTCGGCCCGGACCCGCACCTGCGAGACGCAGTGGCCGGAGGATGTCTGGCCCTCGGCATTGAGTTGGACGTAGCGGAAGTCCAACCGGTCGCCGTCGCGGGTGCCGACGAGACAGCCGCGTCGGATGGACCCACCGGCGTACTCGGCCCAGACCTCGCCCGCCCGCTCGTGGTAGGTGAAGACCGTCTCGGTGCCGACCTCACCGGCCACCACGTCCGTCACCGCGGCGAATCGCCGGCCGTCCAACGAGATCGTCATGCCGCGGACGCTAGTCGATCCATCAATCCCGTACGACCTACCGTATCGTGTACGGTAGGCCTCCGGTGTTCGGCGGTGGGAAGGGGACGGGTGTGACGACGAGCGGTGCGGCGATAGTGGTGCGGGGGCTGCGGAAGCGGTACGGGGACCGGTTGGCCCTGGATGGGTTCGACCTGGAGGTGGGCAGCGGGACGGTGTGTGGCCTGCTCGGCCCCAACGGGGCCGGCAAGACCACGTCGGTACGGATCCTGTCCACGCTGCTGCGCCCGGACGGGGGTCACGCCGAGGTCGCCGGGTTCGACGTGACCCGCCAGCCCGACCAGGTGCGCTACCGGATCGGCCTGGTGGGGCAGCATCCCGCGCTGGACGAGGCGCTCAGTGGCCGGCAGAACCTCGTACTCTTCGGCCTGCTGTCCCACCTGGGTCGTCGCCGGGCCCGGCAGCGGGCGGTCGAGCTGTTGGAACGGTTCGGTGTGGCCGACGTCGGCGAGCAGCCGGTCAGCACGTACTCCGGGGGCATGCGTCGCCGGCTGGACCTGGCCGCCGGCATGGTCCTGGCCCCCGCCGTGCTGTTCCTCGACGAACCGACAACCGGGCTGGACCCGCGCGGCCGCAACGAGGTGTGGGAGTCGATCCGCGGGTTGGTCCGCGCGGGCACCACCGTCCTGCTCACCACCCAGCACCTGGACGAGGCGGACCAGCTCGCCGACCGGATCTCGGTGGTCGAGGCCGGGCGCATCGTCGCCGAAGGCACCCCCGACGAGCTGAAGACGCGGCTCGGTGGCGACCGGATCGAGGTGGTCGTGGGGGAGCCCGCCGACCTCGCGATCGCCGTCGCGCAGGTGCGTCGGGTGGTCGCCGACGAACCGACCGTCGACGTGGACCGGCGGGCGGTCAGCGCCGGCGTGGGGCACCGGGCCGGCGCGCTCATCGAGGTGCTGCGGGCACTCGACGCCGCACAGGTCACGGTGGTCGACATCGCTCTGCGGCGGCCCACCCTCGACGACGTCTTCCTGCACGTCACGGGTGGTCTGGCCACCGCGGAGGTGACCGCGTGAGCGCCACACACCCGCCCGCGACCGTGGACCTGACGCCCGGCCGGCCCGCTGCCCTGACAGAAAGCGGCGCCCTGGTCTGGCGTGGCCTGGCCCGGTGGCGACGTGACCCCGGGCCGCTGGTCGCCTCGCTCGGCTTCAATATCCTGATCGTGCTGATCTTCGCCTACCTGTTCGGCGGGGCGATGCAGGTCCCCGACGGGGGCAGCTACCGGGAGTTCCTGATGCCCGGCATGTTCGTGATGACGATGGTGTTCGGCATCAGCCTCACCACGATCGCCGTCGCCGACGACCTGGAGCGTGGGGTGACCGACCGGCTCCGTTCGATGCCGGTCGCACCACTCGCCCCGCTCGTCGCCCGCGCGGTCACCGACCTGCTCTTCGCTCTGGTCACCCTCGCGGTGCTGCTGGCCACGGGCCTCGCCGTCGGCTGGCGGGCACACGGCGACGTCGGCGCCGCCCTGGGCGCGGTGGGACTGATCCTGCTGCTGCGCTTCGCCCTGGTCTGGGTCGGCATCTTCCTCGGCCTGGTCACCCGGGGGCAGACGGCCGTGGCCGCCGTGCAGACCCTGGAGTTCCCGCTCGGCTTCCTCTCCAACGCGTTCGTCGCGCCGTCCACCATGCCGGCCTGGCTCGGCGCGGTGGCCGCCTGGAACCCGCTGTCGGCGACCGTCGGCGCCGCCCGGGAACTGTTCGGCAACCCGGGCTGGGGTGGTGACTCGTGGGCCGCGCAGCACTACCTCTGGTTGGCCGTGGCCTGGCCGATCGCGCTGGTGGCCGTGTTCCTGCCGCTCTCGGTGGCCCGCTACCGGCGGCTGGGCCGCTGAGGCACGCGTAACCGGTGATCGCCGGGGCCCCCGTGGCTCCGGCGATCACCCGCCCGGTTACGCGATCCGGCGGACCCGGCGCACCGCGAGGTAGAGCAGGAGCGCGGCGAGAGCGACGAAGATGCCCGTCTCGATGCTCTGGAACAGCCAGAACCGGTCGGCCGGCTGGTACATCTCCCAGTTGTACGCGCCCGGCCCGAGACCCAGGTCGGCACCGCAGACTCGGCCGTCCGGGCCCTTGCCGCCCGGCGGGCACTGGATGCGGGTGTTCTCCGCGACCATCGTCCCGTCGGCGTCGCGGATTCCCACGGCGAGAACCCAGTTGCCCCGGTCGCCCTCCGGAATCCCACCCCCCTCGATCGGGAAGGTCTGGGTCTTGGCGGGCTGATAGTGCGGTCGGGCCAGGATCTCCACCGCCGCCCGTACGCCGATGAACCCGGCGAGGGTGATGCCCATGGCGGGCAGCATCCGCTTGAAGACAGTGCCGGCGAAGATGCCGAGCGCCACGGCGAAGAGGGTGTAGCCGATCGGCACGATGCCCTGCAGGTCGAAGACGATCACGCCGAGTCGACCCTCCTGCGCGGCCTGGGTGAGCGGTTCGACCCACCACGACATGCCCAGTCCGTAGCCGACCGCGAGGAGCACGACCGCACCGCCGACCAGCCCGAACTTCACCAGTGCCCAGCGGGTGCGGCCGACGCCCTGGGTCCAGACGAACCGGTGGGTGCCCTGCTCCACCTCGCGAGCCACCAGCGGTGCGCCCCAGAACAGGCCGACCAGCACCGGCAGGGTGATCAGCAGCACCGCCACCAGGTTCAAACTGTCGTACCGGTCGCTGAAGCGGCGCAGGCCCACCTCACAGGTCTGTGCGGCAGTCTCGCTGAGGGTCGACGGGCGTAGACACCCCGCGAGTCCGAGGTCAGCGAAGGTGTGCCGCATCGCCAGGCCGATCGGCACCAGCACCGCGGCGAGCACCAGGAATCCCAGCAGGGTGTAGAACGCCAGCTTGCGGTGTTGCCTCCAGGTCAGCCAGATCATGCCGCCACCCCCCACTCGCTGTGACTGGTCTGCGCGACGCCGTCGGCCAGGTAGGCCAGGACGACGTCCTCCAGGCTGACGTCGCGGACCGTCCAGTCGGGATCGGTGACGGGACCGTCGGTGCGTACCAGCAGCGTGGACTGCCGGTCGGTGTGGCTGGCCCGGACCACGTGCGCCACGCCCCCGATCGGTCCGCCGTCGTGCCGCGGGCCGACGAGCTGCCGGTGCCCGGCAACCAGGTCGTCGACCGAGCCGGTGAGCTGCACCTGGGCCGCGTTGAGCACGATCAGGTAGTCGCAGACACGCTCCAGGTCGGCCAGCAGGTGCGAGGAGAGCAGAACGGTGGTGCCGGAGTCCGCCACGCTGCCCATCAGCGACTGGAGGAACTCCCGACGGGCCAGCGGATCGAGGCTGGCCACCGGCTCGTCGAGCAGCAGCAGCCGGGGTTGTTTGGCCAGTGCGAGAGCGAGCGCCACCTGGGCCCGTTGCCCGCCGGAGAGTTTGCCGACCGGCTTGTCGGGCGGTATCCCGAGCTGCGCCAACCGGGTCCGGGCCAGTGCCGCGTCCCATCGCCGGTTCAGCTTGCCGCCGGCGACGACCAGCTCGGCGGCGGTGAAGTCCCGGTACAGCGGCGTGTCCTGGGCGACGAACCCGATGTCGGCCAGCCCTTCCGTGTCGCCGTACGGCGACCTGTCGAACACCCGCACCGCGCCCTCATCGGGCTTGAGCAGCCCGACCGCCAGGTGCAGCAGGGTGCTCTTGCCCGCGCCGTTGGGCCCGACCAGCGCGGCGATCCGGCCGGCCGGAAGGTGCAGCGAACAGTCCCGTAGCGCCCACGTTCTGCCGTACCGCTTGCCCAGCCGGTCGGCCTCCAAGACCATTTCCATCCTCTGTCCTCTCGTACCGCTCACGCGGGTTCCTTCTGTGGGGCGTCGTCGGTGAGGGTGGCGCGCAGCGTGGTCTCCACCAGGGCGACGACGTCCTCGGCCGTGAGGCCGGCGGCCCGCGCCCGCTGCAACCACGCCACGAGGTCGTCACGCAGCTCGGCCTGGTTGGGCAGGGACGCGCCGGCCAGGGTGCGCTGGACGAACGTGCCCACCCCGGGTCGGCCGCCGACCAGACCCTCGATCTCCAACTCCCGGTACGCCTTCAGCACCGTGTTCGGGTTGATCGCCAGTGACTGAGCGACGTCCCGAACCTTCGGCAGCTGATCGCCGGGTGCGAGCAGACCGACGCGCAGCGCCTGCTTCACCTGCTGCACGAGCTGCATGTAGGTGTTCACCTTCGACCGGCTGTCGAGCACGAACTCGATCACTCGTGATGATCCTTCCTGTTGTCCTACGACAGTAGGACTATGAGACAGCTTGGTCGGGTCGGCGGCGCCTGTCAAGCGCGAACGGACCGTGGCACCCGTGGGCCACCGACTGGCACCGACGGGTCAGCCACCCGGGAAGGGAACAGGCACGCGATCCGTACTCGATGGGGAGGTGCTCGATGGTCACCAACGACCTCCGGGCGACGACGGCGACGCCGCTACAGATCGCCCGCGCCCGGGGCCGGGTACGCGGACGGCTGATCCTGCTCGGCCCAGCGTTCGTCGCCGCCGTGGCGTACGTCGACCCGGGCAATTTCGCCACCAACTCGGCGGCCGGCGCCCGCTACGGGTACCTGCTGGTCTGGGTCGTGGTGGTGGCCAACCTGATGGCCATGCTGGTGCAGACGCTCACCGCGAAGCTGGGCCTGGCCACCGGCCGCAGCCTGCCCGAGCTGTGCCGCGAGCGGCTGCCCCGCCCGCTGAACCGGATGATGTGGGTGCAGGCCGAGTTGGTGGCGATGGCCACCGACCTGGCCGAGGTCATTGGGGGAGCGGTCGCCCTCTACCTGCTCTTCGGCATCCCGCTGCTGCCCGGTGGGCTGATCATCGGCGCGGCCGCGTTCGTCGTGCTGGCCCTGCGCTCGCGTGGGTTCCGCGCCTTCGAGATCGCCATCGCCGTGCTGCTCGGCGTCATCGTCCTGGCGTTCGCGGCAAACCTCCTCGCCGCCGGCTCCGACCCGGGCTCGGCCATGGCCGGCCTCGTGCCCCGCCTCCAGGGCACCGACAGCGTCCTGCTGGCCGCCGGCATCCTCGGGGCGACGGTCATGCCGCACGTCATCTACGTGCACTCCGCGCTGACCCGCGACCGCATCCCCGCGACCGACGACGCCGAACGCCGTACCCTCTTCCGGGGCCAACGCACCGACGTGCTGCTCGCCCTGACGGCGGCCGGCGCGGTCAACCTCGCCATGCTGCTGATCGCGGCGGCCAGCTTCCGGGGCGGCGGGCCGGTGGGCGCCGACAGCCTGGAGGGGGTACACGCCGGCCTGGGCGAGAGCATCGGCACGGCCGCCGCCTTCGGGTTCGCCGTCGCCCTGCTGGTCTCCGGGCTCGCCTCCACGAGCGTCGGCACCTACGCGGGTGAGGTGATCATGCAGGGCTTCCTGCGCCGCCGGGTTCCACTGCTGCTGCGCCGGCTGGTCACCCTGGCACCCGCCGTGGCCGTGCTCGCCATCGGCCTCGACCCCACCCGCGCCCTCGTGCTGTCGCAGGTCATCCTCAGCTTCGGCATCCCGTTCGCGCTGATCCCGGTGGTCGCCTTCACCCGTCGCCGGGACCTCATGGGCAACCTCGTCAACCACCCACTGACCACGGCCGCCGCGTCCGGAGTCGCCGTCCTGGTCGTCGCGCTCAACGCCTTCCTGCTGTGGCAGGTCGTCGCCGGCTGAGCCGGCCGGGGACGCCGCCGCCGGTAGCGGCCCCACCAGGACGCGACTGCTCAACTTTCAGGGGGTGGGGACGGGCGGACGGGGCTACTCGTCCTCGTCTATTGGGCGGGGGCGTCGGTGCTCGGCGATGTACTTCTCTACATCAGCCTTGAGCCAGATCGAACCGACCGACAGCCGGGCGTACGGAGCCGGGAAGTGTGGCGACTGCTGGATCTGGCGGAACCGTGAGCGGCCCACCCCGAGCATCGCCAGGATCTCGCCCGCCGCGACGAGTTCACCCGGTCCATCTGCCATGCGAACGAAGGTAGACCGCCGGTAGCAGGTCAACATGAGCGCGCTTAGATATGCGCGCTAAGGTTGACAGGGTGGTGACGTCTGGGGTGGGATCGATTACGCCCCGTCGCCGCTGGAGGTGGAGCCCAGCGGCGGCGGCCGCCCCATCCGAACCCACCCCCGGAGGCTGCGGTGGAACAGGAACAAGAGGTTGAGCGGCTACACGATCGCGTGCGCCAGCTTGAGGCGTCACTCCTGGACGCCCGGCGAGAGCTGTTCGATGTCCGGTGCCGGCTGGCCGCCATCGCGCGAATGACCGGTGACCTCGAACGGGTCCAGCGGGCACCCGGCGTCATCTTCGGAACGGTCAACTCGATCATTCACAGCCAGTTGTCGACCCCGCGCCGATCTGGCCGATGGTCGCCGGTCCGCTACCACGGGGGTCAGCAGTGAGTGGCCAACGGCACGCCCCGGTCCGGCCGTTCTGGTTCTGCGCGTCCTGCGTGCATCCCTGGCCGTGCGAGCAGGCGAAAGTCGAACTCGTGGCCGACTATTTGGACGAGCCGAAGCTGCTCGGGGTAGACATGGTTGGCTGCCTGACTGAGGCGAGCAGGGACCTGACCGACTTGTACCGGACCGCACCCGATCCGGTGGAGCACTACCGCCGGTTCTTGGGCTGGGTCAAGCAGGCCTTGGCCGCCCACCGACCCCGCGACTCCGGTCACTTCCACTGGTTCTTAAGCCACGTACCGCCGCCCGGAGGGTCGGGGCACCAGTCCCCAACGGCGAATGCGGCGCGACCGGCGGGGTCAAGTGCGGCCGGTCACGGGCGGAGTTTTCCAGCGGGGCGCGACCGGCGCGATCAGGTGCGGCGTCCCTCGTCCCGCGTCGGGATCTCCTGACGCTGTTCGAGGGCGTCCGCCGGGTTGGCGTCGGCCGGCAGGGACGTCACCTCCTCCAGGGCGCCGGCCGGCAGCGCGCCCTGCTCGGCCAGGTCGGCCTCGGACGCCTCCGGGTCCACGTCGCCGGAGACCCGGTCCGGCGGCCCCACGTCGAACGCGTCCTGCCGCTGCTCGGCGGCGTCCGCCTCCGGAGGAGGGAACTGGTCGCCCTGTTCGTCCCGGTACGTGCTCATCGAAGCCTCCTGCCCGGCGGGAGTCGACATGACGCCGGGCCGCTGCCTACCCGCCGCCGTCGCGCTCACGCCTGGCGCACCATCCGCGCGGCCACGGCCTCGACCGTCTCGGGATGCCTCGCCAGCAGCCCCGCTACCGCACCCCGCTCGGCGGGAGCGTCGTAGGCCGGCAGCCACCCGCCGTCGTACCCGAGCAGACCGGAGATCGCGTCGACCACCTCGGGATGCGCGGCGAGGAGGACACCGACCCGCCGCCGCGGCGCGGCCACGGCGCGTTGGTCGTCCACCCGCCCGACAGGTGGGGCCGCGACCCACGGCGGCACCCAGGAATCCAGCTCCGGCAGCGCCTCCGGGAAGGTGCGTCCGGCCTCCCGGATCAGGAGCGGAACCAGCTCCGGACCCTGCTCCCGCAGTGTCGTGATCAGGGTCGGCAACCAGGGCAGCAGCACCGGATCGGGCAGCCGGGCGAAGGCCGTGGAGATCGTCTCGACGACGAACGGCGCGAGACCCGGCACCGGTTCCAGCGCGTGCACGAATCCGGCCAGGTACTGCGGGAAGGCCGGCACCACCAGCGGGTTGGCCAGCAGCTCGGCACACCGGGCCCGCAGATCGGCCACCGACAGCAGGCCGAGCTGGTGTCGGCCCGCCCAGAGCAGCGCCACCTTCGCCGGCGCGGTCGGGTGCGACTGCGCGACGGCCAGTTCCAGCTGGGAGCGGTCGCAGCCCAACGACAGCGCCAGACCCTCCATCGAGAACAGGAAGCCGAGCATCGCGCCGACCTGCCGCACGTTGGTCTCGTCGCTGGTGATCGCGGTGGGCAGCAGGGTGCAGTAGTGCGCGTACCCGGTCGTCACGAACGCCTCGCACCAGGCCGGCAGGGTCGACGCGGTGGCCCGGTGATGCGCCAGCAACCGTCGGATACGGCGCAACACGTCGGGAGCGTCGTCGACGGTGCGCGCGCTGGCGAGCAGCTCCACCGCCCGCGTCCCCAGCTCGTCGACCAGACGTGGGCTGTCGAGCAGCCGGATCGCATCCTCGACCGCGGCCAGAGCGCTGGCGGCGGTGGCGTCCGGGCCGCGCACCGCCCGGCGCAGTCGTTGCTCCAGGACCTGCTCGACGGTCACACCCTCGTAACCGAGCTCGATCAACGCCCGCTGATGGTGACCGAGCGCCAGGTCCCAGCTCTCCTGGACCGAGCGCTGACCGAGCCGCCGCTCACCCATGATCGGGCGGACCGCGGCCGGTGGCAGCAGATGCCGCAGGATCCACAGCAGGTCCGAGCAGCGGCCCAGCGCCGGCTCGGCGTTCAGGTCCAGCAGCGCCCGCTGGACGGTCCGCTTCTCCAGGGCCAGGCCGAGCGGTTCCAGCCGATCGAACACGTCGCGGGCCAGCGGCGGCAGAGCGTCGTAGCCGACCTGACCGATCCGGTCGCCGCCCAGCAGGATCTCGCAGAGCCGTCGGACGTCCCGCCGTCCGGGCACCACGTCCTTCTCGATACAGGTGACCGCGGCGTCGGCGAAGTCGTACGGCGTGGGCCGGGCCCGGTTGCGCAGCCCGGCCAGCAGGACCGACGTCTCGAAGACCGCGATGGCGTCGGCGGTGCTCGCCAGATATCCGTTGCGGCGAGCCAACCGCACGATGTCGACACACCAGCCGCGCAACTCCGCCTCGTCCAGACCGTCCGGGCGCGGTGGCGCGGCGAGGAAGCCGGTGAGTCGGTCATCGACCGGCCCGGCGGGGGAGGGGACCGTCGTGACCCGACCGCGTCGCCCCCGCACGGCCGTCGTGCGTTGGGCGCCGAGCTGGTACGGCGACAGCCCGTGGCGGCGTACCTCCTTGGCCCAGGTCGCCGCAGCGATCGACACCGAGCCGGACGCCAGCCCGAACTGTGCCTCGATCGCCGAGTGGCTGGACGGGATCAGCCCGTACCGCCAGCGGGTGTCGGTGCGCGGGGTGATCTCGAAGTCGTCGGCCGCGGAGCCCAGCCCGAACTGCTCGACCCGGCTGGCGGCGTGGAACGCGCCGCAGACGTAGAGGCAGTCCGCCGGATCGACGCCGGAGGTGGCCAGGTGCTGGCGCATCCGCGTCCACATGTACCGCTCGCGATCCTCGTCGCGATCGAGACGGTCCGCGTCGGCCGGGCGCAGCCGCCGGAACAGGCTGCCGATCAGCACCATCACCTGCCGGTACGTGTCGTGGTCGGCGTCGGCCAGCGGGCGTTCCACGTACTGGTCCCACCATTCCGACCAGTGCCGCACCTTGCCGTGATGCAGCAGGTACGCCTCCAGCTCCGCGAACCGGGGCCGCAGGTCGCCGATCTCCACCCCGACGGCGTCGCCGTGCAGCCCCGATTCGGCAGCGGTGTCGGTCGGCCCGTTCGCGTTGCTCCCGCCGGTCGGCTGGTCGCGCGGTGACCACTGGAAGACGTGGTCGGTGGAGCGGTCCACCAACACCAGCTCCACGCCGGGGGTCTCCAACGCGTACGCGATGGCCTGGTACTCCGCCGACGCCTCGGTGATCGGTGCGACGACGCTGAGCGGCCCCCAGTCGGCCGGAAAGCCGGACAGCTCCGACGCGAACGCCTGAACCGCCACCGGCAGGCGGCAGTTGCGCAACTCGCCGAGCAGCGGCTGGAGATCCTCGCACAGCTCCAGGTAGATCACCCGGGGCTGTTTGGCGCGCAGCCGGCGCACCATGGCCAGCGCGGAGGCCGGCGAGTGGTGGCAGACCGGGAAGATCTCCAGCGGCTCGCCGAGCGCCCGGTCGACATCGTCGACCATCCCGGCGAGGATCGCGCCGAGCGCGTCGGAGGAGCCCGCGAACGCGGTCGCCGCGTCGGTGAGCTGCTCGCGGAGCGCGCCGAACGTGCCGGCGACTGTCGACGCGGTCACGAGAGGGACGCGATCGCCTGACGACCACCGTCCAGGAAGCCCGCCCAGCCGTCGTCGTCCTTGCGGGCCCGTGGCTCGACCACGCCGTGCAGGTACTTGTTGAGGATTGCCAGGTCTTCCGGGCTGCGCCGGGCCAGCGACCCGACCAACGACCCGGCGAGCGTCGCCGCGCGCAGCGTACGGTCGCCGAAGAACTGGCTGTGCAGGATCGCGTCCTCCAGCACGCCGATCTGCTCGGCGGTCGACAGTGCCGACTCCAGCTTCTCGTCGTCGCTCGTCGCCGCCGCGGCACCGGCGCGCAGGTCGGCGAAGCTCTGCAACAGGATGTCCAGCAGGGTGGGCGGCACGTCCAGCTCGATGCGGTGCCGGCGCAGCAACTCCTCGGTGCGGAACCGCACGATCTCGGCCTCGCTGCGCTTGTTGGTGACCACCGGAATCCGGACGAAGTTGAACCGTCGCTTGAGCGCCGAGGAGAGGTCGTTGACGCCCCGGTCGCGGCTGTTCGCCGTCGCGATGATCGAGAAACCGGGTTGGGCGAAGACGATGTTGTCCTGGTCCAGCTCGGGGATCGCGACGTACTTCTCGGACAGGATCGAGATCAGCGCGTCCTGCACGTCGCTGGTGGAGCGGGTCAACTCCTCGAAGCGACCGACCACGCCACGCTCCATCGCCGTCATGATCGGCGACGGGATCATCGACTCCCGGGACTGGCCCTTGGCGATCACCATGGACACGTTCCACGAGTACTTGATGTGGTCCTCCGTCGTGCCGGCGGTGCCCTGCACGACCAGGGTCGAGTTTCGGCAGATGGCCGCGGCCAGCAACTCGGCCAGCCAGCTCTTGCCGGTGCCGGGGTCACCGATCAGCAGCAGGCCCCGGTCCGAGGCGAGGGTGACGATGGCGCGCTCGACGAAACTGCGGTCGCCGAACCACTTCTGCGGGATCTCCCGGGACAGGCCGTCGGCCCGCTCCGACCCGAGAATGAACAGCCGGACCATGCGCGGGCTCAGGCGCCACGAGAACGGCTTCGGACCGGTGTCGACCGACTCGAGGAAATCCAGCTCGTCGGCGTACGTGACCTCGGCGGGGGCGCGCAACATCTCGGACATGAGGGACTGCTCTCCTAGGTGAGGAAGTTCTTCAGCTCGCTGACGAGCTTGCGGATGTGGCCGGAGATGACCGGGGTGCCCTGGTCCTTCAGGCGTTGCCGGAACCAGGGGTTGACGCTCTGTTGGCCCGAGCTGCTGACCGAGCCCACCGGAATGACCTTGGCGCCGGAGCGGTGCACGGACTGGAGGCCGTCGAAGACCGCCTGGTGGTTGACCTCGTAGAAGTCGGAGATCCACACCAGCACCGTGTTCTTCGGCTCGGCGATCTTCGGCCGCGCCAGCGTCAGCGCCGCCGTGCCGTCGGTGCCGCCGCCCAGCTGCGTACGCAGCAACACCTCGAACGGGTCGTGCACCCACGGGGTGAGGTCCAGTGCCCGGGTGTCGTACGCGATCAGGTGCACGTCCACCTTCGGCAGGCCGGCGAAGATCGACGCGAGGATCGTGCAGTTGACCATCGCGTCGACCATCGAGCCGGACTGGTCGACCACCACGATGAGCCGGGACGGAGTGGTGCGGCGTGCGGTGTGCCGGTAGTAGAGCCGGTCGACATAGAGCCGCTCGTCGTCCGGACTCCAGTTGGTCAGGTTCTGCCAGATGGTCCGGTCGAGATCCAGGTTGCGGAACACGCGCTTGGGCGGCACCGACCTGTCGAGCGCGCCGACACTCGTCTGTTGCACCTGCGTCCGGAGCACCTCGGCGACCTCGTCGACGAAGCGCCGGATCAGCGCCTTGGCGTTCGCCAGCGCCAGCCCGGACAGGTTGGCCTTGTCCCGTAGCAACTGCTCGATCAGCGACATGCTCGGGGTCAGCTGGCTGGCCAGCGCGGGGTCGGCGAGCACCTCCCGCAGGTGCATCCGTCGGACCAGGTCACCCTCCAGCCCGGCGAGGGTGCCGCCCAGCCCGCCGCTCTGACGGCGCAGCTCGCCGGGCTCGCAGCCGAGTGCCTGCTCGAACCAGCCGGCGTCGGACTGCCATCGGGCCAGCTGGGTCGCGCTGACCGGGCCGGAGCCGGTGGCGAACACGTTCAGCAGCACCTTCGACACGAGCGCGGCGCGGCGTACCTCGGCGGCACCGGGCAGATAGGCCGAATCCGCGCGCGGCCCGCCTTCGTGCGGCCCGCCTTCGTGCGGCCCGCCTTCGTGCGGCGCGGCGTCGTCCCGCCCGCTGTCCGACCCAACGGCCCGAGGCCCGATGGCGTCGGGTCCGATGGCGTCGGGTCCGACCGCGTCGGGCTCGGCGTCGGTGGGGGTGAGCAGGCCGCGCAGCTCGGCCGCGAGCGTCGGGAAGCGCTGCACGATGGTGTCCACCGAGACGGCCGGGTCCAGCAGGGCGGCGGGCAGCCCGAGGTCGTCGACGACGGCGACGCTCGCCGACTCCAGGCTGGGCTGCTCGTCGCGGTCGAAGAGGCGGGACAAGAGCCGCCAGTAGAGGACCTGACGGCGGTTGGCGTCGGCGAACCCGCCGGTGGGGATCGGCGTGGTCATCGGCGCAGCAACCGTCCCGCGCGTTCGCGCAGCACGGCCACGGCGTCGCCCGCCCGCGCCTCCTCCTTGGCGATCTTCGGATCGGTGACGCCGCACGCCCAGTCGCCGTTGTGCGCCGGCACCGTCCGCCGCTTCACCGTGCCCAGCACCGCCAACGGCTGGAGCTGCCACCGGTCGTCGTCCCAGCGCAGGAGCCCCAGGCTGGCGGACGCGCTGGCGACCAGGTCGACGGTCAGCGGACCGGCGGCCGGCAACCTGTCGACGGCCAGCGGTATCCGTTCGCCGTCCACCTCGACGGCGAGGGCGCCGGTCTCGTCCCGGATCACGGGTCCCTCCACGAGGACGGGCTCGGCGATGCCCGCCGGGTGTCGATCCAGGGGGTCGGTCGCGGCCGTGGTCGCCGCGGGCAACAGGACCCGGGCAGTGGCGAACGGGTCGGCGGGCTCGTCGAGCCGGACCCGGTCGTCGACCCAGCCCAGGTCGCCGCCGCGCAGCGGCAGGTCGGTCACGGTCAACGCCCGCTTGTCGGCCAGCGCGGTGAGCAGCGCCGGATGGTGCGACAACAGCCGCCAGATCGCCGGACCGACGATGGTGTCGACCTTCGCCGCGGTGACCGCCGTGCGGACCAGCCGCGCCGGGCCGCCGTCCGCCGGCTCCAGGATGGCGTGCAGTTGGATCTGCACCGCGGTGTCGTGACTGTGCACGTCCACACCGAGCGGCAACAGCCGGCCGGAGACCGAGGGCGTCGCATCGGGCGGCGGCGTGCCCTCGGCGAGCAGGACGCCGCGAGCCCAGAGATCGGCCCACCGGCGTGCCGGCACCCGCGCCATGGTGGCGACCGGGACGCAGGCCCGCAGCTCGGCGGCGAGCCCGTCGAGCAGCACCGCGACGCGTCGTAGCTCCGGCACGAGGAGGCTGGTCTCGACCACCCCGGCGGCGACGGAGAGCAGCTCGTGGTCGACGCCCCGCCAGCCGGTGAGCGCCACCTCGTGCCACCACGCCCGTGCGCCGGCGAGCGCGGCCGGCGCCTCGGGAGGCACGCTGGTCGGTGCCGTCCACGACGACCGCGTGCGGCCGAGTGTCTCGTCGAGCTGCCCGAGCAGGGCGTCGTGTGCCGCGCCGAGCAGCGCCGAGCGCGCGCCGGCGAGCGCGGCGAGGTGCTGCGGGGCGACCGACCCGGCGACGACCGCGTCCACCGCGACGGCCACCGGGTCACCCAGTGGCGTGCCGGTGAGCGCGTCGGCGAACGCGGCCAGTGCGGACGCGCCCCGTTCGCCGACCCGGCCGAAACCGTCGACGAGGGCGTCGTCGAAGCCGGCCACCACATCGAGCGCGTCGGTCAACCCGGCCGGGGCCGTACGCAGGGCCGCGACCTGGGTGCCGCGCATCAGCGGCCGGCCCGGGTCGCCGGGAACCAGTGCAGCTCGGGCAGCGGGGCCGTGCTGACGGGAACCTCCAGGTAGGCGAGGTGGCGCAGGAAGCGACTGAACACCACCGCCGCCGACGCCGGCTCGGGCTGACCGTCCAGTCGGGCCAGCAGCTCCGCTCCGGTGGCCACCCCGTCGCCGACGTCGACCCGCAGGTAGCGGGCGACGCGGTCGACGCCGTACTGGAGGAGGGCCTCGTCCGCGAGCGCGTGCAGATGCTTGCACGGGGTGGCGCGCAAGCCACCGCACGGTCGGTTGTTGTTGGTGCTGCACTGGTAGGCGTGGGTGCCGGCCGTGACCGACGAGACGTAGACCCGCTCGACGTCCGACCCGCTGGAGACCACGCCCTGCAGACGTCCGTCGGCCAGCTCGACGAAGGGCACCTTCGCCAGCTTCCGGGAGCGGGCGGGCGGCAGCACCGCCACCACGCTGCGCCGCCGCCAGTCGGCTTCGTCGGCGTTCGTCACGTCACGGCCTCCCACATCGAGAAGAATCCAGGGTGGTGCGCGCGCGGCCGGCGTCGGCGGCGCTGCGACGACACGATCATGGACCACGGGTACGACAGATCCGGCTGCGGTGCGGGCACGGCGGCGCGCGGCCCGGAGCGCGGATGCCGTCGGGTCCGCGCGCTTGGTCGCCGTCGCCGTCCCCGATCGGCCAGGATGGGCGGGACGGCCGGGCCACCGGCCCCGACGAGGAGGCGGACGATGCGGGTACGCGGCTGGGTGACCCGGGGGCGGCGCGTCCGCACGACGGCGCTGGCGACTCTCGTCGCGGGCGCGGCGTCGCTGGCTGTGGCCCTACCGGCGGCTCCGGCGGCGGCCGGTGCCGTGAAAGCGGGCGACCCGGTGTGCGAGATCCGCGACGAGCGGCTCAACGAGCTGTCCGGGATGGTCACCACCGACGATGGGTACGTCGTGGTCAACGACGGCGCCGACGACGAGGCCCGCCGACGGATCTTCTTCCTCGACAGGAATTGCGCGGTGGCGCGGACCGTCCGCTACCCCACCCGGCCCCGGGACACCGAGGACCTGGCCGTCGGCCGGGACGGCACCCTCTGGGTGGCCGACATCGGTGACAACGACCGCAACCGCGAGACGATCGCGCTGTGGCGGCTCGCGTCCGGCGCTGAGGAGCCGGTGCTGTACCGGATGACGTACCCGGACAATCCGCACGACGCGGAGGCGCTGCTGATCGACGCGTCCGGTCGGCCGCTGATCATCACCAAGGGTGGCAGCGGCACCGTGGTCCTGTACGCCCCGACCACCGCGCTGAAGCCGGGCGCCACCACGCCGTTGGCCTCCGTGGGCAAGGTGGTCCTGCCGGCCACCACGACCAGTAATCCGTACTCGTTTCTCGGCCGGAGTGTCGTGACCGGCGCGGCGAGCGCGCCGGACGGCCGCCGGGTGGTGCTGCGCAGCTACGCGGACGCGTTCGAGTACGACGTGTCCGGCGGCGACCTGGTCGGCGCGCTGACTTCGGGCACCCCGCGGATCACGCCACTGCCCGACGAGCCGCAGGGCGAGTCGATCACCTACAGCCGGGACGGCCGGTCGCTGCTCACCGTCTCCGAGTCCGCCGACCAACCGGCCGGTACCCGGCCGACGATCCTGCGGTACCCCACGACGGCCGGCCCCGCCGCTCATCCCGCGGAGTCCACCACGGCGGCCCCGCCGTCGCCCGCCGCGGCCAGCCCGGCGGCGCAGGCGGCCGGGATCGGCGGCGGTCAGGTGTGGTCGCTGGCGGCCGGCGCGGGGACGCTGCTGGCGCTCCTCGCCGTGGCCGGACTGCTGTGGCGGCGGCACACCGACCGACGCTGACGGCGGACCGGGCGCGGTACGGGAGGATGGGTGGATGTCCGTGCTGTCCGCGCTACGCCACCCGATCGTCGCCGCCCCGATGGCCGGCGGCCCGTCCACGCCGGATCTCGTGTCGGCGGTCTCCGCCGCCGGTGGACTCGGGTTCCTGGCCGCCGGCATGATCGACACCGGCCGGCTGGTCGCCGACATCGGCGCGGTGCGCGCCCGTACCGACCGGCCGTTCGGGGTCAACGTCTTCCTACCCGGTGACGGTCAGGTCGACGAGGCCGCCGTCTCGGCGTACGCGCGGCGGCTCGCGCCGCAGGCCGAGCAGTTCGGGGTGACGCTCGGCGATCCGGTGGGCGGGGACGACGCGTACCCCGAGAAGCTGGCCGCGCTCCTCGCGGACCCGGTGCCGGTCGTGTCCTTCGCGTTCGGACTGCCCGACCGCGCCGCCGTGACGGCGTTGCGGGAGCGCGGCACCGAGGTGTGGGCGACGGTCACCCGACCGGACGCCGCCACCGCCGCCGCCGGCCTGGGCGTCGACGCCGTCATCGTGCAGGGCACCGAGGCCGGCGGGCACCGCGGCGGTCTGCCGGACGACGACGACTACGCGCTGCTGCCGCTGCTCCGGCTGGTCGCCGGATGCGACCGTCCGCTGGTGGCGGCGGGCGGCATCGCCGACGGCCCCGCGCTGGCGGCGGCGCTGGCCGCCGGGGCGGTCGCGGCGCAGGTCGGTACGGCGTTCCTGCGCTGCCCGGAGGCGGGCAGCTCGCCGTTGCACCGCGCGGCGGTGGCCAGCGTCGCCCCGACCGCGTTGACCCGGGCGTACACCGGCAAGCGGGCCCGTGGCGTGGTCAACGACTTCCTGCGGACGCACGACGCGCAGGCGCCGGCCGGCTACCCGCAGGTGCTGCACCTGACCCGTCCGCTGCTCGCCGCCGCCCGACGCGACGGCGACGCCTCGGTGGCGAACCTGTGGGCCGGGCAGGCGCACCCCCTCGCCCGGGAAGTACCTGCCGCCGAGTTGGTCGTCGAGCTGAGCACCGCCGCCCGGGTGGCGCTGACGGAGGCCGTCGAGCGGGCGGGCCGCTGGGGCTGAGCCGGCCTCCGACCCCGGAGTCTCCTGGCCACCCGTTAGAGTCTCGCCGTGATCGAGATCGGCGCGCACGTCGACCTGTCCCACCCGTCCGACCGGGTCTGGCTCGCACTGACGGATCGGGAGCTGCTCGGCCGTTGGTTCGCCGAGGCGGACATGGTGGAGGGAGTACCGGACCGGCTGCTGGTGCACACGGCCGACCTGCCCGGCTTCGACGCCGACGTCGAGGTCGAGGTGACCGAGCGGCAGGTGCCGGAGCTGCTGGCGTTGCGCTGCGACGAGGCCGGCCGGCTCAGCGAGCTGACCTGCACCGTCACCGCCACCAGAGAGGGCAGTCGACTGGCCGTGCGGGAGGTGCCGACCCACGGCGCCTGGTCGGACGAGCAGCGCGACGCCCGTGAACAGCAACTGCGTCAGGCGCTCACCGTGCGTCTGCCGGCCATTCTGGACTGGCTCGCGTTCCAGCAGGTCGACCTGCGCCGAGGCGAGGCCGGAATGACCACCGAACTGCCGGTGATCGCGGCGGCCGGCCCGGTCCGGCGTCGTCGTCGGCGGGCGGTCGTCGCCGGACTCGTCGGGGTCGTGCTGGCGGCGGGTACGGCGGCGTGGCTGACGCTGCCGGGCGACCCGGACCAGGTGGCCACGCCGACCTCGTCGCCGACGCCGACGACACCGGAGCCGAGCCTCGTGGAGGCGGCGGCGACCTCCGGTCAGCCGAAGGTCACGCCCTCCGTGCGCCCGTCGCGCACCGCCACGCCGACCAGCGCCCGACCGACGCGTACCCCGTCGGCGAAGCCGTCGCCCACTCCCACTCCCACCGGGCCGCCGCCCCCGCCCCCGCTGGTCGCGCGGTACGACACCGCCTCCAGTCGGCTGTTCGGCTACACCGGGGAGGTGGTGGTGGACAATCCGGGGCCAGCGCCCGTCGAGCAGTGGGTCGTGGTGGTGACCCTGGCCGAGGGCAGCAGCGTGGACGACGTCGACGGGGCCGACTCGTCCCGGGACGGGCAGGCGCTCACCTTCACCGGCGAGGCCCTGCCGGCCGGCGGGTCGCGGACCATCCGCTTCGACGTCCGCGACAGCCGACCCAAGGCCCGGGAGCCGGAGGGGTGCACCGTAGGCGGCAACCCGTGCGCGGGGTTCTGACTAGGCTCCTGACGCATGGCACTGCTGCACCGGGCGACACTGCGCCCCACGAAGCTCGAACTGCTGACGACCTGGCTGCCCGACCGACCCTGGTACCGGGGACCGGCCGGCGTCGAGGTGGTGAGTAGGGGGGCGTACCGCTTCGACGACCCGGCCGGCGAGGTCGGCATGGAGACGATCCTGGTCGCCGCCGCCGACGGGCCGGTCCACCAGGTTCCACTGACCTACCGCGCCGCGCCGCTCGACGACGCCGACGAGTGGCTGGTCGGTACCACCGATCATTCGACGCTCGGCCGCCGCTGGGTGTACGACGCCTGCGCCGACCCGGTGTACGCGGCGGCGCTGACCCACGCCGTCCTGAGCGGCGCCGGTCAGGCGGAGCAGTACTTCGAGGTCGACGGTCGGCGCGAGGTGCGACCGCCGGCGATGACGATCGACGTCGACGGCGGCGGGGACGTGCCGGAGGTCGGCGCGGTTCGGCGGGTCGTCGACGGGGACGACACCGTCATCGTCACCGACGCGGTGGAGCTGGTCGTCGTCCGCCGGCCGGTCGCCGGGGCGGGCGAGGTTCGGGGCGGCACCCTGCGCGGTTCTTGGGACGGGCAGCCGACGACGGTGCCGCTGGCGTACGTCCGCACGCGTTAGACGGCGGTGGGCGGCCCGGTCGACCGGGCCGCCCACCGCGTTCACCACTGTGCCGGAGGCGGCGGTGGCGAGACCGGCGGCCGGTCGTCGCAGGTGATCGTGTTGGGCAGGAGCCACGGGGCGAGCCAGCCGCCGTCGTTGCCGCCCAGGTCGGTCAGCGTGAACTCCGACCCGGTCGGGGTGAAGTGGAACGACCCGCAGTTGTTGACGCCGACCGCGCCCACGTTGCGGGCGTCCACGTTGGCGAACGAGGCCGAGCCGGCCGTACGGGCGCTGACCACCGAGGTGCCGGTGCCGTCGACCCGGACGTCGCGGAAGTTCACGTTGGTGATCGAGTAGAGGTCCTTCACCGGCCAGTCGCTGACCAGCATGATCGCGTTGTAGGTGCTGTCCAGGTACGCGTCACCGGTCACCTCGATGGCCGCGTCGATGCTGCGGTCCAGCGCGAACATCCAGATGGCGCCGAGCCCGATGTTCCAGTTCAGCTCGTACGTGCCGGCGCGGGCCGTGGTGTTGCCGGTGAACCGCAGGTATCCGGCGAACGGCTCCGCGCCGAAGCGGGCGCCGACGTGCAGGCCGCTGCCCTCGCGGACCGGGTCGGCGACGAGGTTGTGCGAGACGGTCGTGTCGGTGCCGCCGTAGATGGCGATTCCGTTGGCCAGCGTCGGCGACTGCACGGTGTTGTGGTCGAAGGTGTTCCGGGCGTTGGCCGTCTTCTCCGACCACATCGCCAGGCCGTCGTCGCCGGTGTTGCGGACGAAATTGTGCGCCACCAGGGAGTCGGTCACGCCGGTGTGGAAGTTGAGCGCGTCGGCGATCTGGTCGACGACGATGGTGTTGGTGACCCGGACGTTGCGCATCGGACCGTCGAACCACAGGCCCGCCTTGGTGTGGCGCAGGTGGAGCCCGTCGATGGTGGAGTCGCTCATCGCTCCGCCGATCGCGTTGACCTGGTCGGTGTCGATGCGCTCCCGCACGTCGCCCTCGATGGCGAAGCCGGAGAGGTGCACGTTGCGGCTGCCGCCGTCGGCGGCGTCGCGGCCGTAGAACCCGACGCCGGTGTGCACCGAGCCGTCCGGCGCGGGGGTCGACAGGGCGACCTCGCGGCCCTTGATGATGGTGTGCCAGTTGCCGGCGCCCTCGATCGTCACGTCGTCGACGATGATGTGCCGGTTGACCTGGTAGGTGCCCGGCGGGATGTACACCTTCAGGTGGGTGCGGCGGGCGAAGGCGACGGCCTTGTCGATCGCGTCGGCGGAGTCCCGTCGGCCGGTCGGGTCGGCGCCGAACGCGAGGACGTTCGCCGCGAGCAGCCGTACGCGCGGCGGCGCGACCAGTTCGGAGTCGAGCAGGTCGATGACCGTCCAGGCGGCGGCGGTGCCGGTCGGCGCGGTGAGCCGGACCTTGTCGCCGGCCCGGTACGTGCGCCCGAGCAGCAGTCGCTGCTCGTCGTAGAAGTGGGTGGGCCGGAACGGCGTGCTGATGCTCGGGTACGGCGTGGTGGCCGACGGCACGCACTGGCATTCGGTGATCCACCAGTCCGGGTGCAGCAGGCCGGCCTGCGGGTCGTTGGTGAACGGGTACTGGTTGTAGAGCCACGAGTACTGCGAGGTCAGCGTCATGGCGCGCACGTGCTTGCCGTTGACGGCGATCGTCAGCGGCGCGGTGATCCCGCCGCCGGACGGCGCGTCCGGGATGCTGTACCGCACGGTGATCCCGTTGGCGGCGCTGGGCAGGACGAACTCGACGTACTCGCCCGGGGTGAGTCGGACGGCCCGGCGGCCGGACGCCTCGGAGGGCAGGGTGTAGGCGGACCGGTCCGGGCCGATGATCTCGCCGTTGGTGCGGGCGTTCTCGGCCTCCTGTTCGACGAAGTCGACGTCGGCCCCGCGCCCGGCGACGAGTGCCGGATCGAGGGCCGCCCGGGTGACGACCGGCTGCGTGCCGGATGGCGTGGCCGGGCCGGCGGCGGCGACGGTGGGTCCGGCGACCAGCACGGCGAGGCCGGTCGCGAGCGCGACGGCGGTGGCGACCGGGCGGCGGCCCGGTCGTCCGCGCGCCGGCAGGATGCTGCGAGACATCGGTGACCCTCCTGGGTGGGTGGTGGTGGAGGTCCGCCCGGCGCCCCCGACGCCCGACATTGAGCGTCATGATGCAGCACCGAACATCCCACTGCAAGACGTCAATCGAAGAATGAAAAGAGGCGACTATTGGACCGCAAGAAATGGACGGATAGCGAGTTGAGGTGCGGCGCGTCGAGTGCGCCCCGAACCGGTACGGCCGGCGTAGGGTGAGCCGCGTGGAGCACGAAGATCGCATCGCCCTCTTTCTCGACTACGAGAACCTGGCGTTGGGGGCCCGCGACCATCGTGGCGGCGGGGCCTTCGACTTCCGGCCGATCGCCGACGCGTTGGCCGAGCGTGGGCGGGTCGTGGTGCGCCGGGCGTACGCCGACTGGTCGTACTTCGACGAGGACCGCCGGATGCTCACGCGGTCCCACGTGGAGCTGATCGAGATCCCGCAGCGGATGGGGGCGTCCCGCAAGAACGCCGCCGACATCAAGATGGCCGTCGACGCGATCGAGTTGGCGTTCGAACGCGACTACATCTCGACCTTCGTCATCTGTAGCGGCGACAGCGACTTCACGCCGCTCGTCCACAAGCTCCGTGAGCTCAACAAGCGGGTCATCGGCGTCGGGGTGGAGGGGTCCACGTCGGCGTTGCTGCCACCGGCCTGCGACGAGTTCCTGTACTACGACCGGCTGGAGGGCGTGGACATCCCGCCCGTACGCGCCCGGCACGCCCGGCCGGTCCGGCAGACCGGCCCCGATCAGCGGCCGACCGAGCCGGAGCAGCAGCGGGAGCCGGAGGTGGAGGAGCCGCCGGTGGGGGAGGAGCCCGGCCGGGACGTCGACGCGCTCGCCGTGCAGGTCGCCCAGACGGTGGCCGGTCTGCAGGGCAGCGCGAGCGGCGAGGTGACCGCGTCCCGGCTCAAGCGCACCCTGCTGCGCAAGGACCCGACCTTCAGCGAGTCCGACTACGGCTTCCGTACCTTCGGCGAGCTGCTGCGCCACCTCGCCGAGCACAACGTGGTCGACCTGGCCGAGGGGCCCGCCAAGGGTGACCCCGAGGTGTCCCTGCCCGAGCACGGCGACCGGGAGGTGGCGTTCGGCCTGCTCCGGGGCGTGGTGGGCGACCTGGGCAGCGCCGGCAACCCGGTGGCGCTCTCCGGCCTGAAGAACCAGCTCCGCCGGGTCCGGCCCGACTTCAGCGAGAAGAAGCTCGGCTACCGCAGCTTCCTGCAGTTCTGCAAGGCCGCCGCCACCAGCGGCGCGGTCGACCTGCGGTGGAGCCCGGAGGCGGACGACTACCTGCTCACCACCTCGTCCTGACTGCATCGACCGCTGTCGAGCGGAAGTGTCGGGACTGCCCATAGGGTGGACGGCAGGGCTGCCCCGAGGGCGAGGTGAGGGTCGTCATGCCGGGACGTGGGGAATGGACACTCGTCGGCCGCGACGTCGAGCTGAAGACCATCGAGGACGTCGTGGCGGCGCGGGTACCCGGTCTGGTGCTGGTGGGCGACGCCGGCGTGGGCAAGACGCGGTTGCTGCGGGAGGCGTTGGCGCGCGCCGGTGACAGCGGCGTGGAGTGCCACTGGGTGTCGGCGACCGGTGCGGCCCGCTCGATCCCGTTCGGCGCGGTCTCGCACCTCATCCCCGCGCCGACCCGGCCGCACGCCGACCCGATGGGGCTGGTCGTCACCGTGGAGCGCGACTTCGCCCGGCGCAGCGCCGGACGCACCGTCATGATCGGGATCGACGACGCGCACCTGCTCGACGAACCGTCCGCCGGACTGCTGCACCAGCTCGCCGTGCACGGTCTGGCGGTGGCGGTGGCGACGGTCCGCGCGGGCGAACCCCTCTCCGACGCGCTCACCTCACTGTGGACCGGTTCCGGTCGGCGACTGGAGGTGCGTCCGCTGCCGTCCACCGCCGTGGACCACCTGCTCGACGAGGCCGCGCCGGGTCCGCTCGACGCGCTCAGCCGGCGTCGGCTGCGGCAGCTCGCCGACGGCAACCCGCTGCTGCTGCGGGAGTTGCTCGCCGACGCGATGGAGACCGGCGGCCTGCACGAGGTGCGGGGCGTCTGGCGCTGGCGCGGCACCGCCTCCGGCAGCCCCCGGCTCGCCGAGCTGGTCAGCGCCCGGCTGCGCGCCCTCGAACCGGCGGCCCGGCAGGTGCTGGAGGTGGTCGCCTGCGGCGAACCACTCTCCCTGGCCCTGCTGGAACGGTTCGTCGACCCGACCGCCATCGAGGCCGCCGAGCGCAGCGGCATGGTGGTCGCGGAGCGCTCGGGCGCGCGTACGGCCCTGCGGATGGCCCACCCGCTCTACGGCGAGGCGCTGCGCGCCAGCATGCCCGCCAGCCGGTCCCGGACCGTGTTCGGGCAGCTCGCCGACGTGTTGGCGAGCATGCCGCTGCGCCGCCGCGACGACGCGCTGGTCGCCGGTGTGTGGCAACTGCGCTCCGGCAGCGTCCGGCACCCGGAAATCGCGCTGGCCGCCGCCCGCCAGGCGATCGACCGGTTCGACATCGACCTGGCCGAGCGGCTGGCCCGCACGGCGTACGACGCCGGGCCGGGGTGGGAGGCGCAGTGGCTGCTGGCCCGGGTGTTGCAGTACCAGGCACGCAGCCAGGAGGCGTTCGACATGCTCCCGCCGGCCCCGCCCCCGGGCAGCAAGCGGCTCGCCATCTGGGCGATCACCCGGGCCGGGCTGCTGTACTGGGGGCTGGACCGGATCGACGAGGCGCACGAGACGCTGCGGATGGTGCCGGAGGGCTCGCCCGGCCACGACCTGGCCGAGGCCACCCGGTCCTGGGTGCTGTTCTACGACGGTCGGTGCGAGGCGGCCCTGGCGGTCGGTCAGGCCGTGCTCGCCCGCCCCGACACCGGCGTACGCGCGGCAAGCTGGGCGACCATGGGCGCGGCCTCGGCGGCGGGCATGCTCGGCCGCCTCGGGCTCGCGGCGGAGCTGGCGCGGCGGGGCCGGGCCGTGCTCGCCGCCGCACCCGAACACCTGCCGTGGAACGAGGCCCAGGTCGGGCTGGGGCTCTGCTACGCCCGGTACGCCGCCGGTGAGCTGGCCGAGGCCGTCGAGCTGGCCGACGAGGGCTACCGCGCCGCGGTCGCCAGCGACGCGCGGGGGATGGTCGCCGTGTGGGCCGGGTTCCGGGGGATCATCGGCAAGGCGCAGGGGCAGCTCGACGCCGCCGAGGCGGACCTGCGCGAGGCCATCGCCCTGGTCGAGGAGAACGACCAGTACCACCTGGTACGGACGTACTGGGCCGAGCTGGCCGGCGTCCGGGCCCTGTCCGGCGACCTGTCCGGCGCGCGGCGCTGGCTGGCCGCGGCGGACGCCCGGGAGCGGACCGCCAACCGGATCTTCCACGCCTGGGTGGAGCTGAACCGCGCCTGGGTGCAGGTCGCCGAGGGGGACCTCACCGCGGCGATCCGTACCGCCCGGCACGCGGCCGACCTGGCCCGCGGCAGCGAGCAGCCCACCATCGAGGCGGTGGCGCTCTACGAGTGCGCGCGCCTCGGTGCCCCGGAGCCGGTCCGGGACCGGCTGCGTACCCTCGCCGACCAGCTCGGCGGCTTGGCGTCGACCCTTTCCGGCGCGGTCGACGGTCTGCTCCACGACGACGGGCCGGCCCTGGAGGCAGCCGCCGACGACCTCGTCGCCCGCGGGCACACCCTGCTCGCCGCCGAGGCGGTCGGCGTCGCCGCCCGGGCGTACGCCCGACGGGGTCGACCTCGACTGGCGGTGGCGCAGCGGGCCGCGACGCTGGCCGAGGCCTGCCGGGGCGTACGGACGCCGCTGCTCGCCGCGACCGCCCCGGGCGTCGAACAGGCGACGCTGACCCGCCGCGAGCGGGACGTCGCGCTGCTCGCGGTCGCCCTGTCCAGCCGCAGCATCGCCGACCGGCTCGGACTGTCGGTCAACACCGTCAACAACAACCTGGCCCGGGTCTTCACGAAACTGGGCGTCCGCAACCGCCGGGAGCTGGCCGTCGTGCTCGGTCACGAGACGGTCGGGCGTACGCCAGAGGGTCACCGCGAGCGATCCCCGCTCGACAGTAGGTAAGGCCGACTGATCTACCGGGTTACCGCGCGCGTCCCTACCGTGCGGTAACAACCTACCGGTGCACTCAGTCCCTGGAGGACGGCAATGAGCCAGTTGGATCCAAGCGGACCACCAGGACCACGACCCACGAGGTCGATCCAGAACGTTCTCTTCGCCGCCGGGATGGCGCTGGCGGTGGCCGCGCTCACCGCGGTGGTCGCCGCGACCGCCGGGGGCGCCTCACCCACCCCGGCGAGCGCCGCCCCCGCAGCCGAGTCGTACGACGCGGCGCCCTGCACCCGCGAGTTGGAGGGTACGACCTGGCTGCTCGACCCGTGCGTCAAGCCGGGCGGGAAGCTTCCCGCGGAGGTCGAGGCGCGCCTCGCGCAGATCCGTACCCAGAACCGGGCGGCAGCCGACGACTGCCCGACCCCGACCGGTTCGCCGTCGCCGTCGGCGTCGGCCTCGGCCTCGGCCTCGCCGACCCGGCAGACCCGGCCGCCGGTGACGGCCCAGGCAGTCGCCCAACGGGCCCCCGCCGCGACCGCGACAGCGCCCACATCGCCGGCCTCGCCCAGCGGTTCGTCCACCTCGTCGCCCACCTCGTCGCCCAGCGGTACGCCCTGCCCCTCGGGGAGCGCGTCTCCCTCGGGCAGTGCGTCGCCGTCGGGTAGCTCGTCGCCGTCCGGGAGCGCGTCGCCGTCGGGCAGCGCGTCTCCCTCGGGCAGTGCCTCGCCGTCGGGCAGTTCGTCCCCCTCGGGCAGTGCGTCGCCGTCGGGTAGCTCGTCGCCGTCGGGGAGTGCGTCGCCGTCGGGGAGCTCCTCGCCGTCCGGCAGTGCCTCGCCCTCGGGCAGCTCCTCACCGTCGAGCAGCGCCTCACCCAGTGGGTCGTCGTCACCCAGCAACCCGACCGACCCCACCGACGGCCCGCCCTGGCCCACCGGCGGGCCGGGGTCGCCGCCACCGCCACCGCCGACCGGCTGCCCGCAGGTCAACGGCAACCCCACCCTCGTGGACGCCAACAAGGACCGCATCCGCTGCCGCGAGGTGCAGACCGTCGAGGACGACACCGTCCTCACCGTCACGGGCGACTCGATCAGCTCGTCGCACCACCAGTTCGGCTTCGGGTTCATGGGTCCCGGCTGCCCAAACACCTCGTTCGACGATCGGGGCATGCCCGGCAACAACGGCGTCTACAGCTACGCCCGGCGCTACTTCGACATGAACGGCAGCATCGTCGACTACGACAACTACGCGCGGACCGGGTACGGCACCGGCGACATCATCGCCGGCCGGGCCGGCCCCGACTCGTGCGGCAACGCGTGGGCCCGGGTGGCCAGTCCGCTCGGTCTCGCCACGGCCCGCATCGCCAAGGCGAAGAGCGACAAGCACGACGCGTACCACGTGACGACCGGCGGCGTGAACAACACCAACTGGACGACGGTGCTGACCCGACTGGCGAAGTGCCGGGGCTACGAGTTCGCGGCGGAGACCCTGAACTCGTACGGCGTGTTCCGATTCGAGTGGGCGGCCCAGGGTGGCAAGGCCGGCATCATCACCAACGGCGGCGGCTGCAACTTCTGGCTCGACCTGCCGGTCGGTGAGGACTACTACATCAACGTCCAGGTGCCCCGCTACGACGGCCCGAGCCAGTACGCCGGTGTCAGCGCCGATGCCACCTTCATCGTCAACTCCCTGTTGGCGGCGGGCGCCGACAAGGTGGTGTGGATGCTCTACTACGACATCACGCCGGCCAACATCGACATCGGGCAGTACGGCTGGATGCAGCTCAAGCAGTACCTGCCGGCGGCCCTGCTGACCTACGTACCGCCGCAACCGGTGTCGATGCTGTCACCGTTGATCGATCCGCTCTGGGTGGGCACCGTGCGGGGCGTGATCAGCGACCTCAACTGGGCCATCCAGATGGGGGTCCCGTTCGACCCGGCCGTACGGGTGGCGCTTCCGCCGCCGTTCACACCGGGTGACATCCAGATCACCGCCGAGGGAGGGTCGCCACATCCCAGTCCATCGGGGCAGGACAAGCTGGCCAACACCCTGGCCAGCGTGCTGAACGGCATCTGAGTCGCTCCTGAGCCATCGCTCAGGCGGGGAGGAATCGCCGTTGCGGTTCCTCCCCGCCGACACACAGGTGGATCTGCGCCCGAATTGCGGCTATAGAACCCGTATCTGCCCACCTGCGCCGTACCCCCGGCGCGGAAATTGCTATACGGTCGGCGAATGAAGGTGGAGGAACACTGGTGGAACGGTGACACGACCCCGCGCGGGCGCCGGGACGTGTACATCCGTACTGACGGGCAAGGTTGGGAGGTCCGCGCCCAGATCGGTGGGGCGTCGGGCCGTGAGCGGGTGCAGCAGTGCCCCAGCCGGGCCTCGGCGACCATCCTCGCCGACGCCTGGCGCGGTACGCACCCATCCTGGCGCGAGCTGAAGCAGCGCTGATCCGGCACCGGGTCGGGCCGGCAACGCCCCCCGCGCCCCCCGGCCCACCCGGTGCTCGACCCACCCCCTTCCCGCGCCCCGAGGTCACCCCTTCTGAGACATGATCGCGGCGACCTCTGCCGCGAGGGCCGATGCCCACTCAAGCTGAGGGCAGTTGTCACGGCCCCTGCACTCCAGGCACCCACCTGCCCGCCACGGTGAGTTGAGCGCATCCGTCCAATGCGCGGCGAGTACGCGTTCGGCGGTGAACAGCTCGGTGGTCCTGGACGGAGAAACCGCCCACCTGATCCGCGCGCCCTTGGTAGTCCTTGATCACTTGATGCTTACCAGTTCGAGAAGGACTCACGGAACTGGTGAGCATCAAGTGATCAAGCCGAGCGCGCTCGATCAAGCCCAGCGGCCGGGTCCGGAGGGCGCATTCCCTGCGGCAGGCCGGGTACACGGGGGCGGTCCGCGTTCGATGGAGGTCGCTCATGTCGCAGGGTCCCGACGAGGAGAACCCTCGGCTCGACGAGGAGGTTCGGGAGGCCGAACGCCGGCTCGCCGACCTCGTCGCCCCGTCGGATGACGCGCTGACCGACGACGACGCCCGCGTGCCGGACGATGCCCTCTCCGAGCAGGAAGAAGCTCTCTCGGAGCAGGAAATTGCCCTCTCCGAGCAGGACAGGGCCCCCTCCGAGCAGGAGGAGGCCCCTTCCGAGCAGGTGACGGAGTAAGCCTCAGGCGGTCGGGACCGGCAGCACCACACCCTCGGCCGCCGACCGGTGCGCCAGCTCGATCAGCTCGACCGTGGCGGCCGAGTCGCGCGGGTCCACCGGCATCGGCGTGCCGTCGCGCAGCGCCGCCGCCACCTCGGCGTAGAAGCTCTGGTACGCCCCCGGCAGCGTCGGCGTCGGGCGCAGGTCACCGTCGACGCCGAGCAGGCCGTACCGCTCCGGTGGGACCTCGCCCCAGCCCGGCTGGTCCGGTCGGCCGCCGTCGTGCAGCGCGGCCTCCTGCACGTCCAGCCCGTAGGTCGTGTAGCCGGCGCGGTCGCCGAGCACCCGCAGGCGGGGGCCGAGCTGAGCGGTGATCGCCCCCATCCACAGGTGCGAACGCACGCCGTTGGTGTGGGTCAACGCCACGAACGCGTCGTCGTCGACCTCGGCGCCCGCGCGGCGGCGGTCGACCTCGGCGTAGACCCGCTCGACCGTGCCGAAGAGCTGCACGGCCTGGTCGACGAGGTGCGCGCCCAGGTCGAACAGGGCGCCACCGGCCTCGTCCACCCCGGCCAGCTCCCGCCAACCGGGCTTGATCGTGGGGCGGAACCGCTCGAACCGGGACTCGAACCGCAGCACCCGCCCCAGCTCACCGCTCTCCACGAGCGCGCGGGCGGTCAGGAAGTCGCCGTCCCAGCGGCGGTTCTGGAACACCGTCAGCGGCACGCCCCGCCGCTCGGCCTCCTCGACGAGCGCTCGGGCGTCGGCGGCGGTGGGTGCCAGGGGCTTGTCGACGACGACCGGCAGGCCGGCCGCGAGGGCCGCCCGCGCCATCGGCACGTGCTGCCGGTTCGGCGTCGCGACCACCACCAGGTCCAGAGCTTCGGGGGTACGCCACAACTCGCCGGCGTCGTCCACCAGGCGGGCGTCCGGGAAGTGCTGAGCGGCCTGCGCGCGCCGCTGTGGATCGCGGGTCACGATGGCGTCCAGCCGCAGCCCGGGTGTCGCGGCGATCAACGGAGCGTGGAAGACCCGACCCGCCAGCCCGTACCCCAGCAGACCGACCCGCAGCGCCTCCGCCATGCCGTACCCCTTTCTCCTGGCCCGCGCCCGGTTCGGCGGCGGTGCCGGTGGTCGAATCTACGCCGCGCCCGACCCGGACCCGGGCCGGGCCCGGTGCTGGTCAGCCCACCGGGTCGGCGCGCAGATAGGTGAGCACGGCGAGCACCCGCCGGTTGGTGTCGTCGCTGGGCGGCAGGTCGAGTTTCAGCAGGATGTTGCCGACGTGCTTGCCGATGGCGGCCTCGGTGACGTGCAGCCGGGCGGCGATGGACGCGTTGGAGCGGCCCTCGGCCAGCAGCGCCAGTACCTCCCGTTCGCGGGCGGAGAGCGCGGCGAGCGGGTCGCGGGGCCGGTGCAGCAGTTGCCGCACCACGTCCGGGTCGATGGCGGTGCCGCCGTCGGTGACCCGGCGCAGCGTTTCGACGAACTCGGTCACCTCGGCCACCCGGTCCTTGAGCAGGTAGCCGACCCGCTGGCCGTCGCCGCTGTCCAGCAGCGCCGCCGCGTACCCGGTCTGCACGAACTGGCTGAGCACCACCACCGGCAGGCCGGGCCGCTCGGCGCGGAGCGCGACGGCGGCGCGCAGCCCGTCGTCACGACGACCCGGTGGCATCCGGATGTCGGTCAGCACCAGGTCGGGCTGGTGCGCGCGGGCCGCCTCCAGCAGTTCGGGCGCGGAGCCGACGGCCGCGCACACCGCGAACTCGAAGCGGGTCAACAGCGCGACCAGGCCCTCGCGCAGCAGCACCTCGTCCTCGGCGAGCACCACCCGGGTCACCGGCGACATGGCAGCTCCACCCGGACCAGGGTGGGCCCGCCGGGAGGGCTGGCGAGCAGCAACCGGCCGTCGGCGGCGGCGACCCGGTCGGCGAGTCCGGTCAGGCCGGTGCCCCGGGCGGGGTCGGCGCCGCCACGCCCGTCGTCGGACACCTCGACGACGAGGTCGCCGCCGGCCCGGGTCAGGCGCACGTCGGCGCGGGTCGCACCGGCGTGCCGAGCCACGTTGCCCAAGGCCTCGGACACCACGAAGTACGCCGTGGTCTCGACGCTCTCCGGCAGGTCTCCGTCGACGTCGGCGTGCACCGTGACCGCGACGGGAGACGCGTCGGCCACCTCGCGGACGGCGTCGGCGAGGCCGAGGTCGGTGAGGCTCTGCGGCCGGATGCCGTGCACCAACTGTCGCAACATCACCATCAGCCCCCGCGCCTGGTCGTGCGCCACGGCGAGGGGCCGGGCGGCGGGGGAGTCCTCGGGTACGTCCAGCCGGGCCAGGCCCAGTTGGAGGGTGAGGCTGGTCAGCCGGGGCTGCGCGCCGTCGTGCAGGTCCCGTTCGATGCGCCGCCGTTCCGCCTCGTACGCCCCGACCAGCCGCGTCCGGGATCGGGCGACCTCGCGCATCGCGGCGGCGTCGACGGGGCTGGTCAAGGCCCACCGGGCGACCATGGCCTGCGCGGCGGCGAGCAGCCCCGCCGCGTAGCAGAGCACCGGGACGAGCAGCACACCCACGATCGCGTACGGGACGGCTTCGCCGGTGCTCTCGATCGGGCGCCAGATCACCACCGGATCGGCGTCGCCGGCCAGCCAGGGGCTGGTGACCATTCCGAGGTCCAGCAGCACCAGGACCAGGAACGTCCAGTACGCGACGGGCACGACACCGCCCAGCCAGAACAGGTACGCCACCTCCCGCCAGCTGGCCGCGCTGCGATAGCGGGCGGTCAGAGAAGACCACGGCGAAGCGGGCGGCAGTGGGCGGCCGTCCACGAGGCCGAGTCGCCACCGTTCGACGGCGGCGACCGGAACGCTCGCGAGCGGCGCGAGAGCCACCAGGGTGAGGCTGCCGACCGCCAGGAACAGCATCAGCGGTATCGACGGCGGCCTGCCGTGCTGTCGCAGCGCGTTGGCGGCGGCCAGCAGGGGCGCGCCGATGACGAGCAGCCCGACGGTGAGCACACCGGCGATCGGCACGGTGGTGACCAGGTAGGCCAGCGCGCGCCAGGGCCAGGCGGAGATCAGCCAGTCGCGCCTTCGCAGGGCGGCGGCGAGGTGACGGGGGTGTTCCGAGGTCATGCCGCTGACGCTAATCGCCGACCAGGGGCCGTCCCAGCCGTCCAGATCCCCTCTTCGAGGTAGGCCCAGCACTACCGGCGGGGGTGTGCGGAGTCCGGAAACGGGAAGGACGCGCGGGGCATTACCTGCGGCGGCTGGAGTGACATGGGTGCCAGAACCTTCGTGGTGGTCGGCGGTACCAGTGGCCTGGGCTTCGCGGTGGCCCGGCTGCTGCTCGACGAGCATCGCGTCGTGGTGTTCGGCAATGTTCCGGCCGAGGTCGCCGCGACCACCGACGAGCTGGGGTGCGACGGCGCGGTCTGCGACGTCTCCTCCTACGAGCAGGTCCGGGACGCGTTCGCCGAGGTGGTGGGGCGCTACGGCACCGTCGACGGGGTCGCGGCGTGCGCGTCGATGTGGGCCGGTGGTGACCTCGGGGACCTGCCGGTGGAGCACATCCGGCGGGCCGTGGACATCAACGTCCTGGGGACGACGTACCTGCTGCGGGAGGCGCTGGAGCATCTCCAGCGGCAGGGCTACGGGAACGTGGTGTACATCGGGGCGATGGCACTCGCCGCGCCCCGGCCCGGCATCCCGGTCTACCGGGCGACCAAGAGCTACGGCAGCAGCCTCGTCGACTCGCTGGCCGAGGCCCAGCACAGCAACCGGGTCAAGGTGATGCAGTTGCATCCCGGGCCGATGCCGACCCGCCTCCAGGAGCGGGTCGGCGCCGAGTTCCTCGACGAGATCTACGCCCTGCCCGAGCAGGTCGCCACCGAGGTCGTCCGGCTGCTGCTGCTGCAACCCGACGACCTCTACGTCTCCGGCGAGCGCGTACTGCGCGCGGACGGGCGGTGGTAACGGCGCGGACCGGTGCGGGGGACCCTCCGGCCTCCGCGTGGGCGCCCCTGCGCGGCGCCGTCTACCGCAACCTGTGGCTGGCCCTGCTCGCCGCCAATATCGGCACCTGGATGCAGACCGTCGGCGCGCAGTGGCTGCTGATCCACCACGCCAACGCCTCCACCCTCGTCGCGCTGGTGCAGACCGCCAGCCTCTTGCCGATCCTGCTGCTGGCGCTGCCCGCCGGGGTGCTGGCCGACAGCTTCGACCGTCGACACCTGTTGATCGCCGTGCAGCTGTTCCTGGTGGCGGTGGCGGTGGCGTTGACCCTGCTCACCCTGACCGACCGGATGCCGCCGGCCCTGCTGCTCACCCTCACCTTCGCGTTCGGGGTCGGGCAGGCGCTCACCCTGCCGGCCTGGTCGGCGGTGATCCCGGAGTTGGTACCCCAGGACCAGTTGCGGTCGGCGTCCGCGCTCGGCTCGATCAGCGTCAACGTGGCGCGGGCCGTGGGGCCGGCGGTGGCGGGTGTCCTGATCGCCCGGACCGGCGTCGCCCCGGTCTTCGGGATCAACGCGGTGGCGTTCGCCATCTTCGCGTACGCGCTGTGGCGCTGGCGTCCGGGCACCGCCCGCGCCGTCGAGGTGCCCGAGCGGTTCGCCGCCGCGCTGCGGGCCGGCAGCCGCTACGTACGTCACTCGCCGATCGTGCGCCGGCTGCTGCGCCGCGCGTTGGTCTTCGTGATCCCGGCCAGCGCGCTGTGGGCGCTGCTGCCGCTGGTGGCGGCCCGGCGGCTCGGGCTGGGCTCCGGCGGGTACGGGCTGCTGCTGGCCGCCCTCGGGGTGGGTGCCATCGCGGGCGGCGTGCTGCTGGCCGTGATTCGTACCCGGCTGTCGGCGAACCAGCTCCTGCTGATCGCCGGGGTGCTGTTCACCGGCGCGCTGACGGTTCTCGGCACCGTGCGGGTGGTACCGCTGGTGCTCCTCGCCCTGCTGCCGGCCGGGATGGCCTGGGTGACGGTGCTGGCCAACGTCAACGCCGAGATGCAGCTCTTCCTGCCGAGCTGGGTACGGGCCCGGGGGTTGGCCGTCTACCAGGTGTGTTTCGCTGGCGGGCAGGCCGTCGGCGCCCTGGCGTGGGGTCTGGTGGCCGACATGGGCGGGCTGGTCCTCGCCTACCTCGCGGCGGCGGCGTTGATGTTCGTCGGAACCGTGACGAGCCGGATCTGGCCGCTGCCGGAACTGCGCTCGGTGAACCGTGAACCGGCGGCCTACTGGCCGCAACTGCACCTGGCGCACGAGCCGGACCCGGGCGTGGGACCGGTGCTGGTGACTGTCGAGTACACCGTCCGGCCGGAGCGCACGGAGCCGTTCCTCGCGGCAATGGACGTGGTGCGCGCCGCCCGGCAGCGTACCGGCGCGATCCGCTGGGGGCTGTTCCGGCCGGCCGAGACGACGGACCGCTTCGTCGAGGTGTACCTGGTGCCGTCGTGGGACGAGCACCTGCGCCAGCACGGGGGCCGGTTGACCGGCGAGGACCGCGAGGCCGAGGCGCGGGCCCGGGAGCTGACCGACGGCGTCCCGGAGGCACGTCATCTCGTGCCGGCCGCCGCCGGGCCGCGGCTGTCCGACGCCCGCGAAGGGATCTGACGCGTCGTACACGTCGGTGCCGGCGGCCCGCCACAGGTGGATCGCGCCGGCACCGTACCGCGTACGCCCGCGTTGTTAGGATGGCCGGACCATGGCGACTGAGCGCAAGCCGACCGCGGACCCGGCCCGCAGCCTGGCGATCCTCTGGCGCACCCGGGAACCGACCAGCCGCGGCGCCGGGCAGGGGCTCACCGTCGACCGGATCGTCCGGGCCGCCATCGACATCGCCGACGCCGAGGGGCTCGACGCGGTGACCATGCGTCGGGTCGCCGAGGCGCTGGGTGTGGGCACCATGTCGGTCTACACGTACGTGCCGGGCAAGGCCGAACTCGTCGATGTCATGATCGACACCGCGTACGGCGAGATGCCGCGTTCCGCCGTCGAGGGTGACTGGCGGGCCCGGCTGGAACGGATCGCCCGGGACAACCTGGCGCTCTACCAGCGGCACCGGTGGATGGTGCGGGCCGAGACCACCCGCCCGGTGCTCGGGCCGCACCTGATGGCCAAGTACGACCACGAACTCGGCGCGGTCGCCGACATCGGGCTCACCGACGTCGAGATGGACGCGGTGCTCACCCTCGTGCTCGGGCACGTGAAGAGTTCCGCGCGCGCCGCCTCCGAGGTGGTCGACCTGGAACGGGAGACCGGCATGACCGACGGCCAGTGGTGGCAGTCGCACGCGCCCTGGCTGGAGACGTTCCTGAACCCCGACAGCTACCCGACCGCGTCTCGGGTCGGCACCGCGGCCGGCCAGCAGCACGGCGCCGCCTACGGCCCGGAGTACGCCTTCGAGTTCGGCCTGCAACGCGTCCTCGACGGCATCTCGGTGGTGGTCGCCGAGCGGGCGGCCGACCGGTAGGCCCCGCTAGCCGTCCAGCGCGGGCACGGCGTCGCCGAGCCGGGCGAGGGAGCGGGCGGACGGGCTGCCCGGCTCGGCGTGGTAGACGACCAGCGACTGGGTCGTGCCGCTGATCGTCAGCTTCTCGTAGCGCAGCTCCAACTCGCCCACCTGCGGATGGTGGAATACGCGCAACCCGCCGCCCGCGCGGGCGGTGACGTCGTGGCGCGCCCACAGCCGCCGGAACAACTCGCTGCCGGCCGTCAACTCGTCGACCAGCTCGGTGAGCCGTGGATCGTCCACCTCCGCCCCCACCTGTGCGCGCAGGCCCGCCACCGCGCTGGCGGCGACCGCCTCCGGGGCCGGGTAGAGCGCGGGCACGCGCGGGCCCAGGAAGACCTCGCGCAGCAGGTTCACCCCGACCCGGTAGATCGGTGTCAGCGCGGTCGCCATCGGGTTGGCGAAGAGGACGTCTAGGTGTCGGCCGTGCACGAAGGCCGGCGTCTGCGCCCACGAACCCACCAGCTGCCGGATGCCCACCGGTACCCGCTCCGGCCGTCGTGCCGGGCGGTCGGGCGGGGCGTGTCCGCCGAGGCGGCGTAGGTGCGCGGTGGCCTCCGTGTCCAACAGCAGCGCCCGCGCCAGCGCTTCGAGCACCTGGGCCGATGGGTTGCGGTCCCGGCCCTGCTCCAACCGCAGGTAGTAGTCGGCGCTGATGCCGGCGAGCAGGGCCACCTCCTCGCGTCGCAGACCGGGTACCCGCCGGCGGCCGTGTGCCGGCAGACCGACGTCACCCGGCCCGACCAGCTCGCGCCGGGCACGCAGGTACTCGCCCAACGGGCCGGCCGTGCTCACCAGCCCATCGTAGGAGCGGCCGCCGTCGCCCAGCCTGGTCCTGCCACTACCAGGAAAACCGGTAACCCGGATATCGCCGACCGGCCGGGTGACAGTGGGTCAGGTAAGCGTGATCGAGAGATGGGACAGAGATGACCGAGCGAATCACGACGCCATTCGGTTTCGCCTCGACCGCCGACGAGGTGCTCGCCGGAGTCGACCTGACCGGCAAGCGGGCCGTCATCACCGGCGGCGCCGCCGGCATCGGCATCGAGACCGCCCGCTCGCTGGCCGCCGCCGGCGCCGAGGTGGTGCTCGCGGTGCGTCGCGTCCCGGCCGGTGCGGAGGCCGCGAGGGACATCGCGGCCAGCGTCGGCGCGGACCGCGTCACGGTCCGCGAGCTTGATGTGGCCAACCAGGATTCGGTACGCCGGTTCGTCGCCGGCTGGGACGGGCCGCTGCACATTCTGATCAACAATGCCGGGATCATGGCCCTGCCCGAGTTGGAGCGCACCACCGAGGGCTGGGAAATGCAGTTCGCCACCAACTTCGTGGGGCACTACGCGCTGACCGTCGGCCTGCACGACGCTCTCGCCGCCGCCGGTGGCGCCCGGGTCGTGTCGGTCAGCTCCAGCGGCAACCTCTTCTCCCCGGTGATCTTCGACGACCTGCACTTCGCGTTCCGGCCGTACGACCCGCTCCTGGCGTACGGGCAGTCCAAGAGCGCCGAGGCCCTGCTCGCCGTCGAGGCCAACCGTCGCTGGGCCGCCGAGGGCATCCACGCCAACGCCCTGAACCCGGGCGCGATCGCGACCGGGCTGCAGAAGCACACCGGCGGGCTGCGTACGCCGAAGGAGCGGCAGAAGACCCCGCAGCAGGGTGCCGCCACCTCGGTGCTGCTCGCGGCGTCCCCGCTGCTCGACGGCGTCGGCGGACGCTACTTCGAGGACTGCGCCGAGGCCCCCGTCCGGACCGAGCGGCCCGCCGACTACACCGGCGTGGCGGCGTACGCCCTCGACCCGGGCAACGCCGAGCGCCTCTGGAACGTGACGGCGGACCTCCTCGCCCGATGACCCCGGAACCCGCCCGAGCAGGGCCCCGCGGATGGTACGACTGGGTCGGCGGGTGACGTCCGGGAAGGGGGGCGATGGCGAGCGCGCTTCCCGGACGGCTGCTCCAGAAGCGGGAGAACCCCCGGCGGACCTCGTTCCTGGAGCTCTTCTTCGACCTGGCCTTCATCTTCGCGTTGACCCGACTGTCCCGGGCGGTGGTCGACGACCCCAGCGTCAACGGTGGCTTCCAGGTCATGGTGATGCTGGCGGCGATCTGGTGGGTGTGGTTCGTGACCGCGTGGTCGGCGGACTGGTTCGATCCCCGGGCGCCGCTGATCGTCGTACTCCTGCTCTGGGTGATGTTCGGCGGCCTGTTGATGGCCGCGGCCGTGCCCACCGCGTTCGACTCGCACGCCGCGCTGTTCGCCGGGGCCTACGTGGCGATCCACGTCGGTCGGGGCGCGCTGCTGATCCCGGCGCTGCGCGGTCACCCGCTGCAACTGCGGAGCCTGCGGGTGGCCATCTGGTTCGCGATCTCCGGTGCGATGTGGCTGGTCGGCGCGGCCGTCGCCCCGGCCCGGGAGGTGCTCTGGACCCTCGCCCTGGTGCTGGAGTACTCCCTGGCCCGGCTGCGCTGGCCGTTCCCGTGGCTCGGCCGTAGCTCGTGGCCGGACCTCCAGGTCAACGGTGACCACCTCTCCGAGCGGTACCAGCAGATCTTCATCATCGCGTTGGGTGAGCTGATCCTGTTCGCCGGCATCGCCTACAGCGACTCCGGCCTGCACCTGGAGAGCAGCCTGGCCTTCGCCCTGGCGTTCGTCACCGCCGTGGCCCTCGCCCGGCTCTACCTGGTGCCGGCCGGCTCGCGGCTGGGCGCGAGCATCATGGCGGCCGGCCCGCCCGGCAGCAAGCTGGCGCTGCTGGCCGGTTACCTGCACCTGCTCATGATCACCGGCGTCCTGGCCACCTCGGTGGCCATGGAGATGACGATCGAGGACCCCCGCACCGAGGAGACGGCGCAACTGGCCCTCGGTATCGTCGGTCCAGCGCTGTTCCTGACCGCGCGGATCCTGCTCGCGTGGGTGGTCGACGGCAGCCGACCGTGGGCACGCCTGGTCGGTGTGCCGGCCATCATCGTGTGCGGGTTCGCGACCCAGCGGCTTCCGCACGTCGCCAACAGCGCCGTCGTCGCCGGGGTGCTGGTGCTGATCGTCCTGGTCGACGGGATGCCCGGCCTCCGGCGCTACGCCACCAGAAGCATGCGGGACGGCGGGCCCGATCCCCGGCGGCCCGGGTAACCCGCCGATGTCAGCACCGCGGCCGGATGCCCCAGCGCGACGCGGCGACGTGGTGGAGCTGCGGGTGCACGGCGTGTCGGGGGCGGAGCCCTCGGCCGTCCTGGGCTCGGCGTCGGCGCGCCAGGTCGCGGGTGACGATCGTGGCGGCTTCTACCGGCCGGTCGGGCCGGGCCGCGACGCCCCCGAGGGGTTGACGCTCGAGGCGTACCGCTGGGGTGATCTGCCCTCGGGCACGGTGGGCCGGACGGTCTCCATGGTCCTGCTGCTGCCGTTCATGCTCAGCAACGCGGCGGTGTGGATGCGACCCACCGGCGAGCGCGCCGCCGTGGTCACCGTCCTGTGCCGGCTCCTCGCGCTCAACCTCACCCTGGTGTACGTGGTGTCCATCGCCGGGGTCGCCCTCGACCTGCTCGCCTGGCGTTGTCTGGGCGCGACACCCTGCCGGGCACCCTTCGACACGCTGTTCGGGCTGAACGACCGACACGTCGGGCAGCGGTTGGCGGTGCTGGCGTTGCTGCCGATCGTCGCCGTGGGGCTTCTGCGACTGCTCGGGACCCGGCGTCCCGGGCCGGCCGGCAATCCGCTGTGGGCCGTGGAGCCGCTGGTGGAGCGGTTGCGGGCGATCCACGTCGCCGCCGCGCTCGGCGTACTCGACCTGCTGCTGCTCACGGCCCGGCGGGCCGGCGGCGCGACGGCCGGGACGAACCTGTTGCTGGCGTCCACCGCGGCGGTCCTGGTGGCCTGCGTCGGTCTGCTCGCCGTCCCCGGTCTGATCGACCGGGCCGCGACCGCGCGGACGGCCACCGTGACCGCGCGTGCCACCGCCGTGGTGGCGGCCGGCCTGACCGTGGCGACCCTCGTCGTCGTCGCGGGCGACGGGCGGGGCTGGCCGGCGTCGGCCGGACTCCCCGGCTACGGCGGGATCGCGGGCGGCACGCTGTTCGGCCAGATGGCGTTGCTGGTGCTGCTCAGTGCACTGGTGTTGGGGCAACGGGGTCGCGGTCGCCGGGCGCTGCCGGGAGGCGCGGGCGCGGCGGTCATCGCGGCCATCGCGGTCGGCCTGGCCGGCGCTCTCGCCTCCGGTCTGGTCTACCAGAGCGGGGTACTGCTCGGCGGATATCGCGGTGACGGCGGGCCGCCGTTGCCGTACCGCTGGACGGTGCTGGCCTTCTTCCTGCACGTGGTCGCGGCGGCGCTGTCGGGCGTCGCGCTGACCCTCCTGTCGCGGCGACGTCGCCGCCACGCGGCGGCGGCGATCACCACCCGCGACTTCCCCGCGCCGCCGCCGGAGGCGACCGGACGCTCGCGACAGGTGACGAAGGCCGTGGCCCGTGCGCGGTTCACCGAGTGGCTGGGCCTGCTGGCGGCCACCTACGCGGTGCTCGCCCTGATCGGGCTGGCCACGAGTCTGCTCGGGCAGTTCGGGCACGAACCGGACGACGTGGCGCGGCGGGTTCTCGGGCTGCCGGCCGGCGCGGTCGAAATGTGCCTGGCCGGGGGCACCTATCTCGTCGCCGCGGTGGCTCTCACGCTGCTGTCCGGCGGCCTTTTCGCGTACCGGACGGCGTGGTTCCGCCGGCACGTCGGGATCCTGTGGGACCTGGGCACCTTCTGGCCCCGGGCCGCGCACCCGTTCGCGCCGCCGAGCTACGCCGACCGGGCGGTACCGGAGTTGGCCGACCGGATCGGCCACCTGGCCGAGCGGCACGCCGGAGTGCTGCTGTGCGGGCACAGTCACGGCTCGGCGCTGCTGGCGCTCGCGGTGCTGCGGCTGCCGCCGGGCGCGCGGCGACGGGTCGCGCTGCTGACCCACGGCTCCCCACTGGACCGCCTCTACGCCCGGCTCTTTCCGGCCTACCTCGACGACAGGACGCTGCGTCAGGTGGGGGAGCGGGTCGGATGGCGGTGGGTCAACCTGTGGCGGGACACCGATCCGGTCGGCGGGTGGATCTTCGCCGCGCACCGACCCGGCGATCCCTCGCCGGACCCCACCGACCCCGCCGGTCACGTCGACCGGCGGCTGCGGGATCCGGATGGCCTGCTGCCGGCACCCGGCGAGCGTCGGCCTCCGCCGCTGCGCGGGCACCACCCGGGGGAGTCCGACCCGGCGTTCCGGGCGGCCGTACGCGACCTCGTCGGCCAGCTCCGCCGCTCCGGCGCGACGTGAACAGAGCGGGCACTACTCAGGGATCCGGTCGGACTCCGCCACCACCGCACGTACCTTGCGCAGGGTGGCGTCCGGCGCGCGGATCGCCGCCCGCCACCGGTCCAGGGTGCGGGTCAGCACCCGGACGACGAACTGCAACTGGTTGACCTGCTCGCGCAGCGTTCCCAGCTCGGTGCGGGCGTGCAGCGCCTCGCCCTCCAGCTCGGTGATCCGGGTCTGTAGCGGCTGCACCAGGGTCAGGGCGGCCTCGGTGAGGGTGTCGGCGGCGTCGGCCTTGAACTTGCCCCGCTGCACCAGCACGGTGGCGATCGCGGCGAGACCGGTCGAACCGCCGAGGATGCCGAGCACACTGAGCGCCACCTGCACCCAGTGTGGCGCGGCAGGGGCCGGCGAGGTGTTCACGGGACACTTCCCTGTAGCTCTTCGTAGCTCACACATTCACATGCGCGGACGAGACGGCGTAGGTCGACGGCGAGTTGCCCGGCCCGCCACAGCGATCCGACCGTCACCGCGACGATGAACGACGAGGCGACCAGGGACTGCTGGCTCCAGAGGGCGACCAGGGCCACCGCATACATGCCGGTGATCGTGCCGAGCACCAGGACCGACGCGAGTTCCATGCCGAGCCCGGTGGAGAGCCGGCCCGGCCACGACAGGCCCAGCAGCCCACAGACACCCGTCGTGATCAGACCGATCTCCCAGGCGACCTGCAGCGGCGTGGGCATGGACGTCTGAACGGAGGTCGGCCGCACGTCGAGGAGCACCATGAGGAGGCCGCAGACGGGCGCCATGCCCAGGACAGCGACCTCGTACGGCTGCTGGCGGAACCGGCTACGCAGATACTTCACGGCAACTCCCTGGCTAAGACCCTGCCGCCTGCCGGCCACGGGGATGGGTCGGCCCGTGACCGGCGGTGGTGGAAAGACGATGGTCGAGGAGCTCACCGACGTGCCGTCGTTGGTCGCCGATATCTGCCTGTGTATCACCGCTGACTGGTTTGCGTCCACCTGGTGTAACGTCACATTTCCGCAGGTCAGAGCCTTTGGAGTGCGGTGGCCGGGCTGCCTGCGGCAACCCGGCCACCCTTCGACCGCTCGTTACATTCGGTGTCGGATATCCAACTCACCGTGTGCGCGCAGCGCGCCTACGACGACGGCCGGGGCCTCCTCGGCCATGAAGTGCCCGCAGGTGACCGTCTGGTGCGAGAGGTCCGGCGCCCAGGCCCGCCACACGGCTGCCGCGTCGTAGCCGAGAGCTGCCCCCCAGTCCTGCGCAAGCACGGTCACCGGCATCCGCAGCCGATTGCCGGCCGCCCGGTCCGCCTCGTCGTGCGCGACGTCGATCCCCGCGGACGCCCGGTAGTCGGCGACGATCGAGGTTACCGCCTCGCGCGACGCGCGCAGGTATTCGGCGCGCACGTCCGCCGGCAGCGCGTCCGGGTCCCGGGTCCAGACGTCGAGGAAGTGGCCGAAGAATGCGTCCGGGCTGCCGCCGATCAGCTTCTCGGGCAGGCCGGGCGGCTGCGCCATCAGGTACAGGTGGAAGGCGACGGAGGCGTCGACCCCGTGCAGCACGTCCCACATGTCCAGGGTGGGCAGCACGTCGAGCAGGGTGAGCCGGCTGATCGCCGCCGGGTGGTCGAGGCCGGCGCGGAACGCCACCAGAGCGCCCCGGTCGTGCCCCGCCAGGGCGAAGCGGTCATGGCCGAGCGCGCGGGCCAGCGCCACGACGTCGGCGGCCATGGTCCGCTTCGAGTACGCGGTGCCGTCGCCGTCCACGGGCTTGTCGCTCTCGCCGTAGCCGCGCAGGTCCGGGCAGATGACGGTGTGGTCGGCGGCGAGGTCGGCCGCGACGTGCCGCCACATGAGGTGGGTCTGCGGAAAACCGTGCAACAGCACGATCGGTGGCCCGGAGCCGCCCACGGCGGCGCTGAGCGTCACGCCGTCGGCGACGGTGACGCGCTGGTAGTCGAATCCGTTGATCCTCGGCTGCACGGGTGAGCCTTCCTGGTGAGCGGGTTCGGCGCGGGGATGCCCGTCGCCGGCGTACGTCATCGAGCCTGCCCGGGGGTGATCAGCGGACGGTCAGCGTCGGATCAGCGCGGGCTAGATTGAGGCCATGACCAGGCAGCCGACGGCACCGGTGACGTTCGGCGTGCTCGGGCCGGTGACCGCCGTCGCCGGGACCGGTCCGGTTGCGCTGCGGGGGCACCGGCAGCGACTGGTGCTGGCCCGGTTGCTGATCGCCGGTGGCCGGGTGGTGCCGGTGGAACGTCTCGTCGACGACCTGTGGGAGGTTCCGCCGGAGCGCGCGGTGGGCGCGATCCGGACGTTCGTCGCCGACCTCCGCCGGGCGTTGGAGCCCGACCGGCCGCCCCGGCAGCCATCCGGCCTCCTGGTCACCGAGCCCTCGGGGTACGCGCTGCGGACCACCCCGGACGCGGTGGACGCCGACCGTTTCGAGGCGGCGGTCGGCGAGGCCGGTCGGCTCCTGACGGCGGAGCTGCCCGCGCCGGCCCTCGCGGCGCTGGACGCGGCGCTCGGGCTGTGGCGTGGGCCCGCGTACGCGGACTGCGTGGGCGAGGGCTGGGCCGTGGCGGAGGTCAACCGGCTGGACGAGCTGCGGATGCTCGCCGTGGAACGCCGGGCCGAGGCGCTGCTCGCGCTGGGTCGGCCGGACGAGGCCGCCGCCGACCTGCCCGGCCACCTCGCCGCCCATCCGCTGCGCGAGGACGCCTGGCGGCTGCTCGCCCTGGCCCGCTACCGGGCCGGCCGACAGGGCGAGGCGCTGGCCGCCCTGCGCGAGGCCCGCGCGGTCCTGGTGGCGGAGCTGGGGGTGGACCCGGGCCCCGAGTTGCGCCGGCTGGAGGCCGACATCCTCGCGCAGGCCCCACACCTCACCGACATCCCCACGGTGGCCGTTCCGGACCGGGCCGGAGCCGCTCTCGACGGCGGATCGGCGTCGCGGCGGCCGTTCGTGGGGCGGGACGCGGAGCGGGAGCGACTGCGGCGTGCCGCCGAGGCCGCCACCCGTTCCGGGCGGCCCACGCTCGCTCTGCTCAGCGGCGATCCGGGCGCCGGCAAGACGGCCCTGGCCGAGGCGCTGACGCGGCAGTTGGCCGCCGAGGGTTGGACCACGGCGTGGGGGCGCAGTCCCGAGTACGAGGGCGCCCCGGCCGCCTGGCCGTGGACCCAGATCGTCGAGGCGCTCACCGGCTCGGACGTGTCGTCCTCTCCGGGCGGCGTGTCGTCCTCTCCGGGTGGCGTGCAGTCCGTTCCGGGCGGCCTGCCGTCCGATGGTGGGACGGCCGGCGCCGACAGCGTCGACGATCCCGCCGTGGCCCGATTCCGCCGACACCGCGCGGTGGCGTCGGTGCTCTCCGCCGTCGCCGACCGGGGCCCGCTGCTGCTGGTCCTGGACGACCTGCACCGGGCCGACGGTGACACGTTGGACCTGCTCACCGCACTGCTCGCCGGCCCGCAACCCGCCACCGGCCCGGTGCTGGTCCTGGGCACGTACCGGGCCACCGAGATCACCGGGGGGTTGACCGCCGCCCTGGCCCGGGCCGCCGGGCTCGAACCCGTGCGGGAGTACCTCGCAGGACTGTCCTTGGAGGCCACCGGCGAACTGGCCCGCGCCGTCGCCGGCACGGAACTGGCCCCGCCCGCCGTCGCGCTGATCCACCGCCGCAGCGCGGGTAACCCGTTCTTCGTCCGGGAGCTGGCCCAGCTGTACGCCGAGGCGGGCGGCGCGGCGCTGGAGGCGGTACCGCCCGGGGTGCGCGACGTCATCCGGCACCGGCTCGCGCAGCTGCCCCCACCAACCCGTACCGTGCTGCGGCAGGCGGCGGTGCTCGGCCGGGACGTCGACCCCGCCGTGCTCGGCGCGCTGACCGACGACCCGGCCGCGCTGCTGGACGCCGTCGACCGCGCGTTGCAGGCCGGCTTCCTGACCGAGCGGGCGTCCGACGGGCGGCTACGGTTCACCCACATCCTGGTCCGCGACACGCTCTACGCCGACCTGTCCGCGTCGCGTCGCGCGGCCTGGCACGCCGCGGTGGCCGAGGCGTTGCAGCGGCAACAGCCCGTCGACCCCGCCACGCTCGCGCACCACCTGCTGTCCGCCGGAGGGCCGGCAGCCGCCCGCCGGGCCGCCGACTACGCCCGTACGGCCGCCGAGCGGGCCGAACGTGGCGGCAACCCGCACGAGGCCACGCGGCTGTGGGCGCAGGTCGTCGAGGCGTACGACCGGGCCGGGGGGACCGAGCGGCGCGAGCGGCTGACGGCTCTGCTCGGCCTCGGGCGCTCGCTGGCGGTGACAGGTCGCCTGGCCGAGGCGCGGCGTCACCGTGCCGAGGCGATCGCCGACGCCGAGGCGCTCGGTGACGCCCGGCTGACCGCCCAGGTGCTGGCCGGTTTCGACGTGCCCGCCATCTGGACCCGCAACGACGACGACCTGCTCTCCGAGCGGATCGTCCGCGCCGCCGAGCACGCCCTGACCGGCCTCGGCCCGTCCGGATCGGCGCACCGCAGTCGGCTGCTGAGCACCCTCGCGCTGGAACTGCGGGGTGTCACCGATGACCGTGGCCGCCGGGCCGCCGTCGAGGCCGAACGGATCGCCCGGACCCTCGACGACCCCGGGCTGCTGGCCTTTGCGCTGAACGCGCGCTTCATGCACGCCTTCGACCGCGTCGGGCTGGCCGACGCCCGGGCCCGGATCGGCGCCGAGCTGGTCGACCTCGCCGCCCGGCGGCACCTGGTGACCTTCGAGGTGCTGGGCCACCTCATCCTGCTCCAAACCTGCTGTGCGCGGGCCGACCGGACCGGCGCGGACGAGCACGCGCGCGCCGCCGACCGCCTCGCGCAGCGGTACGAGCTGCCGCTCGTCGGCGTCTTCACCGGCTGGTACGCCGCGCTGCGCCGGACGTGGGTCGGTGACCGGGACGCGGCGGTGACCGCGTACCGGGCCGCCGCCGAGCGGTTGCCGACCGACGGCATGCCGGGCCTGGCCCAGGGGCTGCTGCCGCTCGCCCTGCTCGGCCTGCGCCTGGCCGACGCCGTCGGCGACCCGGCGGATGGTCGGGTGGTCCCCGCCGCCGGGCGGCCGGTCGACGGTCTCGGCGACGAGGACTGGGCGGGACTGGACTGGGGCCCGCACGAGCCGTGGGTCCGACCGCTGCTGCTCGCCCACTCCGGTGACCGCGGCGCCGCCGTGTCGGCGCTGCGGGCCCTCCCGGACGGGCCGCACGACCTGCTGCGGGAGGTGCGACTGTGCCTCGTCGCCCGGGCGGCGCTCGCCGTGGACGACCGGCCCGCCATCGAGCGCGCCGCCGCCGCGCTCCGGCCGGCCGCCGCCGAACTGGCCGCCGGCAGCGGCGTGCTCGACGCGGGACCGGTCGCCGGGCACCTCGCCGACCTCGCCGCCGCGCTCGGCCACGACGAGGAGGCCGCCGCGCACCGACGGAGCGCCCGCCTGCTGACCGCGCGCGTCCGCGCAGTCGACCCGACCTGAGCACTGCCGCGCTCGGCAGCCGGCGACTTGCCGGTTCCTGTGGAACCGGCCACCGCTGTGCGGTCAGATGGAACCACCGGCCTGCGCCGCCAATCGGGGATCTAGGGGGTACGCCGTGCAGGGGCTCGTGCTGATCGTGGTGCTGGGCGTCACCGTCCTGATCGGCACCACCCTCGGCGGCCGCTACCGGGTCGCGCCGCCGGTGCTGCTCATCGCGTTTGGAGTGCTGCTCGGGCTCGCGCCGCCGCTGTCGGACCTGGTCCTGGAACCGGACCTGGTGCTGCTGATCTTCCTGCCGGCGATCCTCTACCGGGAGAGCCTGACCATCAGCCTGCGGGAGATCCGGGCCAACCTGCCGGTGATCGGGCTGCTCGCCGTGGTGCTCGTGGTCCTCACCATGATCACCGTCTCCCTGACCGCCCAGGCGTTCGGCGTGAACCCCGCCGCCGCCTGGGTGCTCGGCGCGGTCCTCGCGCCGACCGACGCCGCCGCGGTCACCGGTCTGGCCAAGCGGCTGCCCCGCAAGCTCCTCACCACGCTGCACGCGGAGAGCCTGATCAACGACGGAACCGCCCTGGTGATCTTCGCGGTGACCGTGGGCCTGCTCACCCAGCGCGGGCAACCGGGGGCGCTGGGCATCGGCGAGGAGTTCGTCGGGGCCAGCCTCGGCGGGGTGGTCGCCGGTCTGCTGGTGGGCGTCATCGTGGTGTTGATCCGCAAGCGGCTCGACGATCCGCTGCGCGAGGGCGCGCTGAGCGTCCTGACGCCGTTCGGCGCCTTCCTGCTCGCCAGCGCGGTGCACGCCAGTGGTGTGCTGGCCGTCGTGGTCGCCGGTCTGGTGCTCGCGTACGCCGGCCCACGGGTGATCCGCGCCCGCTCCCGGGTGCTGGCCTACGCGTTCTGGGACCTGTCCACCTTCCTCATCAACGGTGGCCTGTTCGTGCTGCTCGGCACCCAGATTCCCCGCGCGGTTCGCGGCATCGTCAGCACCTCGCCCCCGAGGGCCGTGCTGATCGTGCTCGCGGTGACGCTCGCTGTGGTGCTCACCCGGTTGGGCTTCGTCTACCTGACGTCGCAGTCGGTGCGGCTGCGGCGTCTTCGGATGGCGGAGCAGGAGCGCACGACACCGAGTTGGCGGGTCGGCACGGTCGCGGGCTGGTCCGGTTTCCGGGGCGCCGTGTCGCTCGCCGCCGCGCTGGCCGTGCCGACGATGACGGTCTCCGGTCGCCCGGTGGTCGAGCGAGATCTGATCATCTTCGTCACGGCGCTGGTGATCGTCCTGATCATGCTGGTGCAGGGCACCACGCTGCCGCTTGTGGTGCGCTGGGCGGGGCTGTCCGGCGACCCCGAGCGCGTCGACGAGGCCCGACACGCCCGCCGGCGGGCCACCCAGGCCGGCCTGGACGCCCTGCCCGAAGTCGCCGAGGAGGTGGGGGCCGAGGAGGAGGCCGTCCGCCGGCTGCGGGCCGAGTACCAGCGACACCTGGCCGACCTCAACGAGACCGGTGGTCGAACCGCCAAGGAACGCAAGCTGGAGCTCCGGCTGCGTCTCGGCGTCCTCGCCCACAAGCGACGGGAGCTGACGCGGCTGCGCGACAACCGGGAGATCGACGACCTGGTGCTCCAGGAGCTCCAGTCGGCGCTGGACAACGAGGAGATCCGGCTGCTGGGCCGCGGTCCGACCGAGTGACCAGCGGCGGTCCGCACGTGACGGATTGGTGACATGGGCTCGGCCCGGTACGGGGCATGAGGGCAGGCCGTCGGCGGGTACGGTGAAAGCCGTTCGGCGATCGTCGATGCGTTCGGTCCGGGTGGGGGTGTCCATGACCAGCGGGGCGAGCGCGGCCGAGCCGCGGGTGGTCACCGAGCGGCAGTTCCTCGACGAGCTGGCCTCGGTCACCCGCGAGCGGGTCGCCACCCAGTTCCTCTACCTGATGGCGCAGGAAGGTGCCGTCGTCGGCGTCCAGTGGGAACAGCCCGGCGTCGACCACCTCCGCCGCTACCGCGTCCGCGACGCCTGCCCGCACTGCGTCGTCCTCGCCGCCGTGGTGACCCTCGCCCCCGTGCTGCCGCTGGACGGGCTGCGGGCCGGCCGCGCCCGCCCGCAGTACGAGACGGTCCTGCGTACCGGCCGGTTGCCCCACCTGGCGTTCGCCCGTCCGGCGGGGCCACCCGGGGCGAGCTGGCTGGGCGACTGCCACGCGGTCGACGGTGACCCGCACTCGGACGCCGACTGCCCGAGGCACGCCGTGGCCGCGCCCACCGGTGACCCGTTGGCGCTGCGCCCGGGGTCGCTGCCCCGGGCCGTACGGGAGCTCTACCCGCACGACGGCGCGGCCACCGCCGACCTGGCGCGGCGGTTACGGATCGCCCAGGACTGGCGCGCGGACGCGCAGGCCGTGGCGAGTGGCATCCGCGAAGCGGCGGCGACCTGGGCGTTCCTGCGTAACTCCTGCGTGCTGGGCGTGCCCGTGCCCGGCGCCAACGGCCTCGTGCTCACGCTGCCGCCGGGGCGCCCCCCGGACGACCGGCCGCTCAGCGAGCTGCACGAGGCGACCGTACGCGCCCTGCCCTCCGGCGGCCCGGTGCCCTACCAGGAGCTGGCCTGCCTGCTGCCCGAGCCGGCGTCGACGACGCAGCGCCTGCCGACGTACTCCGGTGCGGTTGACCTGACCGCCGCCGCGCCGGTGCGGACGCTGCGGCTGCCGACGCCGCGCCGACCGCTGAGCACCACCGGCCGGGGCGTGCTGCTGCTGTACGAGGCCCGGCACGCCATGGGTCGGCACGTGGCGAGCGCGCCGGTGCGCGACAGCGCGTACTGGGATTCCGAAGCGGCGTTGAACGTCTTCGAGTTCACCCTGCTGGAACGGGTCGCCGGGCGGCACTACCAGGAGGCGGTGGCCGCCTACCTCCAGGCGTTGCGGCGCGAGGGTGACCTGCTCGCGCGCCCGCACAAGGTGCTCGACCGGCGTCGCCGCAAGGCGCTGTCGCTCGCGTTCGGCGGGCTGGACGACGAGGAGCTGCACCTGTGGGCGTCGGTGGCCTACCGCAACGCCATCCTGGAACTGCTCGGCGACCTGAAGGCGTTCGCCGCGCACCTGCGCCACCAGGCCGGCTGAGCGCGGGCGTCCCCGCGTCGGGCCGGCTGAGCGGTCTCCTCAGAGCACCTGGGCGAGGAAGCGGCGAAGCCGGGGATGCTCAGCCCCCTCGAAGATCCGCTCCGGCGGCCCGGCCTCCAGCACCACGCCCCGGTCCATGAAGGCCACGGTGTCGGCGACCTGCCGGGCGAAGCCCATCTCGTGGGTGACCACGACCATGGTCATTCCGGCAGCGGACAGGTCGGCCATCACCCCGAGGACCCCCTTGACCAGCTCCGGGTCGAGCGCCGAGGTGGCCTCGTCGAAGAGCATCACCTCGGGTCGCAGCGCCAGCGCCCGGGCAATCGCCACCCGCTGCTGCTGACCACCGGAGAGCTGCGCGGGCCGGGCGTCGGCCTTGCCCGCGAGCCCCACCAGCTCCAGCTGCGCGCGGGCGACCTGGACCGCCTCGTCCTGGCCGAGCTTGCGCAGTCGGCGCAGCGCCAGCGTGACGTTGCGCAGCACGCTCATGTGCGGGAAGAGGTTGAACTGCTGGAACACCATGCCGACCCGCTGACGTAGCGCGTCCGGGTCGTCCCGCAGCACGCTGCGTCCGTCCAGCAGCACGTCGCCGCGGTCGGGTTCGATGAGGCGGTTGAGCGTACGCAGCAGGGTGGACTTGCCCGAACCGGACGGTCCGATCACGCAGGCCGTCGCGCCGCGGGGCACGGTCAGGTCGACGCCGCGCAGCACGCGGTTGGGCCCGAAGGCCAGGTGGACGTCGCGCGCCTGCACGCTCACCGAGGTGGTGGTCATCGCCGGTCTCCCTGCGTCGTGGCGAGCAGCGCCGTGTCGTCGTCCTCGTCGTCCGGGGCGGTGGCCGGGCGACCCTGGCGCAGCCGCCGGTCGATCCAGTTGACGAGGTGAGTCAGCGGAACGGTCAACGCCAGGTAGAACAGGCCCGCCAGCAGCAGCGCGGACTCGTTCCCGGTGGTGGCCGCGTAGTCCTGCCCGATCCGGAACAACTCCCGCTGGCTGGCCACCAGGCCGAGGAAGTACACCAGGCTGGAGTCCTTGATCAGCGCGATGAGCTGGTTGACCCAGGCGGGCAGCACCCGCCGGATGCCCTGCGGGATGATCACCAGCCGCATCGCGTCGGTCCAGGAGAAACCCAGCGCGCGGGCGCCCTCCAGTTGGGCGGCCTCCACCGATTGGATGCCGGAGCGGAAGATCTCCCCGATGTACGCGGCGGCGATCAGCGACAGCGCGAGGATGCCCAGCGGGTACGGGTCCGGCCCCCACACCCGCATGCCCAGCGGCGCCAACCCGACGCCGATCAGCAGGATCGTGGCCGCGGCCGGCAGCCCCCGGAACACGTCGGTGTAGACGCGCGCCGGCCAGCGTAGCCACCGACTGCGGGAGATGCCGGCCACGGCCAGCAGCAGACCCAGCACCGTGCCGAGCAGGGCGGCGGAGACCGCCAGGATCAGCGTGTTGGGCAGCCCGACGGTCAGCATCTCGGGCAGCGCCTCGCGCATCGCGTCGACGTCGAAGAACGTCTCCCAGAGGGTGCTCAACGGATCCATCGTTCGCCTCTCCTACCGCCCCTGCTCGCTCGTCACCAGCTCAGGACGCGGCCGACGCGGACGCGGACGGTTGCGCCGACCCGGACGGCGTGGCCGGGGCTGCCGCCTTGCCGCTGCCCGGCTCGAAGTCCGCCGGGATCGGCCGGCCCGGGTAGTACTGCGCCTGCAACCGGCTCCAGGTGCCGTCGGCGATGACCTCGTCGAGGGCCTTGTTCAGCGCCTCGCGCAGCTTGTCGCTGCCCTTGGCGACGGCGTACGCGGTCGGCGCCGGGCTGAGCTGCTTGGCCGCCACGGTGATCTTGCCGTTGCTGTCGGCGGCGGACTTCTCGCCGATCTCGGCCGGTGCGATCCAGGCGTCGGCCGTGCCCGCCTTGAGCTGGTTGATCGCGCCGTTGTAGTCCGGCACGCGGACCGGGTCGAGCTGCTTGCCGGTGGCGTAGTCGTCCTGGACGGTGCCCTGCACCACCACGACCCGCTTACCGGTGAGCTGGTCGAATCCCTTGATCGGCGAGCCGGCCGGCACGTCCAGCCCGAAGTAGCCGAAGTCGTATCCGTTGCCGAAGTCGACGGTCTTCTTGCGCGCCTCGGTGATGGTGATCGAGGAGCTGCCGACGTCGAACTTGTGGTTGTTGACCTGGGACAGCAGCGCGGAGAAGTCGGTGCCGACGTACTCCACCCTCAGGCCGAGCTTGCCGGCCACGGCGGTCAGCAGGTCGTTGTCGAAGCCGGTGAACTTGCCGTCCTTGAGGTACACGTTGGGCGGGGCGTCGGTCAGCGTGCCGGCCCGCAGCACACCCGGCTGCGCCAGGCCGTACGGGTTCCCGCCGCCACCCCCCGAAGAGTCACCCCCGCCAGCGCCGCACGCACCAAGAACACCAACGGTCAACAGGGAAACCCCAGCAACAACAAAACGCGAAAAAATACGCATAACTGAACTCCAAAGGGATGCGTCGACCCCGTCGATCATGAAGTTGTTGCCACGACACGCCGGTCAGGCGGGCAACAACTTCATGATCGACACGAAGAAGGGTCGAGAGGGTGGGGCGGGGAGGGGGCGGGATTAGCGCTTTAGGCGGCGGTACACGCCGCGCTGCGCATTCGCATCAGGTCCACGTGGCGACGCCGGGTCAGGGCCGGCGTACGCCGGCTGGCCGGTGGCGTGGGGCTGAGGATGTGCATGCGGTCTCCCGGGTCTTGGTGCTGACCTGGGTGCCAGGCCACGCTTGCACCGACGTCCCGCCGGTGCCTGGTCTTCACCCGGGGCACCCCACCGCGGAGGAGGGTTGCCGGCCAGCGAGCCGGGGCTTCGCGCTGGCGCTCATGACCTGCGCCGAGGTTAGCAGCAGGAACCGGTCGGTCGTCCAGCCGATATGACCACGCTCACCGGCACCGGCACCGGCACCGGCACCGGCACCGGCACCGGCCCGCGCTCGACGAGCCGGTCAACCGGCGTGCACGTGGGGTCGACGCGTCTGGTCCGGCTCCTGACGGCGCAGGATCTCCCGGGTCACCGAGGCGATCTCGCCCTGCCCGAACGCCAGGTAACGCAGCACGTTGCGGGCCGGGCCGCCCTCGGTCCACTCGAAGTAGATGTGGGGGCGGCGCGTGCTGCGGTCGCGGATCTCCAGCAGCAGCGCCGCCAGCGCGTTGGGCACCGAGGAGCTGGCCAGGCTGAGCACCGGGAAACGGTCGTGCGCCACGCTGCCGCGTACCAGCAACCCCGTCTCGAAGTCCGACGGATCGGTGACCCGGACCTCGACGAAGATCACGTCGCTGTCGTCGGGGAAGTCGTTGTCCGCCATGGTCTGGGCCAGCTTGTCGCGGTACTCCGCGAGGTCGCGGCGCTCCGGCTCGTGTGCGACCAGTCGGATGCGGCGTCCGGACCGCTCGTCGATCATCGCGCTCGCCAGCTCGTCGAGCTGCACGTGGTCGACCCGCAGCTCGAACGCCCGCATCACCCGCGACAGCGCCGACACCAGGATCATCGCGCCGATGAAACAGGCGGCGATCTTCACACCGTCGGGTCGTTCCACCACGTTCGCCACGGTGGTGTAGACGAACACCACCGCGATGATCCCGAACGCGACCGTGCGACCGCGCTGACGCCGTCGCCGCGCCGCGAGCGTCACGGCCGTCGCCGCCGAGGTGATCAACACCAGGACCCCGGTGGCGTACGCGCCGCCCTGCGCGTCGACGCTGGCGGAGAAAATGATCGTGATCAGGAACGCCACGCCGGTGAAGACCAGGACCAGCGGCCGGACCGCGCGGGCCCACGTCGGCGCCATGCCGTAGCGGGGCAGATACCGGGGTACGAGGTTGAGCAGCCCGGCCATCGCGGACGCCCCGGCGAACCAGAGGATCGCGATGGTGGAGAGGTCGTAGACGGTGCCGAACACTCCGCCGAGGTGCTGGTGGGCCAGGTAGGCCAGGGCCCGGCCGTTGGCGGCCCCGCCCGGCTGGAAGGCCTCGGGCGGGATCAGCACGGTGGTGGTCACGCTGCTCGTGATCAGGAAGACGCTCATCGTCGCGGCGGCGGTGGTGAGTAGCCGCCGCGCGCCCCGGATGCGGCCCAGCGGCCGGTCCTCCGAGTCCTTGCGGTCTCCACGGATGTGCGGCATCACCGCCACCCCGGTCTCGAAACCGGACAGGCCCAGCGCCAGCTTCGGGAACACGAGCAGGGACAGCGCGACGACCATCAGGGGATCCCCGTGTCCGGTGGTCAGGGCGGTCGTCCAGTCCCCGACCGCGCTGGGGTGACTCACCACCCGCCACAGCGCGTCGGCGATCACCACCGCGTTCAGCGTCAGGTAGACCGCGACCAGGGCGACGGCGATCCCGATGGCCTCGCCGAATCCCTTGAGGAACACCGCGCCGAGCAGCGCCACCAGCAGCAGCGTGACGGCGACCTCGTGACCCTTGAGGCCGCTGGGCAGGAACGGGTTCTCGTCGAGGTGGGCGGTCGCGTCGGCCGCGGACAGGGTGATGGTGATGATGAAGTCGGTGGCCGCGAAACCCAGCAGCACCAGCACGAACAGCTTGCCCGGCCAGTAGCTGAGCAGTCGTACGAGCATCGCGATCGAGCCCTCGCCGTGCGGGCTCTCCACCGCCACCCGTCGGTAGACGGGCAGCGCGCCCAGCAGTGTGACCAGCACCAGCACCAGGGTCGCCACCGGGGAGAGCGCCCCGGCGGCCAGAGCCGCGATCCCCGGCTGGTAGCCCAGCGTCGAGAAGTAGTCGACGCCGGTCAGGCACATCACCTTCCACCACGGGTGGTGCCGCTGCTCGGGTGGGCGGCCGCCCGGGCCCTGCGGCACGGGCTGCTGCGACTCGTCGGCGAGCAGCCAGCGCCGAACCCGGTCGGTCCGCCGGCCGGCACGCCTGTCCACCTCCACCGGCGTCACCCCCGTCCCGCCCATGGTCACCGCGAGTATCCGCCGTGTGGTCGACATCCGTCCGGCGGTGTGCGGAAACCGTTCGTCCGGAGCACCGGCCCCGGGCCTCGGGTTTCGGGTCGGAAGCACCGGGGAAGCAGCGCTCCCGTCCCGAACCCCGGGCCGGGCAGCGCCGGGAGGGGAGCGGGCTCGTGGTTGGTGGCCGCCGCTTCCGCCGGGGCGACGGCTTCGGCCGCCAGCTCGACGAGCACGAGGCCCGGGTCGGCGCCGTCCCGCCCGCGCAGCCGGGGAGCCCGTCCGCCGGCCGTCTGGTGGACAGCGCCGTCTACATCCGGGGACACCGGTTCGCCTCACCGGCCGGTCTCGCCGAGACGTACGCCTGCCTGCAGACGCAGGAGCACGCGATGGCCTGGATCGGGTTGTACCGGCCCGACATCGACCAGATCTCCTCGCTGGCGCGCGAGTTCCGTCTGCACGACCTGGCGGTGGAGGACGCGATCAACGCCCACCAGCGGCCCAAGCTGGAACGGTACGGGCACACCCTGTTCGTGGTGCTGCGCGCCGCCCGCTACGACGACCTGCGGGAGGAGGTGGAGTTCTCCGAGCTGCACCTGTTCATCGGGCCCGGTTTCGTGGTCACCGTCCGGCACGGGGAGGCGCCCGACCTGGCCGCGGTACGACGTCGCATGGAGGCCGACGCGCCGATGCTCGCCCGGGGTCCCGAGGCGGTGCTGTACGCGATCCTGGACCAGGTCGTCGACGGGTACGCGCCGGTGGTCGCCGGGTTGGAGAACGACATCGACGAGATCGAGACCCAGGTGTTCGGCGGTGACCCGAACGCCAGCCGGCGCATCTACGGGCTCAGCCGGGAGGTCATCGAGTTTCAACGGGCCGCCCGCCCACTGCTGGGCATGCTCGACTCCCTGGCGGCCGGCGCCGGCAGCTACGGCACCGACGAGGAGCTGCGCCGCTACCTGCGTGACGTCATCGACCACCTCACCCAGGTGGTGGAGCGGGTGGACGGGTTCCGGCACCTGCTGCAGAACATCCTCACCGTCAACGCCACCCTGGTGTCGCAGCAGCAGAACGAGGAGATGCGCAGCCTCACGGCGGCCAGCTACGCGCAGAACGAGGAGCTGAAGAAGGTCTCCTCGTGGGCCGCGATCCTGTTCGCCCCCACCCTGATCGGCACGGTGTACGGGATGAACTTCGTGCACATGCCCGAGTTGAACTGGCGCTTCGGCTACCTGTTCGCGCTCCTGCTCATGGTGCTGGTCTGCGGCACCCTCTACCTGGTCTTCAAGCGCCGCGGCTGGCTGTGAACGACGCTCACTCGATGCCGCGCAGGATGTGCCGCTCGTCCTCGAGGTCGTCGTCGCCGGCGCCGATGCGACCGAGCAGCACGGCGGCGGCCCAGATGGTCAGCGGGGTGGCGGCACCGGTCATGCCACCGCCGGTGCGGTCGTGCTTGGTCTGGCTCCGCTCGCTCCGCGGTGGCCTGCGCTGAGCCTGCATGGGCCCTGCCTCTCCTCGTCGAAGCCGTCGCGGGCGACGCGGTGTGCCCCGCGCGCCCGGCCGGGCGGCCCGCGCACGCGGGTCGCCACCGGTACGGCATCCACGTCGAACCATCCCACGATGGGCCGCGTCCGCACCCCCTGTTTTCGGTTTCCCGACTCAGGCCCGCCAAACCGGACAACTCGCCCGGCGGTCGGACCCGCTCAACGCAGCGGGTGGGCGATGTCGCGGGCGTGGTCGGTGAGCGCCGCGCCGACCACTGTCGCCGTCAGCGGCAGCACCTCCAGACAGCGGCGCACCGCGGCGGCCATCAGCGTGTTCGGCACCCGCATGGACAGCGTGCAGTGCGGCACCCAGCGCCCCGGCTGGTAGTGCTCGACCAGTCCGATGCCGGCGGCGGCGAGCCGGTCGTGCACCAGCCGGTGATGCGCCAGCAGCTCCGCCGTCGGCGTCGGACCGAGCCACAGCACCCGGCCGACGAACTGCCCGGCGTGCTGGAAGTCGAGGCGCAGCGGGGCCGCCACGACCGTTCCGCCCAGCGCCTCGGCGACCTGCTCGGGGTCGAAACGGGGCGCCACCGCGAGGGACACGTGCGGGCGGTGGCGCTGCTGGAGCAGCGAGCGCATGCTCTGCACACCCTCGGCCTCCAGGGCGTCCCACAGCACCCGGATCCGCCGCGTGGCGTCCGGGTCCAGATACAGCTCCAGCGCGGCGACCACGTGATCACGGTAGCGGCCGAGGTTCGGCCGTCGGTGGCCGGCGGTACGGTGATCCAAGACCGACCAGGAGGCGTACCCGTGGACGTGAGTGACCTGCTGACCGAGACGTACGACCGGCTGCCCGACCTCGTCCGCACGGCGGTCGACGGCCTCACGCCGGAGCAGCTGCGCTGGGCGCCCGCCGAGGGGGCCAACTCGATCGGCTGGCTCGTCTGGCACCTGACCCGCGTTCAGGACCACCACGTCGCCGACCTGCTCGACGCCGAGCAGATCTGGACCGGTGGCGACTGGGCCGGGCGGTTCGGCCTGGTCGCGGACCCGCACGACACCGGCTACGGTCACACGCCCGCCCAGGTCGCGGGGGTACGGCCGGAGAGCGCGCAGGCGCTCATCGACTACTTCGGCGCCGTCTCGGCGCGTACCCGATCGTTTCTCGCCGGGTTGCGCCCGGCGGACCTGGACCGCATCGTCGACGAGTCGTGGGACCCGCCGGTCAGCCTCGGCGTGCGGCTGGTCAGCATCGCCGACGACGACGCGCAGCATGCCGGCCAGGCCGCCTACGTCCGGGGCCTGCTCGAGCGCGGCTGACCCACGGCGTCCGCCGGGCTCACGGCACGATCACCGCTCGGCCTTCGAGCGTCCCGTCGCGCATCTGCCGGTACGCGTCGAGGGCGTCCTCCAACGCGAACGTGGTGACCTTCGGACGGACCAGGCCCCGCGCGCCGAGGTCCAGCACCTCCACCAACTCGGGCCGGCTCCCCCAGTAGGTGGTCGCGATGCTCACCTCGTACGGCACGGAGAAGAACGAGACTCCCAGGGTGCCGCCGCCGATGCCCACGATCGTCAGGTCACCGACGGTACGGGCCACCGCCGCGCCGAGCGTCAGGGTGGCGTCGCTGCCGACGAAGTCCAACACCACGTCGGCGCCCCGCCCGCCGGTGGCCCGCCGGATGTCCTCGGTGGCCTCGGGCCCCGGCGTCACCGTGTGGTCGGCGCCGCACTCCCGCGCCAGGTCCAGCGCCTCGGTACGGGTGTCCACGGCGACGACCCGGGCGGCCGTCGTCGCCTTGAGGATCTGCACGCCGACGTGTCCCAGTCCGCCGACGCCGATCACGACGGCGGTGCTGCCCGGCGGCAGTTTCGACCAGGACCGCCGGATGGCGTGGTACGGGGTGAGACCCGCGTCGGTCAACGGGGCGGCGTGCACCGGGTCGAGCCCGTCCGGCAGCGGCACGAGATGCCGCGCGTCGGGGACCAACTGGTACTCGGCCATCCCGCCGTCCAGGCCCAGCCCGCCACCTCCGCTCGGCACCGGCGCGCCGGCCGGGTCCTCGCAGTACGGGTCGATGCCGACGCGGCACCGGGCGCAGGTGCCGCACCCCCACGAGCCGAACACGGCCACGGGCTGCCCCACCGTCAACCCGGACACCCCGGCGCCGAGCGTGTGTACCCAGCCGGCGTTCTCGTGTCCGAGGGTGAACGGCGGATTCCACGGCATCGCGCCTGGCTCGAACTCGTCCATCAGGTGCAGATCCGAGTGGCAGGCGCCCGCGCCGCCGATCCGTACCACCACCTGACCCGGGCCGGGCGTCGGTTCGGCGACCTCGACCAGCTCCGGTGTCGACCGCCACTCCCGCAGCCGCAGCGCCCGCATGTCGACCCCTCCCGTCGCCGTCCTGGCGTCGGTGCCTCCCCACTGCACCGGGCATCAAACAAACCCGGCCCCCGACCCCGAGTCCTCTCGCGATCTTGCGGTTTCTGCTGTCGATTCGTGTTCTCTCGACCGATATGTCACCACCGAAAGTGCAAGATCGCGGGCGCGGGCGCGGGCGCGGGCGCGGGCGCGGGCGCGGGCGCGCGGGCGCGCGGGCGGGGGGCGGAGTTCGCGGGTTCACCCGATCCGGGTGAGGCCCGCTCACCCTGGCGGGAGGGACTCTGCGGGGATGCGGGAGGGGATGTGATGGGCATGACGGCGACGAGCTACCTGGAGCACCTGGACACGGGCCGGCCTTTCGCCCTGCCCGAGACGATGGCCGGGACGCTCCGGCTGGACCTGCGCGACGACGGGTACACCGAGCACTGGTACCTGACCGTGGCGGACCAGCACATCCGGGTCAGCCGCTCGGCCGACGACGCGGACCTGGTCGTCCGCGCGCCCCGTGCGGTCTTCGACGAGTTGGTCAACGGTGGCCTGCCCCCGGGCACGGCGCTGCTGCGCAACCAGCTGACCCTGCGGGGCGACATGCGGCTGCTGCTGGTGCTGCGGCGTGTCCTGCCAGGGCCGCGGGGCGCCCGGCACCCGCGTGAGCTGGGGCGGGCCGCGTTGGCCCGGCGGAGCGCGCCGGCCGGGCGGGCGGCGACCGGCGGGCCGGACGGCCGGCCATGAAACAGGAGCTCGTGCACGTCCTCGCCGGCAACGTGTTCGCTATCAGCGACGCACAGGGTGACGTCGAGGTGGATCCACAGGCGCCCGTCGGGCTCTTCGCGTTCGACACGCGCTTCCTCTCGCACTGGGTGCTGACGGTCGACGGCGAGCGGATCAACGCCCTCTCCCGGGACGACATGACGTACTTCGAGACCCGGTTCTTCCTGGTGCCCGGCGCCGCGAGCCACTACGTCGACGCCGACCTGTCGATCATCCGGCACCGCTCGATCCACGAGTGCTTCCACGAGAAGATCACCGTGCTGAACCACTCGCCGGAGCCCGCCGAGCTGACCCTACGGATGGAGATGGGCAGCGACTTCGCCGACATCACCGAGATCGGGAACCTGCGGCGGCGGGACGTACGGGTCGACGTCGACTCCGCGCGCCGACGGCTCACCCTGCGCTACGAGCGGCAGCGGTTCGTCCGCGAGACGACGGTCACCAGCACCGCCGCGGTCGACGTCGACGAGGGCGGGATGACGTTCCGGATCCGCATCCCCCCGCACGGGCGGTGGGAGACCGACCTGCACGTCGTCCTGACCGTCGTCGGGGAGGGCGGCCAGGACATGCGCGCCAGCCTCCACGCGCACCAGCGGGCCGTCCGCACCGGGATGCGGGAGGACCTGGCGGCCTGGCTGGACCGTGCGCCGCAATTGGTGGCCGAGCGCGGGGGCCTGGAGGAGATGTACCGGGGGAGCCTCGCCGACCTGGCCGCGCTGCGCTACCGGCCATTGTCGACCGCCGAGCGCGTGCCGGTCGCCGGCCTCCCGTGGTCGATGGCCTTCCTGGGGCGGGACAGCATCATCACCTGCCTGGAGACGCTGGCGTTCACCCCGGAGTTGACGCCGGCCACGCTGCGGATGCTGGCCCTGTTGCAGGGCGGGCACCTCGACGACGAACGCGAGGAGGAGCCCGGCAAGATCGTCTCCGAGCTCCGGTACGGCGAGTCGAGCGTCTTCGGCGAACGACCGAGCGCGGTGTACTACGCCGCCGCGGACATCACCCCGTTGTTCGTCGTGCTGATCGACGAGTACGAGCGCTGGTCCGGTGACGCCCAGCTCGTCCGCGAGCTGCGCCAGCCGGCCCGGATGGCGCTGGACTGGATCGACGAGTACGGCGACATGACCGGTGACGGCTACGTGCGCTACCAGCGCCGCAACGAACGCGTCGGCGCGGTCAACCAGTCCTGGAAGGACTCCTCGGACGCGATCATCGACGCGCAGGGGCGGCTGCCCGAGTTCCCCCGCGCCACCTGCGAGTTGCAGGGTTACGCGTACGACGCGAAGCGGCGCGGCGCCCGGCTGGCCCGCGAGTTCTGGGGCGAACCGGAGTACGCCGACCGTCTCGACCGGGAGGCCGCCGCGCTCAAGGAGCGGTTCAACCGGGACTTCTGGCTGCCGCACCGGGAGTACTACGCGCTGGCGCTGGACCCGTACGGCGAACCGGTCGACGCCCTGTCGTCGAACATCGGGCACCTGCTGTGGAGCGGGATCGTCGCGGACGATCGGGCCGAGGCGGTCGCCGAGCACCTCCTGGGGCCCCAGCTCTTCAACGGCTGGGGTGTGCGGACGTACGCCGCCGGTCAGCGCCCGTACAACCCGGTGGGGTCGCACCTGGGGGCGGTGTGGCCGTCGGACAACGCCCTGATCGCCGCCGGGCTGCGGCACTACCGGTTCGACGCCCACGCGGCCCGGATCGCGAACGGCATCTTCGACCTGGCCCAGACGCTGGGCGGGGCGGTACCCGAGTTGATCGCCGGCTACGAGCGGAGTCTGACGAAGTATCCGGTCCAGTTGCCCTCGGCCGGGCGCCCGCAGTCGTGGTCCTCGGGAGCTCTGCTGATGTTGCTCGGCACCCTGCTGGGTCTGCGGCCGACCGGTGAGGACCTGCTGGTCAGGCCCGCTCTGCCGGCGGGATTCGGCCGTGTCGACCTGCTCGGCGTTCCCGGGCGTTGGGGCCGTACCGACGCGTACGCCGGCGAGCGCTCCTTCCAGCCGGTCAGGCCCCGGACGTCCCCGTTCCGGTCCTGAGATCGGCAGCCGTCGTGTCCTCCTGCGCGGGCGCCTTCCGCTGGGCCGGGGGAGACGGGTGGCGTTGCGCCTGGACCTGGCGGAAGCCCTGCACGGCGCTGCCCAGACCGGCCAGCTCGCCGGGCCGGGCAGCGGCGCGGGCCGCCGTCAGCAGCAGCCCGACCGGATGCGAGCCGGCCGACTCGTCGACGGGAAGACCGCCGAGCAGCAGCTCGGCGGTCTCGCCGTCCATCCGGTCCGCGTTCATCTCGTGTCCCTCAGCGCCGCCCTGTCGGGCGATGTCACATCCGCTCGCGCGGAGGATCGAGGAACACGACGTGAACGCGGGCCGGTGACCGCCGGATTACGGGTCAGCCCATGGTCTTCGCCCCGTCGATCGCCTCCCGGAGGATGTCGGCGTGCCCGGCGTGCTGGGACGTCTCGGCGATCAGGTGCAGCAGGACCCGCCGCACCGTCCAACTCGCGCCCGGCTCGAACCAGGGCGCCTGCGGTAGCGGGTGCGCCGCGTCCAGGTCGAGGGTGGCGATCAGCTCGTCGGTGTGGGCGGCCACCGCCTGGAACCGCTCGACCAGCCCGGCCAGGGTCTCGCCCGGTGCCATCTGGAACTGGCCGACCCAGTCCATCTCGGCCCGCTGCATCTCCTCCGCGCCCCCCACGGCGAACAGCATCCAGCGCTCCTCGGTGCTCGCGACGTGCTTGATCAGCCCGCCGGGGCAGAGCTCGCTCACGGTGCTGCGGGTGGCGGCCTGCTCGTCGGTCAGACCGTCGACGGTCTGCAGGAGGAAGCCCCGGTGCCGGCGCAGCGTCTGCAACAGGTCGGCCCGTTCCCCGGTGAGCTGCGCGGTGCTGGTCATGGTGTCGCCCTCTCCTCGAAGTCCGTCAGCCCGCAGCCTAGGACCGGGGACCGACACTTCCCGGTCGGACACGACGAGGGCATCGGGCGTCAGCGGTTGCCGATCGGGGTGCGGGACTGTCCACTGAATGACATGGGTGTCATCAAGGTGGGCACGTCGTCCTGGGCGGACCAGTCGCTGCTGCGCTCCGGCTGGTATCCCCGTTCGGCCAACACGCCGGCCGGCCGGCTGGCCTTCTACGCGGGCCGGTTCCCGCTGGTCGAGGTGGACACCTCCTACTACGCCGTCCCGGTCCCGGAGACGACACAGGGCTGGGTCGACGCCACGCCCGACGACTTCACCTTCGACGTCAAGGCGTTCAGCCTCTTCACCGGGCATCCGACGCCGGTGGCCGCGTTGCCGCGCGACCTGCGGCCGGCCGCCGGCCCCGGCCGGGTCCGCCGCCGTGACCTGCCCGAGCAGGCGTACGAGGAGCTGTGGGTCCGCTTCCGGGAGGCGCTGGCCCCGATCGCGGCCGCCGACAAGTTGGGCGCGGTCCTCCTGCAGTTCCCGCCCTGGCTGGCCCGTGGCGCCGCCGCCGAACGGCGCATCGTGGAACTGGCGCAGCGGTGCCGGCCGTGGCGCGTGGCGGTGGAGCTGCGGCACGGGTCCTGGTTCGACGGCGCGGCCACGACCGCGACCCTGGACCTGCTGCGCGCGCACGACCTCTCACTGGTCTGCGTGGACATGCCGCAGGGGCACCCGTCGTCGGTGCCGCCGATCCTGGCGCGTACGGCCGAGCCGGCGATCGTCCGTTTCCACGGCCACAGCGACGCGTGGCGCGACGGCGACAAGCAGGACAAGTTCCGCTACGCGTACGCCGAGCAGGAGCTACGCGCCTGGGCGGAACGGCTGGCCGGATTGGCCGAGGACGTCGACGACCTACACGTCCTGTTCAACAACTGCTGCGCCGGGCAGGCCCAGCGGGACGCGACCCGGCTGGCGCAGCTGCTCGCCGAGACGATGCTCGGCGACACACCGGTGCCCGTCGGGTCGCGTCGGACGTCCGACGGTCCGGCCGTCGCGGCGTCGCCCGGCTGACCGGCGGCCGTCGGGGCACACGCACGGGGTCGCTGTTTCAGGAGCGGCGACCCCGGCTGCGCAGCGCGTCCTGGGACCGCTCGGTGACCTCCGCCTCGTCGGGGAACGTCCGCCCGCTGGGCGCGGGATCGGGCGGCGCGCCCGGCCCCGCCATCGTGGTGCGGGTGGGCTCGACCGAGCCGAAGCCGTGCCGTCCGGCCGGGCCGCCCTGCCCGTCCGGCAAGCCCGCCCGCCGTTCACCGCGCCGCCCCTCGGGCACCGCCGTCTCCTCGCTGCCCTCGTCCATCGGGGAGTCGTCGCCCGCACCCCAGGGCGCGTCGGCGTCGAAGCCGTCGCTGGTTCCCCACGGGTTGGTCGCCTCCGGTTCGAGCCGGTCACCGCCGCGTCCCTCGTGTGCCGTCATGGCCACCTCTTCGGTCGGTCCGCCTGTCGACGGACGGGTTGCCCCTCCCGGTCCTGTGCACCGGACGTGGGCGCGGGGTGGGCCGGTGCCGGTGCGACCCGTGCCCACCCCGAAGTGCCGTTCGGCGCAGGGCCGGCCGGCGTCCCGCCGTCGACGGTCCGGCGGGGCCCCGGCCGGCCCGACGCTCAGCGTCCGGCCATCGCCATCTGGCGCTTGCCGCCGACGCTCATGCCGATCTTCGCCAGGCCCATCGGGGCGCTGCGCATCCCGCCGGCGCGGCTCATGATGCCCCGCAGCACCTGACCGGGCTTCTGCTGCTCACCCATGTACGCGGTGACCACGACCAGCGATCCGGTCAGCGCCGGGATCGCCCACTGGAGCAGCTTCATCTGCCGCTGCGAGGAGGCGACGCTGGCCGGTGTCTGGTGGTTGGGCTCGGTGGCGCCGCTCACCGGCGGTCCGCCCGCCTTCTCCAACCGCATACCGACGAACCGGCTGTAGCCGGTGACGGCCAGCGCGCCGATCGTCAGCGCCGTCTTGATGGCGCTGGCCCGGCCCACTCCACGCTGGGCCGCCACCCGCGGGCTCTCGGTGACCAGTTCGCCGACCGCGCCGGCGAGGTGCGCGCCGATCGCGGCCGCGTTGACCGGTGTCCACTTGGACCATCCGGCCGAGGCGACCGGGAGCCGCTGGGTCGAGTCGTTGATCTTCGCTGCCGCGCCGTTGACGCCGAAGGCACCCATGAGGGAGCCGCCGAACCAGGCCGCCAGACCCAGATCGTGCATCGAGCGCAGTGCGGTGTGTCGTTCGGACATGTGATCCCCTTCCGCCGTGTCGGGCGACGCGGCTTACCCGTCGCCCGGACGGCTAACCCCGTCGTCCGCCGGTCGATCCCCCGCGACGGGGACATCCGGGCTTCGGGGGACCGAACCGTCTTCGGGAGGAGTCGTCGGCGCGGCGGTGGGTAGGTCAGGCGGACGCCGACGGAGAGGGGAACGGCATGTCGCAGCCGGACGAGGTCCGCGAGAAGACCCCCAAGACCGACGCGGTGCTCATGCACCCGGACAACGATCCGCACCGCACCACCGCCGAGGTCGCGCCGCGCAAGGACCACGCGCCGATCGAGGTGGAGCGCGACGGCGAACGGACGCCGGTGGAGCAGGAGGACTGAGTCGACACGACGGAGGCCCCGTCGGATGACGGGGCCTCCGGTGGCGAGACCGGTCAGGAGACCGAGATCGCCCCGTTGCTCGCGCGGACACACGACACCGCGCGGGCGGCGGTGACGGCGGCGCCGGCGAGGCACTGGCCGAGCACCTGGTGTCCGGTGGCGTTGGGGTGCCACGACTCCTGGCACGTCTGGAAGTAGCTGACGCAGGTGTTGGCGATCCGTTGAATGGCGATCTTGTCCTTACCGGCGAGGCTGGTCACGAAGGTGCCCGTCGCGCCGTCCTGCAACCGGATCGGGGTGGCCAGCGCGCCGGCCGGGCTGGACGTCGACTCACACAGCCGCGCACCGTCGAAGGCCCGCTGCACGTTCAGGTAGACCAGGTCGTCGTTGGGGAACTCGGCGGCCAGGGTGTCCCGGGTGGACTTCACGATGCCACCGAGACCCTGGGAGAAGCGGTGCCCGGGGGCGAGGCTGGCCAGGTGGATCGGGCAACCGGCCGCGTACCGCTCGGCGCCGAGGTCACGGAACTTGTCCCGGGTGTCGTCGCGGCCGTCCTCCTCGTAGAACGCCGGGTTGAGATCGAGAGGCAGCGGGTTGGTGTAGTCCTGGAACACCACCCGGTGCTGCCCGTCCGCGTCCACCTGGTCGAGGGTGGTCAGGATCTGCCGTACGGCGGCGGTGGTCTCCGCGGTCGCGGCGCTGAGCTGCGCGGCGGTGGCCAGGTCGGCGTCGCTGCACGGCTTCTGCTCCACCGGCCCGTTCAGGTACGCCCAGAACTCCCACCAGCCGGTCCAGGCGTCGGCGATGAACCGGTTGGCGCAGGTCTCCGCGACGCTGCCGAAGGTGAACGAGCTGTTGTTGGAACCGAGGCCGATCAGTACCAGGTCGATGTCCTGGGTCTGCGCGACGGCACGGAGCTGGTCGAGCTGCGCCGAGACCGTACGACCGTTGGTCCGGGCCTGGGAGGCGGTCGCGATGTCGTGCGGCTGGCCGCCGGAGCAGGCCAGGTTGAACCGGTTCTGGATGCCCGGCAGGTTCGCCTGGTTCAGCGAGGCGTTGGCCGACCGGTGGCAGAAGAACGCGTTGTTGTTCGGGGCGGTCCAGCCGGGGAAGCCCTGGGTGACCCCGTTCGCGTCGACCACCGGGGTGTACGCGCCGGCGCCCTCCCCGCTGATGAAGCTGTCGCCGAGTGCCACGGCGGCGGTGGGCAGCGCGGCGGTCGCGGGGGCGGGCAGCGCGATGGCGGTCGACAGCGCGGCTGTGACGATCGTGAGTGCCGCGGCGAGCGCGGTACGGCGGAACCTGGGCATGGGGCCCCCATCCATCGAAAGATGAAAGATTCTCTGAGAGCGCGATCAGATCACTCCTGTGCAACGGGCGTCAATGGCCCGTAACAGAATCTTTCGACGATCGACACGTGGATGTCGGCGCAGCGGTGTGCGCCCACTGTGGATGGGGGATGAACGCCGGACCGTCGACTACGTCAGGGGTGACGCCGGCCGCGCACGGCCGCGCCGAGCGCGTTCAGACCAACACCCCAGATCAGGAGTACGCAGAGCCACTGCGCCCACCGCAACACGCTCATCTCCCCGGAGAGCAGGTTGCGGACACTGCCGAACGGGGTGAGCCACGGCTGCGCCGGACGCAGCGCGCCGACGGCCTCCAACAGCCCGAACAGGCCCAGCGGGAGGACGATCGTGGCGAGGAACGCGACCACCCGCGAGCGCAGCAGCAGACCGAGCCCGGTGCCGACCAGACCGGCGACCACCTGCACCAGCACGCTGCCCACCGCGACCGTGCCGGCGTGCCGCCACGGGTCGGCCGGCCCGTCGGCCGGGCCCAGCGCCAGCGTCGCGGCGCAGATCACCACACCGGCCACCCCGATCACGACGGCCGGCAGCAGCACTCCGAGCGCCGTCGGGACGACACCGGCGGACTCCCGGCGCGGATCGTGCACGAGCAGGATGCCGAACAGTGGCGTCGCCACCGACATCAGACTCTGGACCGCACCCGAGAGGTCGACGAACGTCCGATCGGCGGGCGCCGCGGTCGCGACGAGCGCCACGGCGGTGAGCAGCCCCGCCAGGAGGGTGCCCGCGAGCAGCCAACGCCGGGCACGCGTACCGACTGAGCGCCGCAGGGCATCGCGTGTCGTGTCGTCCACCCCGACCGCCTCCCCGCGTCCGTCGTCCCCGCAAGTGAGGAATCGTACCGACGTGGGTATCTCTGCGTGGTCCCCTGCTCACCGTGCGGCTGTTCGGTGGCTCACGTTCGTCGGGTCGAGCACGGCGGGTCGCGTAGGTCCTCCGGGAGTTGTCTCAGTCTCGGGCTAGGCTCGCTGCGGCGCGCGCCGGCCGACCGACAGTTGGGACGCCGCACCACACCGCCGAGACCGGGGAGTACGACCAGTTGACCGCAGAGCCTGACACCCTGTACGGGGCCGATGACCTCACCCACCTTGAGGGGCTGGACGCCGTTCGCAAGCGTCCCGGCATGTACATCGGTTCCACCGACAGCCGTGGCGTGGGTCACCTCGTCAACGAGATCCTCGACAACTCCACCGACGAGGGCGTCGCCGGTCACGCCAGCCACGTCGAGGTGATCCTGCACCCCGACGGCTCGGTCCAGGTCGACGACGACGGCCGGGGCATCCCCACCGACGTGCACGCCAAGTCCGGCATCTCCGGCGTCGAGTTGGTGCTGACCCGCCTGCACGCGGGTGGCAAGTTCGGCGGCTCCGGCTACAAGACCTCCGGCGGCCTGCACGGCGTGGGCGCCTCCGCCGTCAACGCGCTGTCCCGTCGTTTCGACGTCACCGTCCGCCGGGCCGGCAAGGTGCACTCGATGTCCTTCCGGCACGGCGTACCCGGGATCTTCGACGGCGCCGGGCCGGACGCGCCCTTCACCGCCGGTCCGGGCCTGCAGGTGACCGGGGCGATGAAGCGCGGCCAGCGCACCGGCACCTCCATCCGCTGGTGGCACGACGCGCGCTACTTCGAGACCGGCGCGGCGCTGGACGTCGACGCGGTCCGGATGAAGCTGCGCAACACCGCGTTCCTGGTCCCGGGCGTGACGTACCTGCTGCGCGATGCGACCGGTGAGGCGCCCGTCGAGGAGCGGTTCCACTACCCCAACGGGCTCAGCGACATGGTCGAGTTCCTCGCCCCGGCCGGTGACCGCCCGGTCTCCGGCATTCTGCTGGTCAACGGCGAGGGGACGTACCGGGAGAACGCCGCCGACGCCAACGGCGTCATGCAGTCCAACGTGCAGCGGCGCGCCGAGGTCGAGGTGGCGTTCCGGTGGGGCACCGGCTACGAGCGCACCGTCGAGTGCTTCACCAACACCATCCGCAACGCCCACGGCGGCACCCACCGCAAGGGCTTCGAACGGGCCCTGGTGCGCACCCTCGCCGACGCCGTCCGCAACACCCGCGGCCTGCTCAAGGCCAAGGAGGAGCCGCCCACCCTGGACGACGTCCTGGAGGGGATGACCGCCGTGGTGCACGTGCGGATCCCCGAGCCGCAGTTCACCTCCCAGACCAAGGACGAGCTGTCCACCACCGGCATCACCAAGGTCATCCAGAGCCTGGTGGACGCGCACGTCAAGTCCTGGCTGGAGGACCGCCGCACCAAGGCCGAGGCGCGCGTCGTCCTCCAGAAGATCGTCGACGCGGCACGGGTGCGGCTCACCCAGAAGCAGCAGAAGGACGCCGCCCGGCGCAAGACCGCCCTGGAGGGCGCGTCCATGCCGCCGAAGCTGGTCGACTGCCGCGCGACCGGCATCGACCGCAGCGAGCTGTTCATCGTGGAGGGGGACAGCGCCCTCGGCACGAGCAGAATGGCCCGTTCGTCGGAATATCAGGCATTGCTGCCGATCCGCGGCAAGATCCTCAACGTGCAGAAGGCCAACCTCCAGCAGGTTCTGGACAATGCCGAGTGCGCCGCGATCGTCCAGGTGCTCGGTGCGGGTTCGGGGCGGACGTTCGACCTGTCCGCGCTGCGCTACGGCCGCGTACTGATCATGGCCGACGCCGACGTGGACGGCGCGCACATCCGTACGCTGCTGATCACCCTGTTCGCCCGCTACATGCGGCCGTTGATCGAGGCCGGCCGGCTCTACGCCGCGATGCCGCCCCTGCACAAGGTCACCACCAAGGGGCGGAACCCGCAGACCGTCTACACCTACACCCAGGCCGAGATGGAGACGACGGTCCGCAAGCTGGAGAAGGCCGGCAAGCAGATCGTCACGCCCATCCCGCGCTTCAAGGGCCTCGGTGAGATGGACGCCGACGAGTTGTGGGACACCACGATGAACCCGGCCACCCGGGCGGTCCGCCGGATCACCCTCGACGACGTGGACGCCGCCGAGCGCATCCTCGAACTGCTGATGGGCGAGAAGGTCGAGCCGCGCCGCAACTGGCTGATCGACTCCGCCGACCGGGTCGACCGGGAAGCGATCGACGCATGAGCCGACGTTTCATTCGAGTGGAGAGCTGAGTCATGGCACGGCGCAAGGAAAACAAGGTCGACCTCTCCTCGTTCGACCAGGCCGGCGCGCGGGTCTTCGACAATCCGCTGGTCACCGAGGTCTCCGACTCCTATCTGGAGTACGCCTTCTCGGTCATCCACTCCCGCGCCCTGCCGGACGCCCGCGACGGCCTCAAGCCCGTGCACCGTCGGATCCTCTGGTCCATGTACGAGCAGGGCTACCGCCCCGACCGAGGGCACGTGAAGTCGGCCCGCATCGTGGGCGACTGTTTCGTCGCTGGCACTCTGGTCTCCACGCCGGATGGCCTTCGGCCAATCGAGGAGATCGAGGTCGGTGACCTTGTGCTGGATGACAAAGGCATGTCGGTCCCGGTTACCACCGTCTATCGAAACCCGACGTCTGACCTCGTTCGCGTCACCTGGAGCAATGGGCACACGATGCTCGTCACTCCGGGCCAGCGCTTCCGAGTGGTCGCAGAAGATCTCTCGGTGCAGTGGGTTGAAGCCCGGGATCTTGCGGGTCGCCTTGCGCTTTCCTACGGCAGCCGCCGCCATGAGGTGTCGACACACCCTGGCGATGTCTACGACTACGTGCGCGGGCTACTGGTAGCCGAGGGCTTCCCGGCCGATCGGAACCGCGCAGCGGACGGCCGGGTCCGGATCCACATGTGCGACATCGAACCGCTCGATGTCGCACACGGCTGGGCTATCGCCAGTGGGGTGAACGTCTCCCGAGGAAAGCGTGAGGCTGCGAATCCCGGTCACCGTGATCAGCACATCCTGACGTTCAGCCGCCACGAAGGGCTGTTGGAGGCCACCGAGCCGCTCAGCCGCAACAAGCACGTACCGCGCGACATCGTCAGTAGCCGGTCAGCGTGGGTGCCGTTTCTTGCCGGCTTCTTCGATGGCGACGGTTACGTCCGCAAGCGTTTCCGAGAGATGGTCTTCGTCAGCACCAGCAAACTACTGGTACGGCAGATCTACGCCATGCTCGCCGATCTGGGGCTGCACGGGCACTACTGGACCAGCGGTCATCGTTCTGATGGACACCCGCTCCACGGCCTTTCCATATCTGGGCGAGACGCCGCCGTCCTCGCTCGGATGCTGCTGCCATGGGTCCGAATTGGCTACAAGCAGGATGGCCTGCAACGAGTTGCCAACATCGACTACCAGTACAGCGGCAAGCAGGGCGATGACCGGTTGCCATACGGCCCGGTGATGGCGGAATTCACGGCAGCGCACCAGGGTGGCGGCTGGTTCCGCGATCAGGCCGGACAGGCGTTTCGCGCCTCGCTCTCGCCGAGCGGTGGACCGAAGGTGCGGTACGGCAAGGACCGCAACGGCATTCCGCTTGCCGAGCGGTCGTTCCAGTTGGAGCGGGCGGTCCGGGACGGCTGGATCCAGAAACTCCACCGGCTCGACTCGCCGCTCGCTGCCCGGCTGGACGCGCTGGTCGGTAGCGCGTTTCTGCGGGTCACCTCGGTCGAAGCGGTGTCGCCCGACGTGACGTACGACATCCAGGTGGGCAGTGACGACCACGCCTTCGTCGCCGAGGGCTACGTGGTCCACAACTGCATGGGTAAGTACCATCCGCACGGCGACACGGCGATCTACGACGCGATGGTCCGCCTCGCGCAGGACTTCTCGCTCAACGTGCCGCTGATCGACGGGCACGGTAATTTTGGATCTCCAGACGACGGCCCGGCTGCGAGCCGTTACACCGAAGCGCGGATGTCCCGCGAGGCGATGCTGCTCGTCGGTGAGCTGGGCGAGGACACGGTCGACGTCGAGCCCAACTACGACGGATCGTTGACGCAGCCGACCGTACTCCCGGCGGCCTTTCCCAACCTGCTGGTCAACGGCGCGTCCGGGATCGCGGTCGGGATGGCCACCAACATGATCCCGCACAACCTCGCCGAGGTCGTCTCGGCGGCCCGTTGGCTGATCAACCACCCGGACGCCACCCTGGACAAGCTGATGGAGTTCGTCCCCGGGCCCGACCTGCCCAGCGGTGGCGTGCTGCTCGGCCTCGACGAGGTGCGCCGGGCGTACGAGACCGGGCGCGGCGTGGTGCGGATGCGCGGCAAGGTGGAGATCGGCCCGATCGAGGGCAGCCGGGGCCGCCAGGCCATCACCGTGGTCGAGCTGCCCTACGGCGTCGGCGCGGAGAAGGTCATCGCGGCGATCACCAACGAGGTCACCAAGACCAAGCGGCTGACCGGCATCGCGGACGTCAAGGACCTCACCGACCGGGAGAGCGGCACCCGCCTCGTGGTCGAGTGCAAGGTGGGCGTCAACCCGCAGGCGCTCCTCGCCGACCTGTACCGGTTGACCCCGTTGGAGCAGTCCTTCGGCGTCAACAACCTCGTGCTGGTCGACGGCCAGCCCCGTACCCTCGGATTGAAGGCCCTGTTGGAGGTCTTCCTCGCCCACCGGTACGAGGTCGTCACCCGGCGCAGCTCCTACCGTCGCCGCAAGCGCGAGGAGCGCCTCCACCTGGTCGACGGTCTGCTGATCGCGCTGCTCGACATCGACCGGGTGGTCCGTCTGATCCGTGGCAGCGACGACGCGCAGGCGGCCAAGGACGGGCTGATGAGCCAGTTCGGCCTCTCTGACATCCAGGCCACCTACATCCTGGACACGCCGCTGCGTCGGCTCACGAAATTCGACCGGATCGAGCTGGAGGCCGAGCAGGAGCGGCTGCGCTCCGAGATCGCCGAGCTGTCCACGATCCTCGACGACGAGCGGGTGCTCAAGAAGCTGGTCTCCGACGAGTTGGCGGCCGTGGTCAAGCAGTTCGGCACCGAACGACGTACGACGCTCGTCGACGGTGACCTGAAGGAGGTGCTGGCGGCGTCCGTGCCGGCCGGCCCGCTGGAGGTAGCGGACGACCCGTGCCAGGTGATCCTCTCGGCGACCGGGCTGGTCGCCCGGACCGCGGCCGAGTCGGAGGAGAGCGCCGAGGGGCGTCGGCGCAACGGCCGGGTCAAGCACGACACGGTACGCGCCATCGTGCACTCCACGGCCCGTGGCCGGGTGCTGCTGGTCACGAGCGCGGGTCGCGCCTTCAAGATCGACGTACTGCCGCTGCCGGTGCTGCCCGAGCAGGCCGGCACGGTGTCGCTGCGCGGCGGCATGTCCGCGGCCGAGCTGGTGCCGCTGGAGGCGGGGGAGACCGTCGTCGGTCTGGCCCCGCTCGGCGGCGCTGCCGACGGCTCACCCGGGCTGGCGCTGGGCACCCGGCAGGGCGTGGTCAAGATCTGCGCCCCGGAGTGGCCGGTGCGTTCCGACGAGTTCGAGGTGATCGGCCTGCGGGACGGTGACGAGGTGGTCGGGGCGACCTGGCTGACCAGCGACACCGAGACGCTGACGTTCGTGACCTCGGAGGCGTCGTTGCTGCGCTTCGCGGCCGGACTGGTCCGCCCGCAGGGCCTCAAGGGCGGTGGCATGTCCGGCATCAACCTGCCGGCCGGGGCGCGCGTGGTCTTCTTCGGCGCGGTACGCACCGACGATCCGGGTCACGGCGAGCCGATGGTGGTCACCTCCACCGGAGCGACGGTCAAGGTCACGCCGTTCCAGGCGTACCCGGCGAAGGGCCGGGCGACCGGCGGCGTGCGTGCCCACCGCTTCCTCAAGGGTGAGACGGACGTCGCCGTGGCCTGGGTCGGGCCGCGCCCGGTCGGCGCGACCGCCACCGGCGAGCCGGTCGAACTGCCGGCGGCCGACCCCCGCCGCGACGGCAGCGGCTTCGCCGTGATGCTCGGCCCAACGGTAGTAGGCCACCTAATCGAACGCGACTAACCCCCGCCCCCGGATCCCCCTCCGGGCTCCCCTGCCTCCTTGGTGATCAAGAGGTTTGCGTCACCGCTCCCGGCGTGTCGTGACGCAAACCTCTTGATCACCGGGGTGGGTGGGTGGGGGTTGGGGGTGGGGGTTGGGGGTTAGGCGACGTTGATGGGGCGGAACTGGACGCTCACCCTGGGGCCTACTGGGCGAGTGGTCTTGGGGATGGCGTGTTCCCAGGTGCGCTGGCAGGAGCCGCCCATGACGATCAGGTCGCCGTGTCCCACGGGGAAGCGCAGGCTGTCGCCGCCGCCGCGCGGGCGTAGCAGCAGCGGTCGAGGTGAGCCGAACGAGACGATCGCGACGATGGTGTCCGTGTGCGCGGATCGGCCGATGGTGTCGCCGTGCCAGGCGACGCTGTCGCGGCCGGAGCGGTAGAGGCACATGCCGGCGGTGACGAAAGGTTCGCCCAGCTCGGGTGCGTAGTGCCGGGTCAGGGCCGTGCGCGCGGCCGTGAGCACGGGGTGCGGCAGTTGCCGGTCGCCGTCGTACCAGCAGAGCAGGCGGGGCACGTCGACCTCGCTGTCGTACATGGTCCGGCGCTCCGCCCGCCACGGCACCTCGGTGAGCAGGGTGTCGAGGACCGCGTCGGAGCCGCGTACCCAGCCGGGGAGGTGGTCGACCCAGGCGCCCCGGGTGAGATCGTGCCGCCGGATCTCGCCGGGCAGTGGCCCCAGAGTCGGCCCCGCGTCGGTCAGATCGAGCATCGACGGCTGGTAGGCGGCCTCCATGCAACCCACCCTAGCAGCCCATTAGTACACCCGTGCGAGTGCCGCTCCGCAACGCCCGCAGCGCCCCCACCCCGCGCCGATCTTGCAGTTTCTGTTGCCGATATAAGAGCAGACGCCCCTTGTGTCGCGACAGCAAGTGCAAGATCGGCCGGGGGCGGGTCAGGGGGTGGCGGGGGTTGGGGTTGGGGTTACGGATTCCAGCACGGCGTCCACGACGCGGGCGCGGCCCTGGCCGTCCACGGCGGCCCAGGCTCGGGCGGCCAGCGCCGCCCGGCGTCGCGGCGAGCTGAGCAGCCCGTTGAGCGTTCGCGCCGCCGTCGCGCGGGCGGTCCGCCCGGGCAGCCCGGCGGCGGTCAGTTCCGGCAGTTCGCCGAGGCCGGCGGCCAGGCCGTGGCGCACCACCCGGGAGTACGACTCGCGCTGGTTGTCGACCACGCAGACCAGCGCAGCGGGCGCGCCGAGGCAGCACAGTTCCCAGGTGGAGGTGCCGGCGGCGCTGACCACGAGGTCCGCCTCGGTGATCAGGGCGGGCAGTGCGCCGGTGGGCGGGACGGGACGGACGACCTGCCCCCGCCCGGGGGTGATCGTCTCCAGCTCGGCCTCGATCTCGGGTCGCCCGACGACGACCGTGAGGTCCATCGGGTGGCCGGTGGCCAGCAGTACCCGGGTCAGCGCCGGTGCCGCGCCGACCGCGTCGGTGCCACCGAAGAAGGCCAGCACCCGTGGCCGGCCGACCGTCGTGGCGGGCCGGGGCGTCGCCGGGCGGGCGGTCACGACCGAGTCGCGCAGCAGGGCGTACCCGCTGCCGGCGAGCAGCCGTCCGGGCAGCTCCGGAAGCCGCGCCCCGAAGTTCTGGTCGAGGTAGAGGTCGGCGTCCTGCCCCCGGCTGTCCCCGTCGATGACGGCGAGGGTGAGGATGCCGGCAGCGCGCAGGGCGCCGGCGGCGGCCGGGTCCAGTTCGTACGAGTCGAGGACCACCACGTCGAGGTCGTGTCGTCGGGCCGCCTCGACCAGCTCGCCCGGTGACTCGGGACCGGGGTGCAGCTCGATGCCGCGCTCGGCCAGCTCGGCGCTCGCCCAACCGACGCCCTCGACCGTGCCGAACACCGCGACGTGGGCGCCTCGGGCCAGGAACTCCTCGGCGAGGGCCAGGCAGCGGACGAGGTGCCCGACGCCGCGCCGCGGCCCGGCGTCGCAGCGCAGCCCGACCCGTAGCGTGCTCAGGACTCCTCCAGCCGCTTCTGGCGTACGTCGGCGTTGAGCGCGCGCAGCCGGGGTTGCCCGTCGAGCCAGTCGGCGAGCTTGGCCAGTGGCACGCTGACGTCGCCGAAGTGGTCGGCGACCGCGCTCACCAGCGCCCAGTCCTGCTCGGTGTCGAGGGTCAGCCGCAGCGCCGAACGGTCCGGGGCGAGGGTCACCCCGAGCACCCGGAACAGCTCCGGATGGGTGTACGCGTACGAGGTCACGTGCACCCGGTGGTGGCCGGTGGCGAGCCGGTCCAGGGTACGCAGGGCGTCCGCGCGGATGATCTCGACGTCCAGCCCTCGGGGCAGGGTGCGCGCGATCGACGTGCTCGCGTAGTCCAACCCGGGTACGGCCCGGTACACCGAGGCCACCAGCGTGATGATCTCCGGGTCGAGCAGCGGGCAGTCGGCGGTGAACCGCATGACCGCGTCGCCCGGGTGGGCGGCGAGCGCGCCCACGAACCGGGCCAGCACGTCGTCGACGGGGCCGCGATGGCACGGCACGTCGAGCCGGCGGCACTCGTCGACCACCGCGTCGTCGACGGTGTCGGTGCTCGTGGCGACCACCAGGTCGGCCAGGACGCCGCTGTCGCGGGCGGTGCGGACGACGCGGCCGAGCACGGACCGTCCGGCGAGCGGGCGCAGCACCTTGCCGGGCAGCCGGGACGAGCCCATCCGGGCCTGCACGATGCCGACGATCCGTGCTCCGGCGGCCGCTCCCGCGTCGGCCGTCGCATCCGGACGCGCTGCCGTGGCGGGCCGCGCCGCGGGGCCGGGCGGCGTCGTCGCGGGAGCGTCGTCGTCGATCACTGCTGCTCCTCCTGCTCCGTGACGAGTTGCTTCGGGGCGAGCGCCGCGCGGGCACGCCGCTTCGCGGCACGCGCACCCCGCTTGGCCAGCCGGGCGGGGGTGATGGCGAGCCGGCCGACGCGGTAGCTGATGGACCCGCTGAGCAGGCCGATCTTCGCCTCTGCCCGGCGCAGTGCCCGCTCCCGGGAGGTGAGCAGTTCGTCGGTCCACTTGGTCAGGGCCGCCAGCCGGCTGATCTCCTCGCGTTGGCGCAGCCACGCCTCACGCAACTGCTGGTAGCTGTGCGCCCCGACGGGTGGGTCGGTCGGTTCGACCGCAGTTAGGTCGGTGGCGAGGGCCGTGCGGTGCTCGGCGTCCAGGCCGTGCAGGCTGGCCGTGATCGCCGCTTCGGCCTGGATCGCCTCGGCCACCGTCGTCCGGTCCAGGTCGTGGCCGGCGAGCCCGCCGAGGACGACGGTGAGGCCGGCGACGTCGAGGGTGGACGACCACGGGTGGGCGTACCCGCCGGTGAGCAGGGCCGCCGCGAAGCGCCACAGCCCGCGGGCCAGCACCACGTCGCCGGGGAGCCGGTCGGCGGCCCGCCAGCTCGGGTCGAGTACCGCGAAGCGTTCCCCGTCGACCACCATGTTGTCGGCACTGGCCAGCGCGGCGGCGCCGACGAGCCGTCCGTCGGCGTCGGCCTGATCGGCGAGCCAGCCCGCGTACCCGTGCAGCAGCGCGCGCACCGTGGTCAGGTCGCGGCGCAGCGCGGCGTCGAGCAGCAGGGTGTGCAGCAGCCGCCCGGACGGCACCGGCCCGGTCAGCGCGTCGGGGTCCCGGTACGCGGCCTCGCGGCTGGCGAAGGGCGCGCTCGGCGCGCTCGTGTCGGCGGTGGCGACGTGCCCCCACCGCCAGCCGGACGGGCCGTCGCGCACCTCCAGCACACCGATTCCGGGCTGGCCGGACGAGCCGGTCTGCACCAGCGCCACCGGCAGCTCCCCGTGGGCGGGGGAGTCCATGGGCCCACCGGGCCGGTGGGCCAGCATCAGCCAGGCCGGCGCGAGGTCGGCGGCCCGCCCGGCGTGCAGGGCGTCCACCGCCAGCCGGGCCGGGTCCTGAAGCACCGTGGCGGGAGCGAAGGCGCCGGCGCACGCGCCGTGCAGCACCGCGTCGAACAGCCCGCGGTCCGCGCCGCGGTCGAGCTGGTCGGCGTCGAGCAGGGCCGCCGCCGTCGCGCCATCGGGGTACGCGGCCCAGCAGGCGCTCGGGCGGAGCCCGCTGTCGGTGATCCGCTGCCGGAGCTGGTCCCGGTTGGCGGGGTGGGCCGGGTCGAGCACGCCGCCGATGACCCAGGCGGAGTGGTCGCGGGCGGCGTACCAGGGGGTGGTGGCGACCAGCCGGTGCAGCCCGAGCGGGTTGTCCAGGCGCAGCAGCAGCGCGCCACCGGGGCGTACCGCCGCGACCAGCCGGGCCAGCACGCCGTCCCAGCCGAGCCGGGTGCCCTCCACCGACTCGATCGGGTCCAGGCCGGCGGCGGCGATCACCACGTCGTACGTCTCGTCGCCGGGCAGGCCGGCGGGGCCGCCCACGATGACGCGACTGGCCCGTTGGGCGAGCACCACCGCGTCCGGGTGACTGCGCAGCAGGCAGGTCACCTCGGCGTGGGCGAGCCGGTCGAGCAGCGCCGGGTCGTGCGGGCCGGCCAGCAGGACACGCGCGCCGGACGGCACGACCCGGGCGGCCAGCACGGCGAGCGGCCCGCCGTCGGCCAACCGCTCCTTCGGCAGGTCGGACCAGGCCAGCATCTCGCCGCCGGGCAGGCTGATCCGGCCGGCGGGTGCGGTCTCAGTCGTCACTGTCGTCCTCTTCTTCCCCAAGGTTCGCCCAACCCAGCAGCTCACGCAGCTCGGCAGGGGTGCAGCGGTGGTCGACGCCCAGCTCCGCGCGGGCGATCGAGACGGCGGTGGGCAGGTCGACCCGGGTGCCGTGCAGCTCCGGCCACTGCCGACGGATGCGGGCGGTGCCCCCGAAGGTCGGGTCCTCGTTGGACAGGATCATCGGGTCGCCGTAGACCGCCGGTTCGCAGCCGGCCGCGATGCCGTAGAAGATCGCGCTGGTCAGCCGGTTGGATGCTACCCGGCGGTGCCGGCGCAGCTCGGTCAGTTGCTTGTCGAGGAACTCCGGGTCGGTGTCCTTCCACCAGTGTCCCCGGTAGCCGTGGCAGATCACCCGGAACCCGGCGCGCTCGTAGAGCCGCCGGACGTGGCGCATGCCGTACTCGTGCCAGTAGAGGCAGACCGTCACCGGGCCGGGCTCGGTGTCCCGGATGCGGGCGATCAGTTCCCGGTGGTCGCCCTTGACGTGCTGGCCCTCCCAGCCGTGGAACGGGTACCAGATGGTGCCCTCCCGCTCCTGCTGCGGCGGGTCCTCGGGCCGCATGGCCAGCAGGTAGGCGAACGGTGCGCCGATCACGACGACGTTGCGCCGCCCCACCGACCAGGCCCGGCGGCGGGTCTGCTCGGACCAGAGCAGGCTGGGCGTGCGGTCGGCGTACGGGTGACCTGGCGCCAGGCCGTCGCCGATGTTCCAGCCGTGCTGCACGTACCCGTTGATCCGTGGCGGATGCCGATCGCCGAGACCGGCGTAACGGGCCAGCACGTGGGCGTGGCCGTAGAAGTGGTTCGCGTGGTGCATCAGCTTCCCATCAGGCGGCGGAACGCACCGCGCTACCGCGCAGGATCGCGGTCAGCGCGTCGATGACGCGGTCCTGGTCGGCGTCGCTGAGTCCCGGGTACAGCGGCAGCGACAGCTGCTGGGCGTAGAACGACTCGGCCACCGGGCACGACCCGCGCCGGTAACCCAGGTCGGCGAAGGCCGGGTGCCAGTGCACCGGGATGTAGTTGACCTGTACGCCGATGCCGGCCGCCCGCATCCGGTCGTACACCTCGCGGCGACGGCCGTCGAGCACTCGGATCGGGTAGAGGTGCCAGGCCGGCTCGGCCCACGGCTGCTGGACGGGCAGGCGTACCCCGTCCAGGTCGGCCAGCGCCTCGTTGTAGCGGGCGACGAGCGCGGCCCGGCGGGCCACGAACTCGCCGAGGCGGCGCAGTTGGCTGCGGCCCAGGGCGCAGAGCACGTCGGGCAGGCGGTAGTTCAGCCCGAACTCGGGGACCTCGTAGAACCAGCCGCCCTCGTCGGGGCGGCGCAGGTCGTCGCGCTCGCGGACCATGCCCACGCCACGGAAGCGGCGGGCCCGCTCCAGGATCTGCGGATCCAGCGCGGCGACCCCGCCGCCCTCGGCGGTGGTGAGGTTCTTCGTCGGGAAGAACGAGAACGTGGTCAGGTCGGCGAGTGATCCGACCGGCCGACCGTGGTACGTCCCGCCGATGGAGTGCGCCGCGTCGGCGAGCAGCAGGGCGTCGGTGCCCTCGACGGCCTTGCGCAGCGCGTCGTAGTCGGCCGGGTGGCCGCCGTAGTCGACGGCGGAAACCACCTTGGTACGCGAGGTGACCGCCGCCGCGGCGGCAGCCGGGTCGAGGCAGAAGGTCTCCTCGTCGACGTCCGCGAAGACGATCTTCGCGCCGAGGGCGACAGCGCTGCTGGCGGTCGCGACGAACGTCATGGGCGGCACCACCACCTCGTCGCCCGGTCCGACACCGGCCGCCGCGTACGCCACGTGCAGGGCGGCGGTGCCGTTGGAGACGGCGGCGACACCTGCCGCGCCGGTCACCCGGGCCAGGTCGGCCTCGAACGCGTCGACCTGCGGGCCGGTGGTGAGCCAGTCGCCGCGCAGCACGCCGGCGACGGCCGCGACGTCGTCCTCGGAGATCGACTGCCGGCCGTACGGGAGCATCCCGGTCATGCGGTCAGGCCGAGCATCTCGCGTAGCTGCTCGACGGTGAGCCACTCGTCGTTCGTGTCCGACTGGTAGGCGAAGCCGTCCGGCACGGGCTCGCAGTCGACCGGCGGCTGGTAGCCCCAACCGGCGATGGTCGGCTGGACGATGTAGCGGTCCTTGGCGCGCAGCGTCCGCCGGCTGTCGTCCGGGGCGATCATCTCCTCGTGCAGCTTCTCGCCGGGCCGGATGCCGATCTCGTGGGTGGTGGCGTCCGGGGCGACGGCCTCGACCAGGTCGAGGATGCGCATGCTGGGGATCCGGGGCACGAACAGCTCGCCACCCTGCATCTGGTCGAACGAGTCCATGACGAACTGCACGGCCTGCTCGAGGGTGATCCAGAAACGGGTCATCCGCTTGTCGGTGATCGGCAGGCTCTTGCCCTCGGCGGCCAGCCGGTGGAACAGCGGGACGACCGAACCACGGCTGCCGACCACGTTGCCGTAGCGCACGACGGCGAACCGGGTCGGGTGGTGCGCGGCGTAGTGGTTGGCCGAGACGAACAGCTTGTCGCCGACCAGCTTGGTGGCGCCGTACAGGTTGATCGGGCTGGACGCCTTGTCGGTCGAGAGCGCGATGACCTTCTTGACGCCCGCCTCGATCGCCGCGTCCACCACGTGCTGCGAGCCGGTGATGTTGGTGGCGATGAACTCCGACGGGTTGTACTCCGCGGTGTCCACCTGCTTCAGGGCGGCGGCGTGCACCACGTGGTCCACGCCGTGCATCGCCCGCGTGAGGCGGTGCCGGTCCCGGATGTCGCCGATGAACCAGCGCAGGCGCGGGTCGTCGCCGAGCTGCTGGCGCAACTCGTACTGCTTGAGCTCGTCGCGGGAGAAGACCACCACCCGGGCGGGGTCGGCCTCGGTGAGGATGTGCCGGAGGAAGGTCCTGCCGAAGGAACCCGTTCCCCCGGTGATCAGAATGGACGATCCATTCAACTCACTCAATTTGGTGCTCCCGTGATCGTGGATGAACCGGCGGCCCTCGGCCGGCCGACCGGGGTGAGACGCTAACGGCGGCGGGTTAACGCACCGGCGCTCGCGGGTTAACCGCTTCCCCTGCCGTCGTGAATGGCGGGCACCGCGCAGGCGAACACTTCCGACCGTTCGGAAAGCGGGCTGACCAGCGGAGATCCGGCCGCTACAGTGGCCGCGCGAGCGACCCGGCAGCCTTGCGCGCGTCGTGGTCGCCGCGTTCACCCGACATCCGCACCGCCTCGGTGCGAGCGGATCATCCCCGAGCGTCACCAGCCTGTCCGGCGTGCCCAGCGCCGGTCCGGCCGGCGGTTCAGGAGGCGTTGATGGCAACCGGCAGCGACGTGATCGAACGGCCGGCGGTCCCGGCCGAGACAGCGCCCGCGACACCCGCACGCCGCTGGCTGGTGCCGCTGCTGCTGTTCGTCGGTTGGGTGCTGAGCGTCGCCTGGCGCATGTGGCTGTCGCGGCACATCGCGCTGCCCATCGCCCACACCGACGAGGACAGCTATCTGAACACCGCGCGCGCCCTCGCCGGCGGTCCGGGCGGCTTCAGCAGCGAGAACGACCTGCTCCGCCGGGTCGGATACCCCATGCTCATCTCGCCCGCGTTCCTCGGCCACCACGACTTCGCCGACAGTTACCGCCTCGTCCAGCTGATCAACGCGATGGTCAACTCGACGCTGCTGCCGCTGGCGTACCTCCTGGGCCGGCGGGTGCTCCGGCTGCCCCGCGCGTCGGCGTTGCTCGCGGCGGTGGTGGCGGCCACGCTGCCGGCCACCGCCTTCTACGCCGGCGTCGCGATGATCGACACGGTGATGGCGCCGCTGGTGGTCGCCTGGCTGCTCGCCGTACACCGCTGGATCGAACGCCCCGGGCCGCTCGCGGCGGCCACCGTGGGCCTGCTGGTGGGGGCGTTCCACCTGCTGCACTCGCGCGGTCTGGTGATCGTGGCCGTGCACGCCGGCCTGGTCCTGCTGCTGTTCGTGCGCCGCCGGATCACCCCCGTCGCGGTGCTCGCGGCGCTGCTGCCGGTGCTGGCCCTGGCGCTGGTCAACGAGGCCGGCATCCGCTTCCTCGGGGACAAGGTCTACCTGCTGGGCAGCACCCCCGGCGGCGGCACCGTCGCCGCCGTCGCCTCCGCGCAGGGGGTGGTCCGCGTCGGGGCGGCCGTCACCACCCAGCTCTGGTACCTCGTGGTGATCACGTTCGGGCTGGCCGGGATCGCCTGGGCCGCCGCCGTCAAGGAGCTGTGGCGTCCGCGCCACGGTGACCCCACCCGCTGGACGATGGGTGTGGCGCTGGTCGTGAGCGTCGGGGTCGCCAGCGGCGCGTCGGTGATCCTGGCCGGCATCACCGGCAAGCCGTTGGACGCGATCTACGGCCGCTACGTGCAGATGCTCGCCCCGTTCTGGCTGCTGGTCGGGCTCGGGGTCCTGCTCACCGAGGAGCGCCGGGTGGCGCTGCGCCGGGCTGCGGTCGCGGTGGGCCTGCTGGTCGTCGGCGGCGCGGTGGTCGCCGGTCGCCTCGCGTACGTGGCCAGCCGAGGTCACTCGCTGCGCTACGGCGGCTTCGGCGCGCCGGACCTGATGGCGTTGACCAACGGTTGGCGCGAGATGCGTCCGGTGCTCGGGTCGCTGATCGGCATCGGCGCGTGCGTGCTGCTGGTGGCCGCGGTCCGCGTGCCCCGCCTGCGGCTGCCGGTGCTCGGCGTCCTGGTCGTGGCCAACCTGCTCACCATGCAGGTGATCGACCAACGGCTGGTGCGGCCCATGGCGGCGAGCACCGCGCCGACCCCCCGGGTCGCCGACGTCGGCGTACGCCCCGGCGAGCGCGTCTGGGCCTCCACCGGCGTGCACTACATCCTGCGGTTCAACCTGAGCCACCAGGTGACCTGGACCGACGTGCGGTGGTTCCGCGAGCAGCCACCCGCCGCCGCGCAGGTGGTGTTCGCCCGGTGGGCGCCCGGCCAGCCGGACGACTGGGACGGCGCGAGGTACGGCTTCGTCCGGCTCGGCGGCAACGAGCAGCAGCACTGGGCGGCCTGGCGGCGCGCCTGATCCGATATTCGTTCGCACCCGGTGGACACCGCAATTGCGTGAACGGCGGATGTCCACCGGGTTAATGCTTATCTGCCAACGTGCAAAATAGCGGTGGTAATCAGCGTTGGCGGCGATCCTCGCGCGCCAGGGAAATCGGAATGACGGTGATTTCCCGCCCGTCGGACAGTTCCTGCCGTGGCGTGCCCTCGACGAATCGGAAACGTCGGTTCATCTGCCGCACGACGGTGTTGTGCGCCAGCACCTCGCCGTCGAGCCGCGTCAGGTGCAACCCGTCGAAGGCGTACTCCACGGCCTCCCGCATCACCCCCAGCCAGGCCGGCAGCGTCTCGCCCCGCCCGGCCAGCCCGTCGGCGTCCAGGTAGAAGCCCCACGCCCCGGTTCGTGGGGCGTCCAGCCGCAGGTCGAAGAAGGTGACGACACCGCAGGGCCGGTCGTCGTGGACGTACGTCAGGACGCGCCGCGTCGGGTCGTCGCGCACCGCCGACCACCACCGGGCGTGCTCCTCGGCGGTGATCTCGTGGCTGGTCTTGCTGACCTGACGGTTGGTTTCCTGATTACGCCAGGACAACATCAGATGAACGTCGTCCGCCGTCGCTTCGCGTAGCACGTGCTCCCGCTTTCCTGTCTGAACACAACCGGTCCCGGCACCTTACCCGGGCCCACCGGGAAAGCAGTTATCCATTCGTTGGGTTGTAGACTCCGGCGCATGAACGAATTGAGTCGCGCGCAGATCCGCGACCTCATGGCGCAGGTGCTCAAGAACCAGGACAAGGAGCTGCCCGCCGACGACGCGGCGCAGCTGCGGGACATCGGTTTCCGCTCGCTGGACTTCTCCGAGCTGGCCCTGCGCGTCGAGGACGAGACGGGGGAGGAGCTCAACTTCGACGCTCCCGGCCTGCGCCGCATCGCCACCATCGGCGACGTCCTCGACTTCCTCGTCGAGCTACAGCAGCAGTGACCGTCGCGACCCACCACCCGGCCACCGCGGGCCCGGAACCGGCCGGCGTCGACAACCGGCTCGTCGTGGGCGGCGCCGCGCTGACGTGGCGGACGTTGCCGACGCCGGAGCTGCCCGACCCCGCCGCGGTGCTGGCGCACTCCGCCCGGCACGCGCTCGTCGCCGCGCGGCAGCACGCCGTGCACGGCACCGAGTTGCTGCTCAGCACCGCGAGCCGGGTGGACGCGGCGATGCGCGCGGAGCTGGACGACGCCGGCTTCACCCTGACCCTCCTCGACGACGACGGCGCGCACCCCAGCGCGCCGGCCCGACCGCGCCCCGCCGAACCCGGCCGGCTGTGGCTGCTGACCTCCGGCTCGACGGGCCGCCCCAAGCGGGTCGGGCACACCCTCGACACGTTGACCACCGTGCGGGCCGACCAGCCCGACCGGACCTGGCTGTGCCCCTACGCCCCCGGCACGTACGCCTGGTGGCAGGTCGTGACCCTGTCGCTGACCCAGCCCGGCCAGCACCTGGTGGTCATCGAGCCGGACGAACTGGACGACTGGCCGGCGGTCGCCGCCGCGCACGGGGTCGACGCCGCGTCCGGCACGCCCACCTTCTGGCGGCGCACCCTCTACCGGGACGCCGCCGCGTTGGCCCGGGTGCCGCTGCGTCAGATCACCCTCGGTGGCGAGCCGGTGGACCAGGCGATCCTGGACCAGCTGCGCGAGGTCTTCCCGGCCGCGCGGATCTCCTGGATCTACGCGTCCTCGGAGGTCGGCGCGTCCATCGTGGTGCACGACGGGCGGGCCGGGTTCCCCGCCGAGTGGCTGGACCGGGAAACCGAGGGCCGACCCACCCTGTCGGTGCGTGCCGACGAACTGGTCGTCACCTCCCCGTACCACGGGGTCGGACTGTCCGGCCCGGTCCGCACCGGGGACCGGGTGCAGGTGGTCGACGGGCGGGTGCTGATCACGGGTCGGTTGGACACCGACGAGATCAACGTGGGTGGGAGCAAGGTCTCCGCCGGTCTGGTCCGTGGCGTGCTGACCCAGCATCCCGGTGTGGCCTGGGCCCGCGTCACCGGTCGCCGCGCCCCGGTGCTCGGCCGGATGGTCGTCGCCGACGTGGTCCTCGCACCCGCCGGGCACGCGGACGCCCCGCTGCCCGACGAGGCCGCGCTGGTCCGCTGGTGCGCCGACCGGCTGCCCGAGCACGCCGTGCCCCGCCGGATCCGTGTGCTGACCGATATTCCCGTCAAGGAGACCCTGAAGAGCGATGTCTGACCCCGCCGACACCAAGCTCGTTCCCCCCAGCTCCGTGGTCCTCGTCTCCGGCGGTTCCCGAGGGCTGGGCCTGGCCATCGTCACCGACCTGCTCGACGCGGGCGTACGGGTGGCCGCGTTCGCCCGTACCGTCACCCCCGAGCTGGAGAAGCTCGCCGCCGAGCATCCCGACCGGGTGCACGTCGGTTCGGTCGACGTCACCGACCTGCGCGCCGCGCAGGGCTTCGTCCGCGAGGTGGAGCAGCGCCTCGGCCCGATCGACGGCATCGTCAACAACGCCGCCGTCGGGCAGGACTCCCTGCACGTGCACACCGCGACCGACGACATCGCCCGGATCATCGAGACCAACCTGACCGCGCCGCTGCAACTGACCCGGCTGGTGATCCGTCGGATGCTCGGCAAGGGGCTGCGCGGCCGCATCGTCAACATCACCTCGATCTGCGCGCAGCGCGGCTTCCCGGGCCTGGTCGCATACTCGGCCACCAAGGGCGGCATGGACGCCGCCACCCGCTCGCTCGCCCGGGAGCTCGGCGGCCGGATGCTGGTCAACGCGGTCGCGCCCGGCTTCTTCGCCTCGGAGATGTCCGCCGTGCTCGGCCCGACCCAGCTCGACCAGATCGTGCGCCGTACCCCGACCGGCCACCTGACCGAGCCGGAGGAGGTCGTACCGGTGGTGCGGATGCTGCTGCGCGAGCACACCAACATCAACGGCCAGGTCATCGCGGTGGACGGTGCCGCCTCCATCTGACCTGCGGTCGGTGCCGGGACTGCTCGCCGCCGCCGAACGGCACCTACGGATCGGTACGCCCGCCGACCTGGCCTCGGCGACGACCCGCAGTCACCTCGACGACGGGCGCTGCGTCGGCTGGTACGGCCCGCCGGTGCCGGGTTGGCGCTTGGCAATCGACGCGGAGCGCGTGAACGCCCCGGTGCCCCCGGCGCTGGCCCGCCGCTTCGGCGCCGGTGACTTCTGGGCCCGGTGGACCCGGGCCGAGTGCTGCTGCAAGTTGGTCGACGTGCCGATCGCGGCCTGGTGGCGCCGGCACGGGCTGGGCACTCCGGTGAACGGCGCCATCCTCTGGCGCACCCTGCGGGTCGCCGACCTGGTGGTCACCGTCGGCGTCGCCCCCGGGCAGGGCGCCGGGCTGATCGGCCGCGACTGACGGCGGGGTGCCGGTGTTGTCGGCGGTGCCTGTCGAGCTGCCCCATCGGTGGGCCGGGATGGCACCCACGACATGCGCCCATTTCCGGGGCAGCTCGACAGGAGGCGCACCGGGCACTGCCGGCCGCAGTGCCGGGCACCCCGCGGCGCCTCTACCGGCGCGGCGGGGCACCCGACCGCACAGCGGTCAGATCAGGTCCCAGCTCAGCGGGGTGCCGCGCGGGACGTCGGAGGTGAAGGTGCGGCCCAACACCCTGTCGATCTCGATCGGGGCCAGGCCGCCGGCCGGTCGGATCGACCGGACGTTCTGTGCCGTCACCGGGTCGCCGGCCCGGACGTCCTCGACCACGAACAGCGAACGGCGGAACCGCAGCCCTTCCCGCTCGGCCGGTGTCGGACCGATCGCGGTGCCGCCCAGCGCCGCGTAGGCGCGGCCCGACTCCTCGACGAGCGCCGTCAACTCCGCCGGGTTCAGCGAGAAGTCCGAGTCCACGCCGCCGTCGGCCCGGTCCAGGGTCACGTGCTTCTCGATGAAGCAGGCGCCCAGCGCCACCGAGGCGACCGCCACGCCGATACCGGGCGTGTGGTCGGAGAGCCCGACCGGCACGTCGAACGCGCCGGCCAGCACCGGCAGGCGGCGCAGGTTGCTGTCGGCGGGGGGCGCCGGGTAGGACGCGGTGCAGGCCAGCAGGACGATGCCCGCCGCGCCGCCGTCGCGCGCGGTCCGTACGGCGGCGTCGATCTCGGCGACCGTCGCCATCCCGGTCGAGATCACCATCGGCTTGCCGGTGCTGGCCACCAACCGGATCAGCGGCAGGTCCACCAGTTCCGAGGACGCGATCTTGTACGCCGGGGCGTCCAACGACTCCAGCAGCTCCACGGCGGTCGCGTCGAACGGTGACGAGAAGACCGTCAGCCCGCGCTCGCGGGCCCGCGCGAAGATCGGGGCGTGCCACTCGTACGGGGTGTGCGCGCGCTCGTAGAGGCGGTACAGGTTCTCCCCGCCCCACAGCTCGTGCCCGCCGGAGATGCGGAAGGCCGGGGTGTCGACGTCGATCGTGATCGTGTCCGGCCGGTACGTCTGCAGCTTGAGCGCGTGCGCGCCGCTCTCGGCGACCGCGTCCACGATGGCCAGCGCCCGGTCCAGGTCGCCGTTGTGGTTACCGGACATCTCGGCGACCACGAAGGGCCGCTCCCCGGCACCGACCGCGTGCGGTCCGATCTTGATTGTCGCCGTCATTCCGACCTCTGTTCCCTTACGCCCGCACCGACGTGCGGTGGTGCTGTCGTCGTCCCCCCGAACGGGTGGACGACCTGAAAAACCCCGGCACCCGCCGAACGAGTCACGGCAGGCGGCCACCGGCCAGCGCGTCCGACCGTCCCGGCCGGCCGGCGGCGGGCCCGCCGTCCGACCTGCTCGCCGACCGCGCCGCTCGGGAGGGGTCGTCGGCCGACGACGAGCCGGCGCCAGCGGTCGGGCCGGGCCGTCGCCACCGGCCCGTGACCCGGTGCGCCTGCCGCAGCGCCGAGTACGCCAGCCAGTCACCCCGCCCCACCAGGCGGTGCTTGAGGCCGGTGACCCCGGGCGGCATCGGGTAGCCCCCGGGGGGCAGGTATCGGCGGTAGTGCTCGGCGACCCGGTGGAAGAAGGCGCGCCGCAGGTGTGGGTGCAGCCGTCCGTCGTTGCCGACCACCACCAGGTAGTGGCTGATCATCAGCTCGAACAGCTCGGCACGCAGACCCTCGTCCGGGTGCCGGCGGGCGACCCAGTCCATCAGCCGCTCGTACTGGCCGAACGCGTCGAAGTGCCGGCCACTGCGGGTGGAGGTGATCGCGCCCTGGCGGCCCTGCCGGTACAGGTAGCAGACCCGGTCCAGCACCGAGATCTTCTCCGCGCCGATCAGCAGCGGGTGGCTGAACGGGATGTCCTCGTACCAGCCGGGAAAGAAGCGCAGCTCCAACTCGTCGAGGAAGTCCCGGCGTACCACCTTGTTCCACGCCGTGTGCTGCACCCGCAGCAGGTGCGGCTGGTCGGCGAGGCGGGCCACGCCCGGCACCCCGCGCAGCAGGTGGCTGCTCGCGTCGACCTCCCGCCGGCCGTCCTCGTGCACCCGCAGGTGGTCCAGCATGAGGACGTCGGGCTGGTGTTCACGCAGCCGGTCCAGCACCGCCGCGATCGTGCCCGGCGGCAGCCAGTCGTCGCTGTCGACGAACCACACGTACCGGCCGGTGGCCACGTCGAGGCCCGCGTTGCGGGCCAGGCCGAGGCCCACGTTCTCTTCCAGGTGTACGACCCGGACGTTGTCGCGTCCCGTGGCGTAGGAACGCAGCATCGCGCCGCAGCCGTCCGGGGAGGCGTCGTCCACGGCGATCAGCTCGACCGCCTCCGACTCGCCCACCGGGATGTCCGCCCGGATCGACTCGAGGCACTGGTACAGGTAAGCCTCGACGCCGTAGACGGGCACGACGATGCTCAGCAGCGGCGTGTGCGTCGGCTCATTGACCACGTCGCCACCTTCGACGACGCGGATGGCCGGCCCCGGAACCACACGTGGCCGCGGATGGTGGAATCCCTGAACACCCGCGAAGCGGAAGGTTAACAACGGCCGCCCGGTTCACCTGGGAGTGACCCGGTAGGGTGCCTCGGCATGACGAGCACCACCGACGCGCCGACCGCGCCGGCCGCCCCCGCCCGGCTACCGTCGCTGACCGGGCTGCGGTGGATAGCCGCGCTGCTGGTCTTCGGGTTCCACGCCGGGACGATGCGGATCATCGCCGAGCCGGACTACAAGGCCGTCGTCGACGCCCTCTTCACCCTCGGCCTGTCCGGCGTGCAGTTCTTCTTCATCCTCAGCGGTTTCGTGCTGGTCTGGTCGGCGCGCCCGGGCGACTCGCGGCTGACCTTCTGGCGTCGACGGGTCGCGAAGATCTACCCGAACCACGTGGTGCTGTGGGCCGCCGCGCTGCTGGTCGCCGGGTGGTTCGCCGATCCCGTCCTGCCGGCCGTCGCCGTGGAGAACCTGCTGCTGTTGCAGGCCTGGGATCCCCGGCTGGGCTGGTTCTACAGCGTCAACACGGTGAGCTGGTCGCTGTCCTGCGAGTTCTTCTTCTACCTCTGCCTGCCGCTGGCGCTGCCCCTGCTGCGCCGGGCGCGACCCGCGGTTCTCTGGGCGCTCGTCGTCGCGCTACCGCTGCTGATCCTCGCGCTCTGGCCGGCGCAGCAGCTGGTGCCGGAGGTGAGCCGCTGGTGGTTCACCCAGATCTTTCCGCCGGTGCGGTCGCTGGAGTTCTGGCTGGGCGCGGTGGCGGCCGAGCTGATGCTCCGGGGCCGGTGGCGCGGGCCGGGGCTGACCGCCGCCACCGCGATCTTCGTGGGCACCTGGGTGGCCGCCGCGCAGTGGATCCGCGCCGAGTTGTGGACCACGCTGCTCGCCGTCGCGTACCTGTTGGTCATCACCGCCGCCGCCGACGCCGACGTGCGCGACCGGCGCTCGCCGTGGCGCTCGCGCCCGCTGGTCTGGCTCGGTGAGGTCTCGTTCGCCTTCTACCTGGTGCACGTCCTGGTGATGACGAGCGTGCTCCGGCTCAGCGGCGGCTGGGGGACCGGCTTTCGGGGTTGGCGGGGCCCGGCGGTGGTGCTCGGATTCCTGCTCGTGAACCTGGTCCTCGCCGGGTTGCTGCACCGCTTCGTGGAGACCCCGATGATGCGCCGGCTCGCGCCACGCCGCCCGGGCCGCCCGCCGCTCGTCCCCCACCAGCGCACCACCTCGTCGGCCGGGAGCGGTGACGCCGACGTGCCACCCGTGCCCGCCCGTCCAGACGCGCAAGATCGCGCTCGATCCTGGTTGTAGTGGTCTCGTCAGCCGAGTGAGGCCACTACATCAATGATCGAGCACGATCTTGACCGGCGCGGTGGCACCCACCGGCGCCGGCTGACGCCACCTGGTCCACGTTGGTCGGACGGGGTCGGCGCGGCGCTGGCCGACACGCCCGTCGCCGATGCGTCGGGGCGGTCCCGACGGTAGCGTGAGGACGTGCTCCCGGTCGCGCTCACCTGTCCCCTGTGGTGGGTGGCGCGCTGGGCGGCACGGGTGCTGACCAGCCTCGCTGTGCTGTCGCTCGCCCTGGGCGCGGCCCCGGCGCTGCTGCCGGCATCGACCGCTGCGGCCCCGCCGCCCGCCATCGGGTCGCTCGCCCTCGCCGAGCCGCTCGGACCGTCGACCGCAGCCCTCTCCACGGTCCTCACCGACCGCGCCGTCACCGACCGCGTCGTCACCGACCGCGTCGGCGGGGTGCGAGCCGCAGAGGTTGGCGCTGACGCCTCCGCGCGGTCGGTCGACCCGCAGCCCGCCCGGCACGGTGGTTCGGAAGCGCTGCCCCGCCCACTGGCGGGCGTGACCTCGGCGCGCACGGGATCGGAGCGGCCGCCGCGAGCCGCCGGCTCGGCCACCCGGGCCCCCCGCGCCCCACCGGCCTAGCGGGTCAGTCACCGGCGGCGCCGCCGGGCCGAGCGCCGTCACCACACCTGACGACACACCGCCCGCACCCGCCCGTGCGGCATCCCATCGCTTACGTGCTCATGCCGAGGTGTCGATCATGGAAACCGTCGTCTTCTACCAGTTCCTGACCGAGGTGCCCCAGGCCGCCGCCATCTGGTCGGCCCTGTTCCTCCTGGCGCTGACGGTCCTCGCCGTCCTGGTGGCCCGTCCGGAGCGGGACTCGCCCGCGGCCGACCCCACGCCGCCGACACCCACCGCCCGCGAGATGGCCGTCGCCGAGATGGCCGACCTGCGCCGGTACGCCGAGGAGGTGGCTGTGGCCGCCGCCCGGGCGGCGCGGACCGCCCGGCGGCGACGCGCTGACTGGCTGGTCGCTCAGGACGAGGCGCAGCGGGCCTGGACGGCGTACGACGAGGCGGACACCGCTGCCCGTCGGGTCGCCGGTGCCGGGGCGTTGCCGACACCGCGTACCCCGCACACCCCCGCCGAGTACGCGGCCCGGGAGCGCTATCTGCACCGCGCCGCCATGGCGGCGCACTGGCGGGGGGAGTTGACCATGGCTCAGCTCGGCGACGTGTTCGGGCATCGGCGCGGCTGGGACCCCCGCCGGCACCCGGTCGAGCAGGAGACGCTGCTCATCCGGGCGATCCGTGACATCAGGCTGGCCGAGCACCGGACGGCCGCCGAGCGGGAACGGTCGTCCTGGCGGGACGCCGAGGTTGCCGCCGAGTCGGCGCGCGTCCTCGCCGAGGAGGCGTACGTGGCGGCGGCACGGTGCCGGCCGAGCCCGGCGCTCTCCCGGCGCACCGCGACGCGGCCGTCGGGTACGGCCCTCGTGGCACGCTGGCGTCCGGCCCGGGCCGGTTGAGCCCGATCTGTTATGTGAGGCGGGTCACCGGCGGTGGAAATCGGGCGGCCGGCATCATCGGCGGCCATTGTGCCCGCGATTGTGGCGGCGTTGCCGGCCACCTGTCCGGTTGTCGCCCACGGGTGCCGGTGGAACCCGTTGTCCCATCGAGTCACGTCAGCGGCAAAACGCGCAGAAATTGCTGGGCCAATCGATGTTTACGCAGGTGGGCGCGGCTTGGCAGAGTGCGCACCGGCCAGTACTGTCGTCCCGTCCGGTGCGGTTACCGATCGCAGGAGGCGACGCCGCGCCGACCCGCTCAATCGTGATCAACGAACCGGGGACCCACAGTAAGTCCGGGGTGAATCCGCGAGCCACGGCCCGCGGTAGGGCGATCTTCCCGCCCGAATCCGTCAGCTAACCCGGTAGGCGGTGACGGAAGGAGTTCCATCCTCGTGCAGCACCCCTCGACCCCCTTGTTGTTCCTCCGCCTCCACGGCGACGCGGTGTCCCCGCTCATCCGCCTCGTGACGGTGAGCTGACCCCCCGGGTCACCGCACTTCCCGCCCGGCCGCGCCGGGCGTTCCCCTGAGCGGCTCATCACCCGCGGGTCACCGCCCGCGCGCTGACGCCTGCCCGGATGCCGGTCGGGCCCCGGTGTGCCGCTCTCCCTGTGAACCGTGGAGGACCTCGTGAAGCACACCCTGAAGCGCCAGCTCCGTCGCCTCGCGACCGAGCGCCCGTACCAGATCGTCGCCGCCTCCGCCGCGGCCCTCGCGATCGCCACCACCGCCGGCGCCCTGGTCGCCGGCGCCGACGACGCCCCGGCCGGCTCGCGCACCCCGACCACGGTCGCCGAGATGCGCAGTGACACCGTCGCCTCCCGTGGCGAACTCCGGTCCGCGGCCCCGTCGGCGAGCGTCGCACCGAGCACCGCCGCCCCGAGCACCGCCGCTCCGGCCACCAGCGCCGCGTCCCCCGCCGCGAAGGCCACGAGCAACCCGGACGTCACCCGGAAGCCGACGCCGCCGAAGCCGCCCGCGACGAAGGTGCTCGACTACGACTACGAGGCGCAGAACACCTACTACAACTGCGGCCCGGCGGCCACCCGCAACGCGCTCAGCGCCAGCGGCATCGATCGCACCCAGGAGGAGCTCGGCCCCGAGCTGGGCACCACCGAGATGGGCACCAACTCGGCCGAGGACACCACCCGGGTGCTCAACGCCGAGGTGAAGGGCTCCCCGTACCGCACCCGCATGTTCGCGGGCACGCCCAGCCCGGCCCAGATGGACCGTCTTCAGGCCGACGTGGTCAAGGCCATCACCGACGGCCGGGGCGTGGTGGCCAACGTCGTCGGCGACGCCATCGACACCGAGGGCGGCTACCACTCGTACGGCGGTGGGCACTACATCGCCGTCGTCGGCTACAAGGACAACGGCCGTACCGTGCGGATCGCCGACTCGGCGAACGCCGCCGACCCCGCCTACTGGATCACCACGATCGACCTGGCGAACTGGATCGCCACCCGGGGTTACTCCGCCTGACCAACGCGCGACACCCCACGACGCCGCGGGCGCCGTCTCCCACGAGGGGCCGGCGCCCGCGGCGTTCCCGGGTCGGGGCGCGACGCGGGTGAACGGCTCTCGTACCGGGCCGCGAACCGTGGGAGACTGCGGCCGTGGTGGATGAATCGGGTGGTCAAGCCGACCGTGAGCCGATCCTGTTGCTGCTGCACGGCATGGGGGCGACGGGTGACGTGTGGCTGCCCTGGGCACCACTTCTGGAGCACCACTGGCCCGGCCGGTGGCTGGCGCCCGATCTCGCCGGTCACGGTTGGTCGGCGCCGCTGTCGTCGTACTCCTTCGAGGGTTTCGCCCAGCGGGTCGCGCAGGGCCTGGCCTCCGACGACCGGATCGTCGTGCTCGGGCACTCGCTCGGTGGCGTGGTCGGCCTGGCGCTGGCGGCCCGCGCCGCCGGCCTGCCGGTGGACGCGGTGGTGGGCTTGGGCATCAAGGCCGTCTGGGCGCCGGCCGAGCTGGCCCGCGCCGCGGACCTCGCCGCCCGCCCGGTGGGCTGGTTCACCAGCCGCACCGAGGCCGCCCGCCGGTATCTGCGGGTCGCCGGCCTCACCGGTCTGGTCCTCCCGGACCACCCGATGGTCGACGCCGGTCTGCGTCAGGTCGACGGCCGGTGGCGGCTCGCGATGGACAACGCCGCGTTCGCCGTCGGCGCGCCCGACCTGGCCGCGCTGCTCGCGGCGACCGACGTGCCGGTGGTGCTGGCCCGCGGGGAGCACGACGCGATGGTCACGGACGCGCAGCTCAAGGAGTACGGCGTACCGGTCGCCACGCTGGCCGGTCTCGGGCACAACGCGCACCTGGAGGATCCGGCGGCCGTGCTGGCGTTGCTGGACCCGTACCGTTGATCGGTCAGGCAGGTGCGGGCGCGGGTAGTTCCCGGGTCGAGGTCAGCTCGCGGCGGGCGGCGGTCAGGAAGCCCTCGGCGTACGACTCGGCCGGGAAGTCCCCCAGGTAGCGGCGGCGGGTGACCCAGCGGGCGTCGGCCAGCGGGTCGGTGTCCAGCAGGGCCGTGAGCACGGCGTCCACGTTGGACATGTCGCGCCGCAGCACGTAGCCCGAGCCGGCCAGTGGAAAGCGCTCGGTGAACCGGTCGCCCTCGTCACCCATGTCGGTGACGGCGTACGGCTTGCCGGAGTAGAGGTAGTCGGAGATCACCCCGGAGACGTCGGAGACCAGCGCGTCCGAGCGGTTGACGGACTCGGTCAGGCTCAGCTCCCGGGCGGCCGCGCCGAACAAATGCTGCCGGCCGGTGCGGGCGCGGTCGGCGGCCAGCAGTTCGGTGAGCCGGCCCAACTGGCGTGCCGACGCGGGGTTCTGCGCCGTGTACGGATGCGCCCGCAGGATCACCGTCGCGCCGCGCCCCAGCAGCCGCCGCAGCAGCTCCTCGGCCACCGGCAGCGAGCAGTAGTCGGCGTCGGCGTGGTGCCCGGTCCAGGTCGGGGTGTAGAGCACCGTCGGGTGCGCGAGGCCCCGCGTCGGCTCCTCGCGTACCTCGATCGACTCGACCTGGGGGCGGCCCACCACGACGAACTTCTCCGCCGGGATCTGTACCCCGGCGCGGGCGTACCGGTCGATCGCCGCCGGCCCGGCCACGAAGATCCGGTCGAAGATGCCCGAGACCGGGTTGGCGCTGGGCGCCTTGTCGCTGTCGCCGTGGTGCAGTTGGACGTGGGTGAGCTGGGTGAACCGGATGCAGTGGCTGTTCTTCGCCCCGTGGTTGACGTAGAAGGCCACCCGCAGGCTCGGCACGAGCGCCTCGTCCATCGCGCGCAGCGTGGGGCAGTAGACCACCGGCGCGTCGGTGGCCGCGGCGATCGGCGCGACGAACTCCGGCTCACGGACCAGCACCAGGAAGGGCCGGCCGATCCGTTCGAGGTACGGCAGCCACATGGTGACCTGGTACTCGGAGCCGGGCGGTGCGGAGAAGTAGAGCAGGAACTCCGGCTCGTGCCGACGTAGCGCGCGGGCGACCTGCCCACCGCCGGCGGTCGGGCGGAACCGTCGCTTGGCCAGGTCCAGCGCGACCGCCCCGGCGCCGGCGGCCACCAGCAGGCTGGCGGCGAGCGCCACGACGGCCGGCAGGGTCGACGCGGCGGCGATGGCCACCACCGCGAGCAGCCCCAACAGGGCGACGCCGAGTCGGTCGGCGATCAGCGGGGTCCAGGCGCGTACCGGCAGGTTGGCGGCCCGGATCTCCAGGTTGCCCGCGGTACGCAGCGGCCCCACCAGCAGCACCAGCCCCAGCAGGACCAGCGCCGTCGCGGCCAGCGCCGGGTCGAAGCCGTCGTCGAGCCGCCGGGAGTAGCCGACCAGGATCGCCGCGGCGATCAGGGCGGTCTCGGCCACCAGGTCGGCGGCCGGTCGGATCCGCTGCTCAGCGGCCGCCGCCACCAGCGCGGCGACGGCCAGCGCGAGGCCCCACCCGGTGCTGCCGGTGAGGGCCAGCACGACGAAGGCCAGTACGGCGAGCCCGGTGCTCAGGCACCGGGCGGCCACCTTGCGAACCAGGTCACCACGCATGTCGCTCCGATCGCCGCCCTCGGTCTCGCGGTGCCGTCGGCGTCAGTTCGTCGACGCCGCGGCCGGCGTCTCGGACCGGTCCGGGCCGGCCTGCGCCGGCACGGACGGGCCGTCGCCAGGCGCCCGGCGTACGTCGATGACCTGACCGGTCAGGTCGGAGATCAACACGTCGAGCGAGGACTGCGCGACGGCCTCCGCGGCCAGCAGGGTGTTCTCCGGCTCCTCGCCGAAGGCCCGGGTACGCATGGGGGTGGCCGTCCGCTCCGGGTTGATGCAGTTGACCCGTACGCCGACGTCGGCCCACTCGTCGGCGAGCGCCTGGGTCAGGTTGACCAGGGCGGCCTTGGTGGACGAGTAGAGGGCGTAGCGGGCCCGACCCCGGGTGTACGAGCTGGAGGTGTAGAGCAGCAGCTGACCCTTGGTCTGCTGCAGGTACGGAAGCGCCTGCCGGGCGATGGTCACCGGGCCGACGAAGTTGACCTGCAACACCCGGTCCATCGTCTCCTCGTCCATCTCGGCCAGGGCGCCCCGCTCCAGGATCCCGGCGGTGACCACCACGTGGTCGATCCGGCCGGTGGCCTCGAAGGCGGTCGTCAGCGCGGCCTCGACGTCCTCGGCGCGCTCGACGTGGGTGCCCGTGGTGGAGCGGCTGAACGGGAAGACCTGCGCGCCGTAGCGCCGCGCCAGCTCGGTCAGCTCGTGGCCGATCCCGTAGCTGCCGCCGAAGACCACGATCGTGCGGCCCGTCAGCTCCTCGGTGTAGCTGCGGTGGTCGGTCAGCCGGGGCGCCTGCGCCGCCGCGAGCTGGAAGAGCTTGTCCGCCAGGTGCACGTCGACCGGGTGGGTGACCTTGATGTTCTCGTCCGAGCCGTCGATCACCTTGATCGGCGTGCCCGGCAGGTACCGCAGCACCACGCCGCAGTCGTCGGTGGCGGCGAAGTCGGGGTCGTCCTCGGCGATCCGGTACGCCTCGCGGATGGTGGGGGAGCGGAACGCCTGCGGGGTCTGTCCCCGGCGCAGCCGGGAGCGCACCGGAATGTCGGTGATGCAGTCGTTCTCGTCCACCTGGATGATCGTGTCGGCGGAGGGGATGGCGACGTCGACGGCGTCGTAGGTCCACAGCGCGTTGACGCACTCGCGGACGATCCGGCCGCTGAGCAGCGGGCGGACGGCGTCGTGGAAGAGGATGTTGCAGTCGGCCGGCCCGACGGCGTCGAGCGCGATCCGGGTGGTCGCGTTGCGGGTGTCGCCGCCCTCGATCACCTTGGTGACCTTGCGCAGGCCGGCCTTCTCGACGATCTGCCGGGCGTCGTCGACGTGACCGGTCGCCATCAGCACGATGATCTCGTCGATCTCCGGAGCGGTCTCGAAGACCGCGAGAGTGTGCTCGATGATCGGCTTACCGGCGATCTTGAGCAGCTGCTTGGGGATGCCGAGGCCCAGCCGGGTCCCGGTGCCGCCGGCCAGCACCACGGCCACTGTCCGCGAGGGCCGCCACGGTGCGGGGGTCTCCGTTGCGGCGTCCGGGCCAGTGGTCTGGTCCTGCGTCATTGCCGGATCCTCACTCTCAGGGTTGCGTTAACGGAAGGTTCCGCCCGAGCGGCGACGGAATGAACCTTAACGCGCGGACCGCGCCGCCCCAACGCGGGCGACGCGGTCCTGGTTGCCGTGTCGATGCCGGTGGTTGGCCGGCACTCTACTTGCTGTTCGCGAACGCCTCGTACGCGCGGATGACCTCGTCGGTCGGGCCGTCCATCCGGATGAGGCCCGATTCCAGCCAGATCGTCCGTTCGCAGGTGTCGCGCACGGAGGAGAGCTGGTGGCTGACCAGGAACACCGTGCCGGCGCCCTCGCGCAGCTCGCGGACGCGCTGCTCACTGCGCTTGCGGAAACCCTTGTCGCCGGTGGCGAGCGCCTCGTCGATGAGCAGCACGTCGTGCTTCTTGGCGGCGGCGATGGAGAACCGCAGCCGGGCGGCCATGCCCGACGAGTACGTGCGCATCGGCAGGCTGGCGAAGTCACCCCGCTCGTTGATCCCGGAGAAGTCGATGATCCCAGCGGCCTGCTTGGCGACCTCGTCGGGGTGCATGCCCATCGCCAGGCACCCCAGCACGACGTTGCGTTCGCCGGACAGGTCGTTGAGCAGCGCCGCGTTCACCCCGAGCAGCGACGGCTGCCCCTGGGTGTGGATCGCGCCCCGGTTGACCGGCAGCAGGCCGGCGATGGCCCGCAGGATGGTGGACTTGCCCGAGCCGTTGCTGCCGATCAGCCCGATCGCCTCGCCCCGGTACGCGGTGAACGACACGCCCTTGACGGCGTGCACCTCCCGCACGTTCGGCGCGTTGGTGCGCTTGACCAGCCGGCGCAGCGCCGCCACCGGAGTGGTGCCACCGGTGGCGCCCTGGTGGACCCGGTAGATGATGTGCGCGTCGTCCACCACCACGGTGGGGATCCGCTCGGACGTCAGCGTCGGCAGGGAGACGGTCGCCTCGTCGGCGGCCGGCAGGGAATCAACCACGGCCGTACTCCTGTTCGCCGCGCCAGAAGTAGATGTAGCCGCCGATACCCGCCACCACGGCCCAACCGGCGGCGACCAGCCAGAGCTGGGTCAGCGACTCGTTGAGCAGTGGCGCCTGCTCGAGCAGCGCGTACCGGGCCAGCTCGATGTAGACCAGCAGCGGGTTGAACTGGACCACCGTCGTCGCCCAGCCGGGCAGCCGCTCGAAGAGGCTGACGCTGTAGAGGACGCCGGAGCCGTACATCCAGGTGCGCATGACGAACGGCATGACCTGCTTGAGGTCGCTGGCCTTGGAGCCCAGCCGGGCGACCAGCAGCACCACGCCCGCGTTGAAGACCGCCTGCAACAGCAGGGCCGGCACCAGCATCAGCCAGTCCCAGGTGATCGGCTCGCCGGTGACCAGCACGATGCCGACCAGCACCACCATCGACGCCAGGAGCTGCTGGAACTGGGTCACGGTGGTGGACAGCGGCAGGCTGGCCCGGGGGAAGTGCAGCGCCCGGATCAGCCCGAGGTTGCTGCTGATCGACTGGGTGCCGGCCAGGACCGCGCTCTGGGTGAAGTTGAAGATGAACAACCCGGTGGTCAGGTACGCGATGAAGTTCGGGATGCTGTTCTGTGCCAGCACCACCCCGAAGATCAGGTAGTAGACCGCGGCGTTGGTCAGCGGGGTGAGCACCTGCCAGAGCTGGCCCAGCTTGGCGTTGCTGTAGGACGCGACCAGCTTGGCGTTTGCGTACGCGGCGATGAAGTGCCGGTAGGCCCAGAGTCGGCGGCTGTACTCGACGAGGGTGGGTCGCTCACCGGCGACCCGTAGCCCGTGCCGAGCGGCCAGCTGCGCCTGGGTCAGACCCGTGTCCGGGTCGACCAGCGCGGTGGTGGCCATGGAAATGGCACTCCGATCTTTCGTGCAGACGGGTTGCTCGCGACGATGGAATCCTAGTGGGAACTGTGCGCGGGACGCCGCCTCGTCGCTGCGTGGACAGTAGTCCGAAACACGTCGGGACGCAACCGTACCGTCGTTGCGCTACTCTAGCGGGCGTGACCTGCGAGAAGAGTCCTCGGTGACGACCGAGAAGAGGCGCGTACCGGCCGGCGCGGCGGTGCTGCGCGACGAGATCACCACGGCCATCCGGCGCGCGCTCATGCAGGAGCTGGCAGCGGTCGGCTACGGCCGGCTCTCCATCGAGGCGGTGGCCCGACGGGCCGGCGTCAGCAAGACGGCGGTCTACCGCCGGTGGAGTTCGAAGCTCGACCTGGTGGTGGAGATCGTCGCCGCCGCCGCACACGGCAAGCTGCCGGTGCTGGACACCGGCACCCTGCGCGGCGACCTCGCGCTGCTGTTCCAGGCCGTGGCGCACGCGCTGCGTCACCCCCTGGCGTCGCAGATCATCCCCGACCTGCTGGCCGAGGCGGCCCGCAACCCGGCCATCGACGAGACGCTGCGCCAGGTGCTGCGCGCCCGCCAGCAGGAGATCGGCGGTCGCCTGGTCATCCGCGCCGTGCAGCGCGGCGAGCTGCCCGCGGACACCGATCCGGACGCCGCCGTCGACCTCATCGTCGGCCCGCTCTACTGGCGGCTCGCCATCGCCCGGCTGCCGCTCACCGACAGCTACCTGGACAACCTGGTCGAATCCGTGGCCGTCGGACTCGGCGCGACCGGCGTCGTGCCCCGGCCGAGGGCGACGCCGGTATCCGGCTGACCGGGCCCGCGACACCACCCACGACGGGGACCTGGCGGGCCACCCGCCTCCGCTAGGCTGCCCCCTTGACACCCGGCCGTCACCGAGCCGACATCCACTTTTCGCCCTCACATCCGCCGCCGGACGACAAGGACGCCCCGTGACGAAAGTCGAAGACGCTGTCGTGGCACCAGCGCTAGCCGACCGAAAGATCTCCCCTGGTGCGGGTGCTCGGCTGGAGGGCGCGAGCCAGCCCGGTCGGGATCGCGGCCTGATCAGCCGGCTCAACGCCGCCGTGGCCGCCACGCCCGTGGTGTTCACCGACGCGGCGGTGGTCGCTTTCGCCATTTGGACGCTGCTCTACCACCTCAACCTCGGCCTCGACCTGCGTCCGTCGGTCGTCTTCCTCGCCTGGCTCGTGCTGCTACCGGTCGCCGCGTACGTGGCGTGGCGGTTGCGGCGGCGGGACGTGTCGGCACCGCGCGAGGCCGACGAAACGGTGTCCCCGCCGGCGGAGGAGACCCGATTCGACAGCGCGTCCCTGCTGCGTCGTTACGCCCTGCCCGTCGGCACCGCGGTCGCCGCGGCCCTGTTCGCGGCGGTCGGCACCGGCACGCTGAGCTGGTGGCTGGCCGCCGTGCTCGGCCTGGTCTCGGTCGTGTCCGCCTGGTTGGCGCTGTCCCAGCGCCCAAGCCCGGCCGGCACGCGGCCCACGCCGACCGTCCGGGAGACCCGGACCACGCCGGCGCAGGCGTACGTCGTCCTCGCCGTCTCGCTGGCCGCCGCGTACTTCGCCACCCTCATCGGCCGGGTGTCGCTCGACGATGTCTTCTACGTCGGCAAGTCCGTCTGGGTCGCCGAGCGTGACCAGATCCCGTTCCGCGACTTCCTGTTCACCGAGGGTGTCCTGCCGGGTGGCTCGGCGAACCCGCCGCTGCCGTCGTTCGAGGTGTTCATCGGGGCGCTGGCCCGGTTCCTGCACATCCACGCGGCGTCCACGACCTGGTATCTCCTGCTGCCCGTACTGGCCGTCTTCGCGATCCTCGCGCTGTGGCGGCTCGTGCAGCGGTGGGCCCCGCGGCGGCCGCTCGTCGTGTTCGGCGTGGCGGTGTCCTACATCCTCCTGGTCGCGTACTACGCCGACGCTCTGAACACCTACCACCTGCCCCGGCTGACCCAGGGCAAGAGCGTGTTCGTGCACGCCCTGATCCCCCTGGCCTGGGTCTACCTGACCGACTACCTGGAGCACCGTTCGCGCCGTGCTCTGGTGCTGCTCACGCTGCTGTCGGTGGCCAGCGTCGGCTACACCACCACCGCCGTCATCCTGCTGCCCCTGCTCGCGGCGGCGGCCGGCGTGGTGCTGGTCGCCATGAGGCGCGTCCGGGACGCGGTCCTGTGCTTCGCGGCCGCCTCGCTCTACCCGCTGCTGTCCGGAGTGCTCGTCCAGGTCCTGCGCGGCGGCGTCGAGGAGGCCGCCGCGACGTACTCTCCGCTGCTGCCCCTGCGGACCATCTACGAGTTGACGCTCTGGCTCGGTCTGCTCGGCGTCATCGGCGGGCTCGCGGTGTGGTGGTCGCCGCTTCTGCTTCGCCGTGGGGCACCGCAGCAGCTCGCGGCCGGCGCCGCGCTGGCGGTGACGGCCCTGATGGTGCCCGGCCTGTTGAAGCTCGGCGGTGATCTGAGCGGGCTGACGGCGGTGCTGTGGCGGGTTCCGTGGATCCTGCCCGTGCCAGCGCTGGTCGGCGTCCTGGCGGTCATCCGCCTGCCCGGGCTCGCCCGGGTGAACCGGGTGCTGGCCTTCGCGTTGCCGGTCCTTCTGGTCGTCGCCTTCTACACCCAGGGCAAGCCGATGTGGGCGGGCGACCTGGTGCAGACGAAGCCGACCTGGCGGATGCCGGAGACCCGCAAGAACGTGTCCTTCTGGATCAAGCGGCTGGACCGGCCAGAGGGACTGGTGCTCGCCCCGTCGACCATCATGCGGGCGCTTCCACAGGTCACCACCGAGGTTCGGGTGGTGCTGCCTCGGGACCTCTACCTCACCGACTACGGCCCGCAGACGGAGTTCTCCCAGGATCGGCTGCTGCTGGCGAGGTTCGCCGACGGCGAACCCGTCTCGATCTACGAGGTGGACGGCGCGATGCACCGGGTCGGGGTGAGCGTGGTCTGTGTGTGGAAGACCAACACGACAGTCGCCGACGCCGCCCGCTATCTGGGGCTGGAACGGTTCGCGTCGCGCAAGTCCCCCGGCGGGATGTACTGCTACCGCACCACCTCGGCCGCGACGCCGACCGCCGGCGACTGAACTGAGTGAACAGTCAGTCGTCACGGCCCGGACGTCCACCGCGTCCGGGCCGTGGCGTGCCGGTACGGGCGAATTCTGGTCGGGTCGGTGTGGCCGGTCGACGGACGCGGTGCCGGCAAGCCGGCCCGCTGCCCGCAATGGTGGCGGACACCCGGGTGATGCCTTCTTGTCCGGCGACGTTAAGGTCGCAGTCACGCCACGAACGGCCCGTTGTGGTCGGTGCGGGCCGGCACGCGCGTGGCACACTGCACATCAGGAGCTCGGACATCGAACGTGGCGTGTGTGATCCGGACTGATCCGCCGGCGCGCGAGGATGCGAATTCCACGTCGTCGCCTTGGCCCGGCGTGGTCCGTCACCCGCCCCACCCGGTGTCGCCGTCGAGGGCCCACTCGCCCAGCCGGTCACCACTCGCATAGGGAGCTTTACCTTTGTTCGGCACGTTATCGGGACGCATCGGCGTTGCCGCGCAGAGCGCGCTGCTGGTGCTGGCCTACCTGGTCATGCTCGTCGCAGGAGTCTTCGGTTGGGTCGGCCTGTTCGCCGTCGCCGGACTGGCGGCGGTGGTCGGGGAGTTCGCCGCCGCACGCTGGTCCCCGCCGTCGCAGGTGCTGCTGGAGAAGGTCGGCCTGAACTTCTCGTACCGGCAGTTGACCCGTGACCTGTCGGCCGTGCTGCTGGTCGCCGCCCAGGTCGAGCTCGACGGCGTCGAGTTGAGCCTCCTGCTGATCCTGCCGGCGGCCGTGTGGGTCGTCTCGGTCTTCGCGGGCGCGCTCTCCACCATGATCGACCGTCGTAACCCGCAGTCCGCCCTGGTCCGCAACATCGAGCTGGGCCCCCTGCGCTCGGCCCCCCGCCCACCGGCCTGGGCGGCGGCCGTCGCGGGGGACCGGATGCCCCTGCTCAACCTCCTGCTGGTCCCGGCCGCGGTGGTCGCCGCCGTGCGGCACGAGCCGACGCCGTACTTCATCGCCGCCGCTCTGACGGTGGCGGCGACCGGGGTGGTGGGCGCGATCATCGCCGTGACGTGGCTGCGTGGGCGGGGCTCCGGCCAGGGACCGCTGCTGCCGGCCGTGCAGCGCTGGCTCGACACCCACCGGCCCGAGGTGGCGCTCTACTTCGCCGGCCCGGCCAAGGACGTCTACCAGGCCAACATGTGGCTCGCTCCCACCGAGGCGCTGAACCAGCGCGCGGTGGTGCTGATGCGCAGCCGGGAGGCGTTCTTCGAGCTGGCCGACACCCGGCTGCCGGTGCTCTGCGTACCGGCCGGGGTGGACTTCATGAACCTCGAACTCGGCAGCGTCCGCGCCGCCCTCTACGCCGCGAACGTCGGCGCGAACATCCACATGCTGCGCGAGCCCGGCATGAAGCACGTCTTCGTGGGGCACGGCGACAGCGACAAGCAGGCCAGCGTCAACCCCTACAGCAAGGTGTACGACGAGGTCTGGGTCGCGGGTCTGGCCGGTCGGGAGCGGTACGCCCGGGCCGGGGTGGGCGTGCTCGACTCGGACATCGTGGAGATCGGCCGGCCGCAGCTGGCCGGCGTGCACACCTTCGGGGCCGAGTCGGTGGACCGTCCGTTCACCGTGCTCTACGCGCCCACCTGGGAGGGCTGGCTCGACGACGACCCGTACCACACCTCGCTGGTGCTGATGGGTGAGCGGATCGTCAAGGGCCTGCTGGCGAGCAACCCCGGGGTGCGTCTGGTCTACAAGCCGCACCCGCTCACCGGGTCACGGTCCAAGGCGGCCAAGGCGGTGCACGACCGGATCGTCGAGGCGATCCGCTCCGCCGGTGGGAACCCCAACGCGACCACCCTGGACGGCACCGCCCATCTCGTGGTGACCGGCCGTACGCCCGGGCTGTTCGACTGCTTCAACCAGACCGACCTGCTGATCAGCGACGTGTCCAGTGTGGTCTCGGACTTCGTGCAGAGTCAGCGGCCGTACGTGGTGGCCAACCCGGCCGGCCTGCCGGAGGACGAGTTCCGCCGGGAGTACCCGACCGCGCGGGCCGCGTACCTGCTCTCCGCCGACTGCGGTGAGCTGGAGAAGATCGTGGCGGTGACCCGGGCCGGCGACGACCCGATGACGGAGGCCCGCCGCGACCTGAAGACCTACCTGTTGGGGCCGGCGGAGGCCAACCCGATGGACCGGTTCGCCGAGGAGATCACCCGGCTCTGCCGCTGACCGCGCACCACGTTCCGCGCCCGGCCCGACACTCGTCGGACCGGGCGCGGTCGTGTCGGCCGTGAAGGGGTGTGACTCAGTCGAGCAGGGCGGCGACCGCGTCGGCGACCGGAGTGTCCGCCGGCAACGCCCGTGCCGTCACCACCGCGCTCACCGGCAGCGGCCCGTACAGGTGGGGGAAGAGCTGCCCGCCGCGCGACGGCTCCCAGCGCAGGGCGTCGGCCAGCCGGCCCTCGTCCACGCCGAGCAGGGTGAGGCCGGTGACGCCGGAGAAGTGCCGGCGGGCCGTCTCCACCACCTGGTCGGCGGCGGAGAGGTGGATGAAACCGTCCTGGCGGTCCAGGGCCGAGCCGGCGACGGCACCGGCGGCCCGGGCGTCGTCCCACTCGACGGTCGGCAACAGCTTGTAGATCACCTCCGCAGACTACGTCTCCCACGTTTCGGCCGTACCGCCGCCGACGTCGGCCACCGCCCGTCATGCTCAGGTGGACCCGCCGGAAGGGGATGGACGATGGCGAGCTACGACGACGACTGGACCGACACCCAGCGCGGGCTGTACGACGAGTGCTACCGGGCCGGCGGCGAGTGGGCCGAGGATCCGGACACCCCGTCGGACGACGTGCAGCACGTGATCAACCTGGCCGAGGCGGACGACGACGCGTTCGACGACGCCGAGATCGACTTTCCGCCCCTGGTCGACGCCGTCACCCAGGCCAGCGGCGTCAACGTGACCAGCGTGCCCGCCCGGCACGACGACCCTGGTTTCCGGGGCTTCACCGACGGCGTGCGGGACGCGGTCGCCGACGACACGTTCGGTCTGTAGGGCCCGACCGGGAGGCGGCCCTCCCGCTCCCGGCGGCCTTCTGCCACCATTCGCAGGACGGCTGCGACGGATGGGGGCACGGTGCGGATCCTGCTGGTGGAGGACGACCGCCGGGTGGCCGCCGCGCTCTCCTCCGCCCTGACCCGTCGTGGCTACCAGGTCGAGCACGCCGCCACGGTCGCCGCGGCGCTCTCCGCCGCGCCGTGCGACCTGGTGCTGCTGGATCTGACCCTCCCCGACGGCGACGGCACCGAGGTGTGTCGGGAGCTGCGCCGGCGCAGCAGCCAGCTCGGCATCATCGCGGTGACCGCGCGGGGTGAGGAGCGCGACCGGGTCCTCGGGCTGCGCCTGGGCGCGGACGACTACGTGGTCAAACCGTTCTCGATGGTGGAGTTGCAGGCGCGGATCGAGGCGGTGCTGCGTCGGGCCGCGAATGCCGCCCCCGAGCGGCACCTGATCGAGGCGGGGGCGGTGCGCATCGACGTGGCCGCCCGCACGGTGACGGTGGCGGGGCGCGCGGTGACGCTGACCCGCAAGGAGTTCGACGTGCTGTTGTCGCTCGCCCGCCAGCCGGGGGTGGCGGTGCCCCGCGACCGCATCCTGCTCGACGCCTGGGGCACCACCTGGGGCGATCCGCACACCGTCGAGGTGCACGTCGGGTCGTTGCGCGGCAAGCTGGGCGACGCGCGGCTGGTGGAGACCGTCCGTGGGGTCGGCTACCGGTTGCGCGATGCGTGAGGGGACGCCGTGCGCCGTCGACTGGTGATCAGTTACCTGCTGCTGATGGTGCTCGTCCTCGTCGCGCTGGAGAGCCCGCTCGCCGTGACCCTGGCCAGCCGGGAGACCGAGCGGGTACGCGCCGACCGGCTCGCCGACGCCACCCGGTTCGCCTCGCTGGCCGGTCCGGCGCTGCGCGGCGGGGAGCCCGGCCCGATCGGCGCGGAGCTGCGCAGCTACGACGACCTGTACGGGATCGGCGCGGCGGTCGTCGACCGGGACCGGGGCATCGTCGTCGACTCGGCGAGCTGGCGGTCCACCGGAACCGCCACGGTCCTGGACGTGGCGCTGTCCGGGCAGCAGGCCAGCGCGCCGGAGTCGATCTGGCCCTGGTCCGCCGGCCCGGTGGTGGTGGCGGTGCCCATCAACGACGGCGGTGAGGTCCTCGGCGCGGTGGTGATCGTGACACCCGCCGGCGAGATCCGCCAGGCCGTGACCATCTGGTGGCTGCTGCTCACCGTGGCCGGCCTGCTCGTCGTGCTGGCCTGCGTGCTCACCGCGTTCGGCCTGGCTGGATGGGTGCTGCGGCCGGTCACCGAGCTGGACGCGGTCACCCACGAGATCGCCGAGGGCGACCGGGGCGCGCGCGTGCAGCACCGACTCGGCCCGCCGGAGCTGCGCCGGCTCGCGACCAGCTTCAACCACATGGCCGACGTGGTCTCCGACGTGATGGACCGGCAGCGTGCCTTCGTCGCGCACGCCAGCCACCAGCTGCGTAATCCGCTCACGGCGCTGCGGCTGCGGGTGGAGGAGCTGGGTCCCAGTCTCACCGACGCGGACGGGCGCTCCGAGCACCGGCTGGCGTTGGAGGAGACCGACCGGCTGGCGCTGGTGCTCGACGCGCTGCTCACCCTGGCCCGGGCCGAACGCGAGGAGAACGAGCGGGTCAGCGTGGACGCCGCCGCCGTCGCGGCCTCCCGGGTGTCCGCGTGGGCGCCGTTGGCCCGGCACCGGTCGGTCGCGCTGCGCCTGGCCACGAGCGACGCTCCCGCGTACGCGCGGACCGTGCCGACCGCCGTCGACCAGGCGCTGGACGCCCTGATCGACAACGCGGTGAAGTTCAGCGGGGCCGGCGGGGCGGTGACGGTGACGGTGGCCCGCCGCGACGAGGGCGTCCTGTTGGAGGTGCGCGACACCGGCCCGGGTATGACCGAGAGTCAGCTCCGCCAGGCCACCGAGCGGTTCTGGCGGGCCCCGGACGCGCAGAACGTCGACGGCGCCGGGCTCGGCCTGACCATCGCCGCCGTACTGGTTGACGCCTCCGACGGCCGGCTCACCATGCGAGCGGGCACTCCGCGCGGGCTGGTCGCCGGCCTGTGGTTCCCGGCCACCGAGCCGGCGGGAGAGCCGCTGGACGGGGACGGGGACCCGGCCGCCGACCGGTGGCCCACCCCAACGCGCTAGCGGCGGTGCACGGCTCGGCCAGCGCGGCGACCCGGGCGGCCCACGACGCGGCCGCCCGGCAGCTCAGGGCTTGGCGGCCCGGTACCAGGCGGCGGCGCCCGGGTGCAGCGGCAGCGGCGCGGTGGCGATCGCCGAGCGGGGACTCATCCGTCCCGCCGCCGGATGCGCCGCGCCCAGCTCGGCCCGACGCTCCATCAGCAGTCGGGTCACATCCCGGACCAGCGGCTCCGGCAGGTCGGCCCGCACGATCAGATAGTTCGGGTCGGCGACCGTGGTCACCGGGTTCATCCCGTACACCGAGCGGGGGATGTCCCGGGAGACGTAGACCTGCCCGTAGCGGGCGCGCAACGGCTCCGTCCACTCGCCCAGGTCGACGATCCGGGTGGCGCTGCGCCCGGCCAGCTCCTCGATGCCCCGCACCGGCAGACCACCGGAGAAGAAGAACGCGTCGATGCGTCCCGAGCGCAGGGCGGTCACCGAGTCGTCCAGGCCGAGCCGTTCCCGGCGTACCGCGTCGCCGCCGAGCCGGGCCACCTCCAGCAGCCGGGTGGCGGTGATCTCGGTGCCGGAGCCGGCCGCGCCCACGGAGACCCGCCGACCCCGCAGGTCGCCGACCGTGCGGACCGGCCCGCCGTCGGTCGTGACCAGGTGCAGTTGGTCGTCGTACACCCGGGCCACCGCGTCCACCGACGGGCTCTGCGTCGGGCTCGTGGGCAGCACGTCGGCCTGGGTGAAACCCAGCTCGGCGGCCCCCGAGCCGACCAGGCGGACGTTCTCCGCCGAGGCCGCGGTGATCACCACGCTGGCCCGTACCCCGGGTAGTTCGCGGTTGAGGATGGTCGCGAGGGACTGCCCGAACGCGTAGTAGACGGCGGTGGGGCTGCCGGTGGCGATCCGGATCTCCATCGACTCGGCCGGGTCGTCCCGGCAGCCGCCGACGGTCAGGGCCACGACCAGCGCCAGCGCCGCCGCCCCCGCGCGGCGTCGACCGGCCCGAGGAGACGAGGTACGACTCACGCGGTGCACTGTGCGCGCTCCGACGGGCCCGCGCAAGCCCGCACCCGTCAGTGCCGTAAGTACGGGCCGTCGTTCAGCAGGCCGGGCGGCGGCCCGGCGTCGGCACCGCGGCGCGCGCCGGCTCCAACGACGCGCTGTGCAGGATGCGCTCCCGGTCCGGCCCGTCGGCCACGCTCACCAGGAAACAGCCGGTGCCCGGGCGGAGTGCGGCCGGCACGTCGAGCACGGCCGCGCCGCGGATCAGCACGGCGGCCAACTCCCGGTCGGTGAGCCGCACACCGAGGATGTGCCGGCGCACGTGCCGCCCGCCGGCCAGCAGCGCCGACCGCCACGCCGCCGCCGCGAGGCGGGACACCCACCGACGGCGGGCCGGCGAGGCGCCCGGCACCGGACCGCCCAACAGCTCCCGACGTCCCTGCCACCAGCCGGCATCCATCAACCGGCCGTACGTGCCCCGGTGCTCCGGCGGCACCCACAGCCGGTGCACCTCGTAGCGGCGGCGGAGTCCACCGACCGTCACCTCCTGGGTGACCGGGATGTCGAGGCGGGCGAGCAGCTGGCGCATCCGCTGCGCGGCGTCCTCCCGGTTGAACTCGACCCCCGGCGCCTGCGCCGGTGGCGTGGCGCTCGACCGGGCGCCCGTCGGAGGCGCGGTGCAGCGCAGCAGGCAGGACGCCTCGAACGCGTCGCCCAGGGTCAGCCAGTCCAGCGGGGGCGGCGTCGCCGGTGGGCGGGGCCGGTCGAGCAGGGCGGGATCGCGGGGCAACTTAAGGCTCCTTTGTCGGAGTCTGGGTCTCCCTACCGTGGCCCCTGCGCGGCCGTTACGGAACGTGTCCCGCCCAGCCTTGAGCAAATCTTGCGGCTCCCGCGCCGCTACAGCTCGGTGACCACCAGATCCACCTGCCGGACCCGCCCGGCGGCGGCCGGCTCCTCCACCACGGCGTGCTTCAGCTCGCGCAGGGCGCCGACCAGCTCCCGGGCGGTGCGCGGCTTCGCGCCGGCGATGAGCAGATCCCGGACCAGCCGTCCCTTGGTCGCCTTGTTGAAGTGGCTCACGACCGAGCGGACGGGCACACCGTCGACCTCCCGCTCGTGCAGCACCCGCACGGTGACCGTCCGTTCGGCCAGCTCACCGCGTGGCGTCCAGGTGGCCGCGTACGCGCCGGAGCGCAGGTCGAGCACCGGGCCCCGACCGGCCGCGCCGGCCAGGACCGGCGTCAACTCCCGGCGCCAGTACGCCGACAGCGCCCCGACATCCGGCAGGCGGACGCCGATCGGGCAGCGGTACGGCGGGATCCGGTCGGTGAGGCGTACCGCGCCCCACAGGCCGGAGCTGATGAGGATCGACCGGCGGGCCGCCCGCAGCGCCGCCGGTGGCAGCGTGGCCAGCTCCAGCGCCTCGTAGAGCACCCCGGTGTAGAGCCGCTCGGCCGGGGCGGTCGCCGCCTCCCGCAGCCGGGCGTTGCGGCGCAGCTCACCGCGCTGACCCTCGCTGAGCCCGAGCGCGGCCAACGCCGCCTCCTCGTCCGGCCCCGCGCTGAGCGCCACGAGCGCGTCGAGCACCCGCTCGCGGGCCGGGTTCAGCTCCGGCAGCGAGAGCTTGTCCGGCGTCCACCGCCGTCCGGTGCCGGCGTCGGCCTTGCCCTCCGAGGGCGGCAGCAGGATGAGCATCGGGTCTCCTCGGACGGCGTACGGCGGCGGCTGAGCCAGCGTACGACCCGTGCTCAGCGCCAGGGCCGCACCGGGGTGTCGGGGTGGTACACGCGATAGCCACCCACCTCGCGGACCGGTGCGGCGTCGGGACGGTCGGCGAGCAGCCGGCGCAGCCGCCGGTCCATCGGCGAGTCGACCTCCACCACGTAGCCCGGCCGTGCGGCCCGCCCGACCTGCCGCCAGTACGGCCGGTAGCGGTTCTGCCCCGGGGACAGGTCGCCGTCGAGCACCCCGCAGACCACCGACTCGTCGGTGTTGAAAATCAACCGGTTGCAGGTCCAGTAGTCCCCGTACACCTCGTGGGGTCCGTCGGCGCGCAGCGCGGCGGCCAACTCCCGGGCTTGGCGCTCCTCGGTCCGCGACGCGGCGGCGCCGCTGACCGCGAAGAGCACCGTGACCACCAGCGTCGTCGCGGTCAGCGCCGCCAGCGCGGCGGCGGCCAGCGCGCCGGTCAGCCGGCCGAGCACGCCCACCGTGCCCCGCCAGCCGGCCACGGCTGCCGCCCAGAGCGGCCAGAGCACCGCCGGCAGCGACAGTTGCAGCACCGACAGGTAGCGGGCGTTGTCCAGCGGACTGGTCGCGGCGAGCGGGCTGCGCACGTACGACAGCAGGGTCAACCCCGCCCCGACGACCAGCGCGAGCTGCACCACCGGCCCGACCCGCCCGGCCCGCGGCGTGCCCTCGGCCCGGTCGCCGCGCGGGGTGCCGGCGGCGGGCTCGCCGGGTGTCGTGCCCACGGCCCGGCGGTACGCGACGAGCGCGAGCGCCGCGGCGGCCACCAGCAGCGCCGGATAGAGCAACCCGAACCACTGCTGCCAGCGGCCGCAGCCGTCGACCGGGCAGAGCCCGTGCGCCAGCGGCACCCCCTCCAACAGGCCGCCCCGGATCCGGTCCGACCACGGCGGCAGCGGGCCGGCCTTGGTGCTGACCTCCCGGAACACCGTCAGCGAGTCCTCACCCGGCCCGGCGCGCAGGTTGTCGACGATCATCGGCGCGACCCCGACCACGAAACCCGCCACCAGCAGCGGCCCGGACCAGCCGAGCAACTCCCGGCGCACCGCCCAGACCAGGGCCAGCACGGCGACCCCCAGATACGGCAGGATCAGCCAGTCCGACCAGGCCGCCAGTCCGGCCAGCAGCCCGAACAGCGCGACGGCCAGCCGACGGTGACGCACCGACCCGGCGGCCAGCCCCACGACGATCAGCAGCATCAGCAGCACCGCCGGTTTGACCTCCGGCCGGCCGCCGACCACGGTGAGCTGGTCACGCACCACCCGCTCCGGACCCAGCGCCAGCAGACCCACCACGAGGACGGCGAACCACGGCGCGTAGATCCGCCGGGTGAGCCGGTACGCGAGCCAGAGGAAGACCGCGTACAGGGCCAGCATCGGCAACCGCAGCACCGGCCAGCTCGGCCCGAAAACGGCAAGCAGAGGCGCCGCCAGGTACGACTCCAGCATCCCCATGTAGTGCTGGCCGTAGAGGAAGACGGGGTGTTCCCGGCCCCGCCCGATGTGCAGGGCGGCCAGCCCGAAGGTCGCCTCGTCGCTGTTCGACACCGGGACGGTGTACAGCGTTAGGACCAGCCGGTACCCGACGCCGACCAGCCCGAACAGCAGCGCGACGAGCGCCGGCCGGTCAAGTCGCGGACGCCACCGCCCGCGGTGCTGCTCTGGATGCGACACGACCACGCCCCCGTCGTCGTCCCGACCGGAGTGTTTCACGGACCGACGGCCGGTCGGGCCGCTTCGGCCCAGTCCGGCCTGGCTGGCGGGCTGCGGTTCGGACCCGCTCGCGTGGCCGTCGCCGATGACGTGTGGCAGGGTTGGCGGGTGCCACCCACACCCGCCGGCGAACTGGCCGTGCCGAATCTGCACCGGGCCGCGCGGATCGAAGACGCCGTGCACCAGCTCGTGGAGCGTCGGCTGCGCCGCACCGGCTGGCGGATGAACATCGTCGCCTACACCGGCTACGGCCGCCCCGGCTGGGTACGTGTGATGTGCCGGGTGCTGCTCGGTCGTCCGGACAACCGCCAGCGGGGTCGGCTGGACAAGGTGCGTGGCTGGCGCAGCTTCACCACCCTGCCCGCCAAGCACGTCACGGTGCAGATCGAGGCGGGCGGGGTACGACACGAGGCCCAGGCCGACCGCAGCGGCTTCGTCGACATGCTCGTCGAGGCCGACCTGCCACCCGGCTGGGGCACCGTACGCCTCAGCGTCCCCGACGCCGAGCCCGTCAACGCGCCCGTGCGCATCCTCGACCCGGACGTCAAGTTCGGCATCCTCTCCGACATCGACGACACGGTGATGGTGACGGCGCTGCCCCGACCCCTGCTCGCCGCGTGGAACACCTTCGTTCTCGACGAGCACGCCCGCGCCGCCGTACCCGGCATGGCGGTGCTCTACGAACGACTGGTCACCGCGCACCCCGGCGCCCCGGTCTTCTACCTCTCCACCGGCGCGTGGAACGTCGCGCCGACGTTGACGCGGTTCCTGTCCCGGCACCTCTACCCGGCCGGGCCGCTGCTGCTCACCGACTGGGGTCCGACCGCCGACCGCTGGTTCCGCAGCGGCATGGAGCACAAGCGTTCCACCCTCGCCCGGCTGGCCAAGGAGTTCCCCGACGTGCGCTGGCTGCTGGTCGGCGACGACGGTCAGCACGACCAGGAGATCTACCGCGAGTTCGCGGCCGCCCACCCGGAGAACGTCGCCGGGGTGGCCATCCGGCGGCTGTCCCCGACGCAGTCGGTGTTGGCCGGTAGCCTGCCCGCCCCGGCCGGACGGCCGTCCTCGGGGCCGGTGGGGCAGAAGTGGCTGTCCGCGCCGGACGGCGCCGGCCTGTGGCAGCTGCTCCGCGACGCCGGCCTGGTCTGACGGCGGAGGAGTCGCCGTGTGGCGAGCACTGATCAGCGTCGCGCTCGGCCTGCTCCTGGTCACGACAGGGCTCGCCCTCGCGCTGGACTAGCGGGGTATCGCGACGAGTCATGCTGGTCGCCGGCGGGCAGAATCTGTTGCGTGGTTAGCACGAGGGGGACCACGCAAGCCCGTACAGCGGGCCGTCGTGCGTGACTCGAGCCTTGATCACGTGATGCTGACCAGTTCCGAGGGGCTTCTGACAACTGGTCAGCATCAAGTGATCATGGGACTGCGGGGTCGACGCCGTGCAGACCATCGCGAACGCCCGTGACGTCACCATGGCGCAGGTGGCGCTCGCGTGGGTCCTGAGCAACCCGGTCGTTGCCGCGCCCATCGTGGGTGCCAGCGCACCACACCACCTCGACGACGCCACCGCCGCTCTGACGCTCACCCTCAGCGGGCAGGAGCACATCACGCTCACCGTTCCCTACACTCCGCGGCAGCCAACCGGCTTCTGAGGCGGGAGTGTGGAGGAGGACGCAGCCGATACCCACCGAATGCGCGCGCCGCCGTGGCGGGCAGCGGTCGGTTGCCGCGCTGCGTTATCGTCCCTCCCGACCCGACCGAGCGGTGGACGGGAGTGGGGGTGGACAGTGGCAGCCGCCCTGTACCTCGCGATCCGCCCCGCCGACGTGCGGCTGGCCGGCACGCCCACCGGACCTCTCATCCCGACGTCACGTGGCGAACTGCTGGGCGCGCCGGTCGGCCTGGCGAACGGCGAGGTCGTCTTCCTCATGGTCGAGCGTGGTGGATGGGATTCGCCGCAGGCGCTGTTCAGCGTGCATGGCGACGGCGGCGAACTCGACCCGTTGAGCTACTGGGACTGGGAGATGGAGTGTCCCGGCTGGTACACCCTGGAGCGCATCGCCGTTCGCGGAGGTGACGACATCCTTGCCGCCGCCTACTGCCACGGCGAGAGCACGGTGGTCGACCTCCTGAATCCGGCGCACACGAGCATGGCGCGCTGGGGTGGCTTTGCTGCGGTGGCCAGCGTTGCGTCGGCCGCCGATGGCACCGGGATTCTCGTGGCCAAACCCTCACCGGCGGCGTGCCTCACGCTGCTCCGAGGCTCGACCGGCACCTGGCGAGAGGCCGCGAGCGAGCCCGGCACAGAGGTGGCGACCGGACCTCGGGGAGCGTGCCGCTTCGACGATTCCCAGCCGCTGTTCCTCGGCGCTGTCGGGACCGAGGGCGTCTACGTCGTCCAGGGACGAACGCTGTGGCTGACGAACGGCCGCGATGGGTTGGTCGAGCAGGATCTGCCATTCGAGGTGATCCGGGGCGTGGCGATGGTCGACGGCCAGCGGTTGGCGGTGAGCGGCCGGGTCGGCGGGCGGGACGGGCTCTGGCTGTACTCGCTCGGCGGCGGCGCGGTGCACCTACGTGTCGAGGGACGGTTCGGTGGGCTGTCGCGGGTCGATGGCGGCGTGTTGACCGGCCAGTCGGTCCGGGGCGGGACGCGGATCGTCCGCATCGCGGTGCAGTGACCTTGACGACGTCTGACAGGGACAACGCAGTGAGCCGCGCGTCGACACTGGCGGTAGTGATGGCTGTGCTCATGCTGTCGGGATGTACGGGAAATGGGTCATATGGCCCCAACGGGAGGACCAACGAGACGGTCGCGGAAGTCCTCGCGGCATACGAAATCCCGCTCCCCGAATGCGCCCAGCAGGCAGTCAGCTTCTGGGATGGCCCGGACGATCTCAATAGGAGCCTCGTCTACCGAGCGAGAGTCGACCCTCCGTGTCTCGCGCAGATCCTGCCGGTGGTCGGCTTGGTGCGGGACGATTTGCTCCCCTATTCGCAGTTGCCCTACTGGGCCAACTCGGAGCGCGAGGGCGTTCCCTCAGGTGAGATTTCTGGTTACACGACAATTGTTCCGGCAACTGCTACCCGGAAGGAGATGCAGGTCGACTTCTACCTAGTGGAATCGGACCCCTCGCTGGTGCTTCTGCGTGCGATCCACCCATAACGCCCCGGCCTTACGTGGCGACCGGCCCGTCGAGCAGGTCGGCAGCTTGCTCCAGGGTCGCAGCGAAGGTGTCTGGTGGGACTCTGGCAACGAAGACTTTGCCCACGTCGTCGACGGTGAGGCTGGTTCCCCGGAGAGCGAAGACGAGCACCAGGTCACTGTCAAGGTAGGCGTAGCTGTCGACGTCGTCGACGATCTCGCCCCAGTTGAGGAACCAGTACTGCTCGCGGAACTCGGACTGGTCGGCCTCGAGACGCCGGAATGTCTCCTCGGGTGACCGTTCCGGAAACGGGCGGCGCAGGACCTCGCGCTGGCGTACTCGTGCTGAGGCGGAGCGCAGGTAGTGGCGGAAGGACGGTACGTAGGCCACGTTGTCACGGGCTGTCAGCAGCTTGCCCGCCGCCCAGAGGTCGATGATGCGGAGGCCGGGAGACATTGCCTCACCGACCTCGACGGCGAAGGTCTCCCGAGTGCCGAACTGTGCCATGAGAGCGTCAGGCTAACAGTCAGCCGACGGCCTGGCTGTTGACGGCGTGACGAAGAATGGCTCGGCCGGGCAACCCCTGTTCGAGGGGGGCTGCACAACTGATCGGCAAGGTGGGATTGTTGGTCGCGGTCAGCGCGCTTCAATGCCGGGAGGGTACGCATGCTGAAGGTTGGGCCGTCGGTGCGACTCATGCTTCGGGCGCTCATCGCCGTCGGTCTGGTGGCGTCGACCTCGGGATGCCTGTGGCCGGGTGATGCAAGCTATGCGCTGGGAGTGGCGAAAATTGGGGACAGCTTCCACGTCTTTGCCCCACTCTGCGCGGATAAACGGATCGTGAGCGTGAAGGCGTACGACAACCAGGCTGCCGCCGCGACTCCGGAGACAGGGGGCGGAAGACCGACCATTCCGGCCTACTGGCAGGTGGCGGAGCCGCAGAGCGAGGCGGCGGCCAAGGGTGAGTTCGTCATCGGTGACGACGCTCCCTTCGGTCAGGTCCTCGTACCGGTGCCGGGTCGGGGTTCACTGCCGGCGATCACGGGGGTCGAGCTTACGGTCCAAAGGGGAGACCAGGCGCATGCCGTCGGCGATGTGTTCAAGTTGACGGGTGTGCCGGAATATCCGGCCGGCACAGACCCGGAGACCGTGAAGTACGTGTACGACGAGGGCGCGAATTCGGAGAAGATGCTGACCCAGGGTCAGATCTCCGAGGAGTCGATGTGCGCCTTCAAATATGTCGCGTGACGATCACTTGATGCTCACCAGTTCCAGGAGGCTTCTGACAACTGGTCAGCATCAAGTGATCATGGGACTGCGGGGCGGTCAGCGGCGGTCAGCCCTGGCGGAGCCAGATGACGCCCAGCGGGGGGACCTGGAGGGCCGCCGAGGCGACCAGGCCGTGCCAGGGCACGTCCTGGGCGTGCACCTCGCCCAGGTTGCCCACCCCGGACCCGCCGTAGTGGTGGGCGTCGGTGTTGAGCACCTCGGTCCACGTGCCGCCGGCCGGTAGGCCGATCCGGTAGTCGTGCAGCGGTAGTGCCGAGAAGTTCGCCACGCACACCAGCGTCGAGCCGTCGGGGGCGATCCGGACGAAGGAGACGGTGTTGTTGGCGACGTCGTCTCCGGCGATCCAGCGGAACCCGGCCGGTTCGGTGTCCTGCGCCCACAGTGCCGGGGTGTCCCGGTAGACGCGGTTGAGGTCACCGACGAGCCGTTGCACGCCGGCGCGGGCCGGGTCGTGCAGCAGGTACCAGTCGAGGCCGCGCTCCTCGCTCCACTCCCGGTCGTCGGCCAGCTCGGAGCCCATGAAGAGCAGTTGCTTGCCGGGGTGCGCCCACATGTACGCCAGCAGCGCCCGGACGTTGGCGAGGCGCTGCCAGGTGTCGCCGGGCATCTTGCCCGCCAGCGATCCCTTGCCGTGCACGACCTCGTCGTGGCTGATCGGCAGCACGTAGTTCTCGCTCCAGGCGTACGCCAGGGAGAACGTGAGCTGGTGGTGGTGGTGCTGGCGGTAGATCGGGTCCTTCGACGTGTAGAGCAGGGTGTCGTGCATCCAGCCCATGTTCCACTTGAAGCCGAAGCCCAGCCCGCCACCGGCGGTGGACTGGGTGACGCCCGGCCACGCGGTGGACTCCTCGGCGATCATCACGACGCCGGCGTGGTGCTTGTAGACCGTCGCGTTCACCTCCTGCATGAGCGCGATGGCCTCCAGGTTCTCCCGACCGCCGTACCGGTTGGGGGCCCACTGGCCCGCCTCGCGGGAGTAGTCCAGGTAGAGCATCGAGGCGACCGCGTCGACGCGCAGCCCGTCGACGTGGAACTCCTCGCACCAGTAGAGCGCGTTGGCGACCAGGAAGTTGCGCACCTCACGGCGGCCGAAGTCGAAGACGTACGTGCCCCAGTCGGGGTGCTCGCCGCGTCGGGGGTCGGGGTGCTCGTACAGCGGGGTGCCGTCGAAGCGGGCGAGCGCCCACTCGTCCTTCGGGAAGTGCGCGGGCACCCAGTCGAGGATCACGCCGATGCCGGCGGCGTGCAGAGCGTCGACGAGGTGGCGGAACTCGTCCGGGTCGCCGAAGCGGGACGTCGGCGCGTAGTAGCCGGTCACCTGGTAGCCCCACGAGCCGCCGAACGGGTGCTCCATCACGGGCAGGAACTCCACGTGCGTGAAGCCCAGCTCGGTGACGTACGCGGTGAGCTGCTCGGCCAGCTCGCGGTAGCCCAGGCCGGGCCGCCACGAGCCGAGGTGCACCTCGTACACGCTCATCGGCTCCTGGTGTGGCCGCCGCTCGGCCCGGCGGGCGAGCCAGTCGGCGTCGTTCCACCGGTACGTCGAGTGGTGCACCACCGACGCGGTGGCCGGCGGCACCTCCGCGTACGCCGCCAGGGGGTCGGCCTTGTCCCGCCACTTCCCGTCGGCGCCGAGCACCCGGTACTTGTAGCGGGCACCGACCCGCGCGTTGGGGACGAACAGCTCCCACACCCCGCTGGAGCCGAGTGAGCGCATCGGCCAGCCGTCGTCCGCGCCCCAGCCGGTGAAGTCACCGATCACGCGGACGCCCTGGGCGTTGGGCGCCCAGACGCTGAACGCCACGCCCTCGTCGAACACCCGCGCGCCGAGCGCTTCCCACAGCCGCTCGTGCCGGCCCTCGCCGATGAGGTGCAGGTCCAGCTCGCCGAGCGTGGGCGGGTAGCGGTACGGGTCGTCGTGCGTCGTGCCGTCGACCTCCACCCGGTAGTCGAGCACGCTGCCCTCGACCTGCGCCTCGAAGATGCCCAGGTCGTGCACCCGCTTCATCGGGTGCCGCTCGTCGCCGACGAGCAGCACCACGTCACCCGCGCCCCGGCGCATCGTGCGGATCGTGGTCGACCCCTCGGCGGGGTGCGCGCCGAGCAGCGCGTGCGGGTCGTGCGTCACACCGGTGATCAGCTGGTCCATCGGTCGTCCTTCGAGGCGGGAGCGGTCGGCGCGGAGCGGGACGGGCGGGTGGCAGCCGGGTGAGGCGCGGACGGGCGGCCGTCCGAGGACTGGGCGGCAGCCGCACGGGCCGCCGCGCGGAGCGCCACGGTGGCCGGCGTCGCCGCACCTCGGGCCGGGGTCGCCGCACCTCGGGCCGGGGTCGCCGCACCGCGGGCCGGGGTCGCCGGCACCGCAGCCGGGACAGATGGCGCGGCTGCCGGGGGAGATGGCTCGGCGGCTGAGGCAGATGGCGCGGCTGCCGGGGGAGATGGCTCGACGGCCGGGGCAGATGGCTCGACGGCCGGGGCAGATGGCTCGGCAGCCGGGGGAGATGGCTCGACGACTGGGGCAGATGGCGCGGTAGCCGGGGCCGGCGTCGTGGTGGCTGGCGACGGCGGCGCGGTGGCCGGGGGCGCGGTGGCCGGCGGCGCGGTGGCCGGCGGCGCGGTGGGCGGCGGCGCGGTGGCCGGGGGCGCGGTGGGCGACGGCGGGGTAGCCGAGGGCTCCGCGACGCTGGCCGGAGGCGATGGCTCGGTGGCCGGGGTCGTCGGCGCGGTGCCCCCGGACAGCTCCTCCGGCACGTCGGCGACGGTGAGATCCGCCGGTTCGACGCCGGCCAGCTCGGGAACGGCGGGCGGCGTCGGGCGGCGGACGGTCAGCACGTGTGCCGGTTGCAGGTACGGGTCGAGCCGCACCGCATTGCGCTGCCCCCAGTCGTAGCTGGTGCCGGTCAGCTCGTCGTACACGGTGAAGCGCTCGTGCCAGTCGAACCCCAGCGCCGGCATGTCGAGCGTGGTGTTGCCCCACTGCACTTCGCGTGAGTCGAACGAGCAGACCACGATGACCGTGTTGCCGGTCTCCGGGTCGTGCTTCGACCAGCACAGCAGCGCCGGGTTGTCGATCTCGTGGAATTGCAGGTTGCGGAGCTGGTGCAGCGCCGGGTTGTCGCGGCGTACCCGATTGAGGGTGGTCAGGAACGGCGCGAGCGAGCGGCCCTGCGCCTCGGCGGCGGCCCAGTCGCGCGGACGCAGCTCGTACTTCTCGTTGTCCAGGTACTCCTCCGCGCCGGGGCGGGCCACGTGCTCGAACAGCTCGTAGCCCGCGTACAGGCCCCAGGAGGGGGAGAGCAGCGCGGCCAGCACCGCCCGGATCTTGAACATCGGCGGGCCGCCGTGTTGCAACGACTCGTGCAGGATGTCCGGCGTGTTCGGCCAGAAGTTCGGCCGCATGTGGTCGGCCGACGCGACCAGCTCCTCGCAGTACTCCCGCATCTGGGCGGCCGTCGTGCGCCAGGTGAAGTAGGTGTACGACTGCGTGAAGCCGATCTTGCCGAGCCCGTGCATGATGGCCGGCCGGGTGAACGCCTCGGCCAGGAACAGCACGTCCGGATCGACCTTCTTGACCTCGGCGATCAGCCAGTGCCAGAAGTCGAACGGCTTGGTGTGCGGGTTGTCCACCCGGAAGATCCGGATGCCCTCGCCGACCCAGTGCAGCACCACCCGCAGCACCTCGGCCCGGATGCCCTCCGGGTCGTTGTCGAAGTTGACCGGGTAGATGTCCTGGTACTTTTTCGGCGGGTTCTCCGCGTACGCGATGCTGCCGTCGGCCCGGGTGGTGAACCACTCCGGGTGCTCGGTCACCCATGGGTGGTCCGGCGCGCACTGCAACGCCAGGTCCATCGCCACCTCCAGGTCCTGCGCCGCCGCCGCCTCGATGAAGGCCCGGAAGTCCGCTGGCGTACCCAGGTCGGGGTGGATCGTGTCGTGGCCGCCCTCGGCGGCGCCGATGGCCCACGGCGAGCCCACGTCGGTCGGCCCGGCGGTGAGCGCGTTGTTGCGGCCCTTGCGGTTGATGCGGCCGATCGGGTGGATCGGCGGCAGGTAGAGCACGTCGAAGCCCATCGCGGCGACACCGGGCAGCCGCCCGGTCGCGGTGGCGAAGGTGCCGGAGCGCCCACCCGCCGCTCCTTCGGAGCGCGGGAAGAACTCGTACCAGGCCGAGAAGAGGGCCCGCTTGCGGTCAACCCAGAGGGAGTACGCGTCAGAGACCGTTACCAACTCCCGCACCGGGTGCTCCCAGAGCAGGTCGGCCAGCGCGAGCGCCGGCCCGACGCGCTGCGGCAACGGCAGGTCGGTGGCGGCGAGGGCGGTGAGCGCGTCGGCGACGCTCGGGCGGTCGGCGGCCGGCACCAGGTCCGTGGCGGCGGCCAGCACCCGGGCGCCCTCGGCCAGGTCGTTGGCGAGATCTTCCGGCCCCTGCCCGGCGGCGATCTTCTTGGTCACCGCGTTCTGCCACGTCAGGTAGGGATCCTGGAACGCCTCGACGGTGAAGGTCCACGCGCCGACGGCGTCCGGGCGGATCGTGGCGTGCCAACGGTCCTGGCCGGGCTCGCCGGGGCGCATCCGGGTGAACGGGCGCTCCTCGCCGTCCGGACCGGCCCACACCACGTTGCAGCCCAGCGCGTCGTGCCCCTCCCGGTAGGCGCGCGCCGACACCGGAACCGGCTCGTCGACGACCGCCTTGGCCGGGTACCGCCCGCACGAGACGACGGGGGAGACGTCTTCGATCGGGAACCGTCCTGTCACCCCGCCAACCTACTGTGCGAGATCGGCTCGCGCGCGGCCAAGCACCCGCCCGGTGGGCACCCAACCCAAGATCCGCTCACTTTCGGGGAAACTGCTGCATCAGAGCGCGTTGACACAGCAGTTTCCCCGAAGTTGCGCGGATCTCCACGCGGGCCGGCCGCTCTCGCCCTGATCCACTCGCGTTACAGGAAACTGCGGTATCAGTGCGCGTTCGATGCCGCGATTTCCTGGAAGGCGAGTGGATCAAGGCCGCGGGCACCCCACGAACGGGCCAGGTGGGCGGGTTCTGGAGCGCGGCCCGTGGTGGCATTCGCGCGGCGATGATCGTTGGCGCCTCAGCAGCACCGCGCTCGGCGTGTCGTGCCGCTCAGCAGCCACCGATCAAGGAAGCGAAGTTGCGCTCGGGGTCAGGCGGGCGGGTTCGGCGCTACGAACGACCCCTTGCCCTGATGTACCTCGATCCAGCCCCGTTCATCCAAGATCCAGAGAGCCCGCTTGATCGGGTTGTCGGATGAGCTGTACTGGCGGGCGAGTTCGGCGATGGTCGGCAACTTGTCGCCAGGCTTCAGGGTGCCGCTGCGAATTGACGCGGTGACGTCATCGACTACCTGCTCGTAAACAGGCTTGCGGGGCATGTGGGTCCACCTCTCGTCAGCCTGTCCAGCTTCTCACCATCAGCGACATGGTGTGGACCCTGTGTTGACTCTGGCTACTTAGGGTCCTAAATTGGGCCACAGGGGTTCTCTCGTCAGCAGCGGAGGTCCCTCTGGCAGGGCGGGGCGGTTCCCCGTGTCGCTCCGCCCTGACCTGCGTCTTCACCGGCCTGCGTTTATCGCCTTTGAGGAGTTACCGATGCGTGAGCGTCCACCCGATGGGCCGTTGCCACCCGCCAAACCCGTTGCCGGTGCGCGCCCTCGGCTGCCGGACGGGGATCAGGTGCCCTCTCCGCCGCTCCCGGCGCGGGCGTCACTCACCCGTCGGCAGTACCTCTACGGACTCGTGATCGCTGTGGTCGTACTCCTGTTGTTTGTTCTTGGGGTCGTGCGGTGAGCGCGACGGGCCGGCGGTGAACGAGCTGCCGGTGGGTCGCCGGGTTGCCCAGTGGCGGGTGCGGCGCAACATGACGCAGCAGCAGTTCGCGGACCGGCTCGGCAAGTCGAAGAGTTGGGTGGACAAGGTCGAGCGTGGGGTACGCCAGTTGGAACGGGTGTCGAACCTCCGGGAGATCGCCGAGACGTTGCGCATCGACGTGGAGGTCCTCTTGGCGGCACGGCCAGTGCGGCCCACTCCGGTCGTGGCCGGGGTGGACGGGGTACGGCTGGCGCTGGCCCGGTACCACCTACCGGGCGCGGACCGACCGCCACTGGCGGAGGAGTTGCGGGCCCGGCTGGAGCATGCCGAGCAGAGCTATCGCCACGCTCGGTACCCCGCGTTGCTGGCACTGCTGCCCGGCCTGCTCGACGCGGCCCGGGAAGCGCACGCGGCTCGCCCCGGCGCGACGGACACGCTGCTGGTGTCGGTGTACGCGCTCATCGCCCTGGCGCTGGTCAAGGTCGACCAGGGGGACCTGGCCTGGTTGGCCGCCGACCGTGCGATGACCGCCGCTGCCGACGACCCCCGGCTGGCCGCCGTCGCCACCGTGGCATTGAGTCAGGCCCTACGCTCCCGTGGTCGGCGGCTCTCCGCTCTGGATGCCGCGCTCCTCGCCGTTGACCGCTGCGAATGGTCCACGGCCGCCTCGTCGCTACGAGGAGCGCTGCTCATCCAAGCTGCCCTCGCCGCTGCCGACCGGGCAGACGAACGAGTCGCCCATCAGTCGCTCGACCAGGCGGGGGAGGTCGGAGCAGACAAGGGGGCGGCGGTCGACGCGGCTCGGGTGGTTGCCGAGGCGGCGCTGGGCGACGTCACCACGGCCACAGCCCGGCACCAGCGACTGATGGCCGACGACCGGTGGCGGTCACTGCCGCCCGAGCACCGCGCCGCGTACCTCCTCGACGTGGCCCGCGTTCACGCTCGCGCAGGTGACATGCTCCGAGCTGGCCGGACGCTGCTCGACGCGGAGCGCGTAGCCCACAGCGAGGTGCACCATCGTCCGGCGGTACGGAAGCTGGTCGCCGTCGTGTCGCGAAACGCCGACGCGCCGACCGAACTCTCCCAGCTCGCCGCCACCCTCCACGTTGCCTGAGGAACGTCGCCCGTTACCCGCGATGGCCGCCGGTGAGCAGGCGCTCGATCCGGGCGTACTCGGCGGCCATCTCCGGGGTGGCGAGGACGTCGTCGAGGTCGGCCGAGACCTGGAAGTCGACCTCCTCGACAGCGCGGATGGCCAGCTCGTAGATCTCCCCGCGCGCGTTCTCCTCCAGGTAGGTGGTCCAGTGCTCCAGCGCGGTGAAGGCCGTCAGGAGACCCTGGTCGAGGTCACCGTCGGCGAGGATGCCCTCGTCGATCCGTACCAGCAGCGCGCGCAGCTCCGTCGCGTCGGCCGTCCGCACGTTCTCGCGGGCGCTGGTGAGCGCCGCCCATGCGTCCTCGGTCATCTCGTCGTCGACGGCGGTGTCGAGAAGGTCGTCGCGGGTCAGCCGGGTGACCGTGTCGAGGCCGAACGCCCGCAGGTCGTCCTCGCCCGCCGCGACGACCAGCCGGAGGATCGCGGCTTCGAGTTCGTCGTACCGCATGATCAGCGCCCGCCGACGGAGCGGTACACGTCCAGGGTCTGCCGCGCGACGGAATCCCAGGAGAAGTGTTCGACCGCGCGTCGCCGGCCGGCCAGACCGAAGCGCTCGGTACGCGCCGGGTCGGCGAGCAGCGTGTTGATCGCCGCCGCCAGGTCGGCCACGAACGCCTCCGGCTTCAGCGGCGTCCCCGACCCGTCGGTGGCCTGCTCGATCGGCACCAGCAGGCCGGTCTCGCCGTCGGCCACCACCTCGGGGATGCCGCCGGTGGCGGTCGCCACCACGGCCGTCTCGCAGGCCATCGCCTCCAGGTTCACGATGCCCATCGGCTCGTACACCGACGGGCAGACGAAGACCGTCGCGTGGGTGAGCACCTGGATCACCTCGGGCTTGGGCAGCATCTCGGCCACCCAGACGACGCCGGAGCGGTTGGCCCGCAGCTCGGTGACCAGCTCCTCGACCTCGGCGGCGATCTCCGCCGTGTCCGGCGCGCCGGCCAGCAGCACGAGCTGGGTGTCCGCCGGCAGCTCCCGGGCGGCCCGCAGCAGGTAGGGCAGGCCCTTCTGCCGGGTGATCCGGCCCACGTACACCACGCTGGGCAGCGCCGGGTCGATGCCGAGCCGGTCGAGCACGTCGGTGCCGGAGTCCGGGGCGTACTGCGCGGTGTCGATGCCGTTGTAGACCACCTGGACCTTGGACGGGTCGATCTGCGGGTACGCGGTCAGCACGTCGCCGCGCATCCCACCGCTGACCGCGATGATCGCGTCGGCCGACTCGTACGCCGTGCGCTCGATCCACGACGAGAGCGCGTAGCCGCCGCCGAGCTGCTCGGCCTTCCACGGCCGCAGCGGCTCCAGGCTGTGCGCGGTCACCACGTGCGGCACCCCGTGCAGCAGCTTCGCGGTGTGCCCGGCCAGGTTCGCGTACCACGTGTGGCTGTGCACCACGTCGGTGCCGGCGGCCCCGGCGGCCATCTCCAGGTCCACGCCCATCGTCCGCAACGCGGCGTTCGCGCCGGTCAGACCGGGCGGGTCGGCGTACGCCGTGACGCCCGGCTCGGCGCGGGGGAGGCCGAAGCAGTGCACGCGGACGTCGGCGAGGCGACGCAGTTCCCGAGCCAGGTACTCGACGTGCACGCCCGCGCCGCCGTAGACCTCCGGCGGGTACTCGCGGGTGAGCAGGTCGACGCGCAGCGGGGTGGGTTCCGTCATGACCCCGCACCCTAGTGCAGAAGACTCCCCGTCCGAGTGGTGAAGTGGCACGCGGGTGGATAGCGTCGGGGCATGGCTGCCAAGGTGCTCGCGATCGTCCTGGCGGGTGGGGAGGGCAAGCGCCTGATGCCACTCACCACGGACCGGGCCAAGCCGGCCGTCCCGTTCGGCGGGATGTACCGCATGGTCGACTTCGTCCTCTCCAACCTGGCCAACGCCGGCTATCTCAAGATCGTCGTGTTGACCCAGTACAAGTCCCACTCCCTCGACCGACACATCACCAAGACCTGGCGGATGTCCACGCTGCTCGGCAACTACGTCACCCCGGTGCCGGCGCAGCAGCGTCGTGGCCCGTGGTGGTTCGCCGGCTCGGCCGACGCCATCTACCAGAGCTTCAACCTCATCAACGACGAGCAGCCCGACTACGTGATCGTCTTCGGCGCCGACCACATCTACCGGATGGATCCCCGGCAGATGGTGGAGGACCACATCGCCTCCGGCGCCGCCGTGACCGTCGCCGGCATCCGCCAGCCGCTGTCGATGGCCGACCAGTTCGGTGTCATCGAGGTCGGCGAGGACGGCCGGAAGATCCGCGCGTTCCGCGAGAAGCCCACCGACGCAGTCGGCCTGCCCGACGCGCCGGACGAGATCTACGCCTCGATGGGCAACTACGTCTTCACGACCCGGGCCCTGTGCGAGGCGGTCGAGCGCGACGCCGCCGACAAGAGCAGCAAGCACGACATGGGCGGCAGCATCATCCCGATGCTCGTCGAGCGGGGCGAGGCGAACGTCTACGACTTCCGTGACAACGAGGTGCCGGGCAGCACCGACCGGGACCGGGGCTACTGGCGGGACGTGGGGACCCTCGACTCGTTCTACGACGCGCACATGGATCTGATCAACGTGCACCCCGTCTTCAACCTCTACAACTTCGACTGGCCGATCTACACCGAGCAGCCGCCGTGGCCGCCGGCGAAGTTCGTCCACCAGTGGGGTGAGCGGGTCGGCCGGGCGGTCGGCTCGATGGTCTCGCCCGGCGTGGTGATCTCCGGCTCGCTGGTGGAGAACTCGATCGTGTCGCCGAAGGTCCGGGTGCACTCCTGGGCGCACGTGGAGGGCTCGGTGCTGATGGAGGGCGTCGAGATCGGCCGACACGCGGTGGTCCGACGGGCGATCCTGGACAAGAACGTGTTCGTCCCCGAGGGCGTCGAGATCGGCGTCGACCTGGAGAAGGACCGCCAGCGCTACACCGTCTCCGACAACGGCATCGTGGTCATCGGCAAGGGCCAGAAGGTCGAGCCGTGACCGACCCGCACACACCGAGGAGGATCCCGCAGTGACCCACCCCCGTGCCGGCCAGCCCGCCGAGCCCGCCGACCTGGTCGACGTGCCGCGCCTGGTGACCGCCTACTACGCCGAGCATCCGGACCCCGCGGACCCGGCGCAGCAGGTCTCCTTCGGCACCTCCGGTCACCGGGGCTCCAGCCTGCGCAACGCGTTCAACTCCGACCACATCCTCGCGGTCACCCAGGCGCTCTGCGACTACCGGCGGGAGCAGGGCCTCGACGGCCCGCTGTTCCTCGCCCGGGACACCCACGCGCTCTCCGCGCCGGCCGCCGTGGACGCGCTCGAAGTCCTCGCCGCCAACGGCGTCACCGTGCTGGTGGACAGCCGCGACGGCTACACCCCCACGCCGGCGCTGTCGCACGCGATCCTCACCCACAACCGGGGGCGCACCAGCGGGCTCGCCGACGGCATCGTTATCACCCCGTCGCACAACCCGCCGGACGACGGCGGCTTCAAGTACAACCCCACCAACGGCGGGCCGGCCGACACCGACGTGACCCGGTGGATCCAGGACCGCGCCAACGCGATCCTGGCCGCCGGGCTCAAGGAGGTCCGCCGGATCACCTACGCGCGGGCCCGGGCCGCCGACACCACCGGGGAGTACGACTTCCTCGCCCACTACGTCGACGACCTGCCGGCCGCGATCGACATCGACGCGATCCGCGACGCCGGCATCCGCATCGGCGCGGACCCCCTCGGTGGGGCGAGCGTGGCCTACTGGGGCGAGATCGCCGAGCGGCACCGGCTGGACCTGACGGTGGTCAACCCGACGGTCGACCCGACCTGGCGGTTCATGACCCTGGACGGCGATGGCAAGATCCGGATGGACTGCTCCTCGCCGAATGCCATGGCGTCGCTGATCGCCGCGCGGGCCGACTACCAGATCTCCACGGGCAACGACGCGGACGCCGACCGGCACGGCATCGTCACCCCCGACGGCGGCCTCATGAACCCCAACCACTTCCTCGCGGTCGCGATCGGGCACCTGTTCCGGACCCGCGCCGACTGGGGGCCGGCCGCCGCCGTCGGCAAGACCCTGGTCTCGTCCTCGATGATCGACCGGGTGGCCGCCGACCTGGGTCGGCCGCTGTTGGAGGTGCCGGTCGGGTTCAAGTGGTTCGTGCCCGGCCTGCTCGACGGGGCGGTCGGTTTCGGCGGCGAGGAGAGCGCCGGGGCGTCGTTCCTGCGGCGCGACGGCTCCACCTGGACCACCGACAAGGACGGCATCCTGCTCTGCCTGCTGGCCTCCGAGATCCTGGCCACCACCGGGCGCAGCCCGAGCGAGCACTGGGCGGAGTTGGCCGAGCGTTTCGGCGCTCCCGCGTACGCCCGGATCGACGCCCCGGCGACCCGCGAGCAGAAGGCGGTGCTCGCCAAGCTCAACCCGGACCAGGTCACCGCCACGGAGCTGGCCGGTGAGCCGATCACCGCGACCCTGACCACCGCCCCCGGCAACCACGCCCCGATCGGTGGCCTCAAGGTCAGCACGAAGTCCGGCTGGTTCGCCGCCAGGCCCTCGGGAACGGAAGACGTCTACAAGATCTACGCCGAGTCCTTCCAGGGCCCCGACCACCTGAAGAAGATCCAGGAAGAAGCCAAAACCCTCGTAGACCAGGCCCTAACCCAGGCCTAACCCAGACCTGACCCCTCCTCCTCCCCCCCCCCGGGCCGCGCCCCTCCGGCCGCGTTGATCAAGAAGTTTGCGTCATGCCGCCCGGCGTGTCGTGACGCAAACCTCTTGATCAACTCGGCCGGGGCGGCCGGGCGGGTGGGGTGGGTGGGGTGGGTGGGTCTTCAGCAGGGTGGGGGGTCGGCGGGTGGGGGGAGTTCCTGGCTGCGGCGGCGGAGTTCTTCGGGGAGTAGTTCGCGGAGCTGCTCGGGGAGGAACGGCAGGTCGAGCAGGGTCATCTTCAACTGGTTGCGCTCCTGGTAGCGCAGCGGGTCGAAGCGGACCACCAGGCCGGCGTCGCGGCGGTAGGAGATGTCCACCGCCCCCTCCGTCGCCGCGTCGCGGAACACCAGACCGTCCATCTCCACGACGACCGGCGACGAGTTGGGCTGTAGCTCCAACCGGATCTTCTCGTCCGGCGACAGCACCACCGCCCGGGAGATGCCGGCCATCGGCGCCGACGGGGTGATCACCACCGAGTCCGCCGCCGGGGAGATCAGTGGGCCGCCGGCCGCGTAGCTGTACGCCGTCGAGCCGATCGGGGTGCTGACCACGACGGCGTCGCTGCGGTAGTAGCCGTACTGCTGGCCGTCGATGGCGAGCGTGACGCTGACGAAACCGGCGCCCGGCTGGCGGACCAACGCGATGTCGTTGAACGCCACGACGTCGTCACCGCACACGTCGCAGGCGAGACACGCGTGCGACTCGACGGTGAAGTCCTTCGACAGCAGCCGGCTCAGCGCGTCGGGCAGCCCCGGCGGTTCGATCTCGACCAGAAACCCCAGACGACCCAGGTGTACGCCGAGCACCGGCTTCGGGTCGCGGACGGCGGAGCGCAGCGCACCCAGCATCGTGCCGTCACCGCCGATGCTGATCAACGCGTCGGCGCGGACGGCGACCTTGTCCTCCGGCACCGGTTCGACAGAGGACGGGACGCGGTGCCGGTCCTCCTCGCGCACGTACAACGTCTTGCGGTGACGCGTCGCCCACCGTTCGATGATTTCGACCACCTCGGTGACATCCCGGGTGGGGTGCAGCACAAGTCCCAGCCCCGACACCCGTCCAGCTCATCACATCGGTGCGGCGCGCACCCGACGTACGCCGAAGGTGCGCCGACGGTCCGTGGACCGCCGGCGCACCTCGCCGCCGTCAGGGGCGGGGTCGACCGGTGAGGTGGGTCAACGAGCGGGCGACCAGGTCATCGCGGGCCGCTGGGGAGAGGCCCTCCAACCCGAAGCCCAGGTACACCGTGTCCCCGGTGACCACCACCGAGCCCTCCTCGAACGCCTGCTGGCTGCGCGACCAGTCGGTGGCGTTGCCGCCGGAGCCGGCCGGGGGCCCGGCCACCGTCCAGCCGCCCAGGTCGGCGGTCTCGAACGAGGTCTCCGACACGGTCGACCCACCGACGATCACCCGGGCGTCGTCCAGGAACACGCCGAGACCCTGGGTGCCCCAGTCCGAGGCGTACGTGATCGACACCTCGACCTGCTTGCCGGCGTACGCGGTCAGGTCGACGGCGAACTCCTTCCAGCCGTTCGACGTCCCGGTCGCCGCGTTCCAGCTTCCGGTGCTGCCGGTGGGGGAGCAGTCCGCGCCCTGGTAGTGGGCGAGGAACGGGTGCAACTCGTCCCACCCCGAGGCGCAGCTCTCCCCGGTGACCGTGCCGGTCTTGCCGTTGAGGTCCGGCAGGGTCGTCCAGTTGTCGCTGCCCACCTCGTGGGCCTCGACGAAGAGGAAGTCCCAGTTCTGCTCGATCTCGTACGAGGTGAAGAAGCGCAGCTCGCCGCTGCTCGCCCCGGTGAGGTCCACCGTGCGGGTGAGCCGCTTGTACGACTCGTCGGCCTGCCCGCTGTGCAGGTACCACTCACCCGTACGCGGGTCGAACGGCGCGCCCCCCGGTCGGGTCCAGCCCACCGGCGAGGAGCTGGCGAACTGCGGGAACTCGTCCGGCGGCAGGAAACTCGACGTGGTCAGGAACGACGCGGTGTGCCCCTGGTTCTCCGCCGAACCGGCCGCGTTGAGCTGCCCGTTGAAGCCGGTGAACGCGTCGTCGCGGCCGGCGACCGGGAACGGCTCTCCCTCCGGCGAGGTGCCGCCGTCGCTGACGTAGGTGTGCGCCCCCAACCAGTACTGCTGGAAGTCGTTCAGCAGCGGCAGGCAGGCGGGGTCGTCGGCGTTGGTGCACTCCGGCGGCGCGTCCGGGTGGTAGACGTACGAGCCGTTGGCACCCTGGGCGAACAGCGCGTACTGGCCGCTGACCAGGAGCTTGCCCCCCTCGTTGAGGTAGTCCCGCACGGCCAGTTCGGTGTCCAGCGCCGCCTTGGCCGCGGTGCCGGCAACCTGGCCGGGGGAGCGCATGATCACGTCGTCGCCGGTCTCCCACACCACCGCCTTGTAGTGCGACAGCACGCCCAGCGGGTGTGGCGCCTTGCGTCCCATCGCGTCGAAGTCGTACACGTCGCTGCTGCGGCCGGCGGCGCTCAACGACGCCGCGACCTCGTCGGCGTACTTGGCGGTGGTGCCGGTCTGCGCCGGGCTGAGGCCGGTGACGTCCTCAGCGGCGAGGATCAGCACGTCACCGCCGATGTCGGTGTGCACCCGGTAGGTGAAGTGAACGCTTGCGACCACCCCGGCCCGGGGTTTGTTGCCGGTGAACCAGACCTCCACCCGGTCACCCGGCTTCGTACCGCCGACCGTGCCGCGAAGCTCCGCGTAGTAGTCGTCGTGCGTGTCGCCGTACCGCTCGCCGCCGCGCCACTCGCGGACCGCGACGGTCTTCGGTCGCCCGCCGTTGACCGTGTAGTGCATCTTCACGTTCTTCAGCGCCCGCCGGGTGATGGCGGCGACCTGCTGGGTGCGCCCGTACGAGGTGTCGAAGGCGTCCACCACGAAGTCCGGGGTGCTTCGGCCGACCACCGACACCGGCTCGTCCGGGTCCGCCGCCGACTTGGCCACCGCCAGCGCGAACGGCAGGTTCTTGCTCACCTCACCGGCGATCAACGTCTCGTCGTCGGGGAAGATGAAGCCGCTGACGCAGTCCTCCGGGCGCCACTCGTCGTCGGGGTCGACGGCCGAGGCGGCCTCACACGTGGACATCTCGGGGGTGAAGCCCAGCGTGCCGTACCGGACGGTGGCGTGGCTGTCGGTGTCACCGTTGGTCGTGTACAGCTCGGCGGAGATGTCCGGGTCGTAACCGGGCACCGCCGGGTGCGCGTCGTCCCCGACCATCGCCTTGTAGATCTCGTCGTCCGGGCTGGGGGTGCTCACCTGCCAGCCGATGCCGTAGAGCAGCAGCTCGGCCGCCGAGTGGTAGTTGACGAAGAACTCGAACCCGACCCGCTTGAAGAGCTGGTCCAGGGCCTTGGTCTCCGGCTCCGAGTTGGGGCCCGGGCCGCGGTAGGTCTCGCTGTTCGGCTCCGGTGACGAACCCTCGTTGTCGTACCCCCACTTGTAGGCGAAGTTGCGGTTGAGGTCCACGCCGTCGCCGGAGGTGATCTGTCCGTCGCCGTTGTTGTCCCGCAGGTTCTTGCGCCACAGCCGGTTGCCGGAGGTGAAGGTGAAGTCGTAACCGTCCGGGTTGGCCACCGGCAGGAACCACAGCTCGGTCGTGTCCAGGAGTTTCGTGATCTCCCGGTCGGTGCCGTAGCCGTCGAGAACGTGGTGCATCAACCGGCGGGTCATCTCCGGCGTGATCCACTCACGGGCGTGCTGCGCGCCGGCGTAGAGCACGGCGGGCCGTTTCCCGTCCGCGACGGTCCGCGCGTTCTTGGTGACCTTCACGGCGACGATCGGCTGGCCCTTCTGGGTGCGGCCGATCGTCTCCACCTTGGTCAGCTTGGGATAACGGGCCGCTGTGGCGTTCAACTCGTCGCGCAGACCGCCGGGCTCCCCATAGGGCCGGAACGCCGTCCAGCCCGCCGCCGCCTGCTCCCGCAGCGCCTGTGACGCGTCCTTGCCGCGCACCTTCTTCACCGACAACGGGACGCCCTGGTCGGTCAGCCGCTTCGCCTGCCGGCGACTGAGCACCGTCTCGACGGTCGTCTTGCCGGTCGAGTCGGTCTTCGCGTCGTGGCCGAGGTCGACCCCCGCCGCGCGTAGCTGGTCCCGCTGCTTCGCGTCGACCGTGCCGACGTAGACCTCCAGGCCGTCGCGGGCGCCCGGTTCGGATGGTGGCTTCGCGCTGGCCGGCGGGGTTAGTGCCAGTGCGCCGAGCAGGATGACCACGCTGGCGATCGCCAGTCGTCTCGGTCTCATCGCGCCTCCTTGGGTGAAGGACCTGTAGGCGCGAGCCTTCGGTGTGGCGTGATCGATGTCAATCGGTCGATGGGCGGGTCGTTGCTGTCCGTGTCGATGCTGGAGCCAGCTGTGACAGGTGGCGGGTCGGGTGGGGAGGCTCCGTCAGCGCGCGCCGGGGCCGACGCGGGGAGTGCGCCGGCCCCGGTTGCGACGGCGTCAGCGTGCCATCGGAATCCCGGTACGCCGGCCGGAGAGCGGACCGGGCAGGATGCCGCAGAGCCGGGCGAGCTGGTCGGTGACCTTGTCGGGTTCGTCGAACGGGTCCAGTCCCCTCACCTCGAAGGGGTCCAGGACCGGTACCGTCACGTGCGAGATCAGCGGGTGCAGCGGCCGGCGGTCCGCCTCCCCCTGGCCGAACAGGTCCTCGTGCAGCTTCTCCCCGGGTCGTAGCCCGGTGTAGACGATCGGGACCGGGCTGGCCGCCTGCTCCACCATGCGCCGGGCGAGATCGTCGATCCGTACCGGTTCGCCCATGTCGAGGACCAGGGCCTCCCCGTCGCGCCCGATGGCCGCCGCCTGAAGGACCAGGTGTACCGCCTCCTGCACCGTCATCAGGTACCGGGTCACGTGCGGGTCGGTGACGGTCAGGGGCTGTCTCGCCTCGATCTGCCGCTGGAAGGCGGTCACCACGGATCCCCGGCTGCTCAGGACGTTGCCGAACCGGACGCTCAGGAAGGTGCCCGGGTAGGTGGCTGCGGCGTGCGCGGTCAGCATCTCGGTGATGCGCTTCGAGTAGCCGAGCACGCTTATCGGGTCGGCGGCCTTGTCGGTGGAGATGTTGACGAAGCGGGTGACGTCCCGGCAGGCGTCCAGGACGGTGAGCGTCCCCCAGACGTTGGACTTGACCGCCTCACCCGGGTGGCGTTCCAGCAGGGTCAGATGCTTCAGCGCGGCCGCGTGGAAGACGATCTCGGGGCGGCGCTCCCGCATGATGCGGCGGACACCTTCGTCGTCCCGTAGGTCGGCGAGAATGAGTTCGGGGCCGTCCAACAGCGCGCGCCCGGTGAGCGACATCTGGAGGCTGTGCAGGGCCGACTCGTCCCGGTCCAGCATCATCAGCTCACCCGGGTTGGCGCGCATGATCTGCCGGCACAGCTCCGATCCGATCGAACCCCCGGCGCCGGTGACCAGGACACGTCGACCGGTGAGCCCGTTGTCGTCCAGGGCCAGGTCGCCGACCACCTGGCGGCGGCCGAGCAGGTCACTGATCTGGACGTCCCGTACGTCGCTGACCGTGATCCGGTGATCCACCAACTCCCGGACCGGCGGCAGCACCTTGAACGCCGCTCCCGTGCGCAGGGTCGCCTCCCGCACCTCCCGGATCAACATGGCGTCGGCGTTGGCCACGGCGAAGATGACAGTGGTGGCGCCGGTGCGGCTGATCACGTCGACGAGGTGCTGCCGGCCGCCGAGCACCGGGACACCTGCGATGCGCAGGTCGTGTTTGCCCGGATCGTCGTCGAGCGCGCCGACGGGAAGGTAGCGGCCCTTCGGGTCGCTGAGCATCGCGCGTACCAGCCCCTGCCCGGCCTCGCCGAAACCGAAGAGGAGCACCGGGGTGGCCGAGCGGGCGTCGGGTCGCATCGCGCGGTCGCGCCGGTGGCGGTGCAGGAGACGGCAGCTGAGCATCAGCAGCAGCGCCAGTGCGGCACCGATCACGGGGGTGCTGGCCGGCACTGGGCGTTCGCCCATCGCGAGGAGGGCGACGAGGACGATCGCGGCCGTGGTGGCGGTGGTGCCGGCGAGTCCACGGACTTCCTCGACGGTGCCGAGAGGCTGACGACCGGAACGAATACGACGCAGTGCGCTGACCCCGACATGCAGCACGGCGGCACCGCCACCGAGCAGTACCGCATTGACCGCTTGGTCGACGGTGAGGGCCATCTCGTACCTCGCCCAGCCCGCGACCGTGAACCCGCCGACCCAGCCGAGGGCGTCGGCGGCGAGGAAGATGGCGGTCCGACGGCGGCTCACCCTGGCCCGGCCGGTGGCTGTTGACGCCGTTGGCTCAACCCGTTGTATCTCCGGCGGCATCTACGACTCCCTGTCCTGTCCGTGGCAGAGGATGACCCAGGGCAGGTCAGGGGGCCACGGACATCCGCTACCTGCTTAGCGGAATATGCGGCGCCGAATCCGGTTTTCACATTTCTATGTCCGGTTGTCTGATTTATCGTCGGGAAGTCCGACGGGCTGGCGTTGCCGGCGAGGGCGCTCCTCGGGCCTGCGCGCAAGGCCCGCGTCCGCAAGGGCGTTTCGCCCGGTCGGTTGGCTCGTTGGGTCAGGAGCGACCATCCGTATCCCGAAGGGGGCCCGCGCGCAATGACCTGGCCCGGGGCTGCCCTCTTCCCCGGCGAGGCGACCGGTGCGACCGACGCGCGGACGGACCATCCAGCCGGGGCCAGGGCGTCTGCCGCCCACCGGGACCTCGTTGGTCGGTTGCTCCGCTGCTATCCGGTGACCGTCGTCGTGCTCGCCCCGTACGCGCTGCTGATCCTGCCGATGGCGGTCTACTACCGGAATCCGGAGACCGGTTTCATCGTCTATCTGGTCGGGCTCGCGTTGCTGGGCAGTGTCGCCGTGGAGACGATGGCCCGCCTGTTCGGCCGTCCCGACCCGCGCTGGCGCGACGGCTTCCGGCGCGCCCATGCCCGCTATCCGTGGCTGTACCCGATCGCCATCGTGGTCACGCTCACCAGCGTCGGCGCGAACATGCTCTCGGCCTACCTCGGTCGGGGCAGCATCGTCAACCAGATCTCCGGCGATCTGTCCGACGGACCGCTCGCGATGGTGAGCACGCTCTTCTCCGGCTGGACGGCTCTGGGCTTCGCGTTGCTGGTGGCCAGCCATCTGAGCGGTCGGCTGTCGCGCACGAAGCTGTACGGCTGGCTGGCCGTCCTCGTCGGCGCGGAAGTCTACGTCGCGGTACTGACGGCCGTCACCGCCCCGCTTGTCGCGCTGGTGTTCTTCATGGCGGCCACCGGCGCGCTCTGCGGCATCTTCCGGCTTCGTCACCTGGTGCTCTGCGCGGTAGTGCTCTTCCTCGCGTGGCCGGCGGTGTACGAGCAGCGCAACAGCATCCGGGCGGATCGCGGCGTCGCGGTGGATACCAAGATCACCGCAACGGACCGGCTGCGGCTGGACAACCAGCTCAGTACGGTGGCGGGCTTCGACGTCCCGGTCGACCTGGGCCAACCCGGGGCCACCGACTACCTGCGGTACGGGCTGGTGCCCCGGGTGCTCGATCCGGACCGTCCGGCGATCTCCACCGGACAGCGGATCAACCAGTACATCGGCGGCGGCCCGACGTCGGCCTACACGTTCCTGCTGCTGGGCAACATCTGGTTCTTCGATGGTCCGGCCGGCGTGGTCGCCGTGCACGCCTTCTGGGCTGCGGTGGCGGCGGTGCTGCTGCGCTGGCGGGGCGCACCCGGCCCGATCCGGCTGAGCCTCTTCTGCCTGGTGCTCTTCGATCCGCTGCTCTGGTCCAACACCTACCCGGACTCCACGATCAGCTTCCTGCAACACGTGGTGGCGGCGATCCCGGTCTTCGTGCTCCTGGCGCTCAGCCGCCGCTCCCTGCACGGAGCCCGCAAGCGCCCGGAGCCCGGCCGAACACCCACGATCCCGGCCGCGCGCCGGTGACCGTACGGGTGGGCCGGCACGCGGTCGGCCGCGCCGATGCCCGACAGGGTCCACGGACCGGACGTCGGGCGCTGCTCGCGCTCGTCGTCGGCGGGCTCTCCAGCGGCGGCAACCTGCTGCTGGCGATCACCGTGACCCGACTGGAGTCGGTCGGTGGGCTGGGTCAGTTCGCCCTGGCGTTCTCGTTCTACATCGTCGGGTCCGGGCTGGTCCGGAGCACCGTGACCGACACCGTGCTGGCCACCGGCGTCGGGGTCGCGTCGGCCTCCCGGCGGGCGATCCTGCTCGGCCTCGTCGCTGGCACCCTCGTCTGCGCGGCCGCCGTGGCGTACGGCTCGTCCTACCTGCTGTTCGCGGGCGTCGCCCTGCCCGGTCTGGTTCTCTACGACTACACCAAGGCGGTCGCCGTCGGCATCGGCGCTCCCTCGGCGGCGATGGCCCAGGAGATCACGTGGGCCGCGCTCACCGGGTGTGCCGTGCTGGCCGGCCTGTTCCGGGTGATCGATCCGCCATCCGTCTTCGCCCTGTGGGGCGTCGGCGGCGCGCTGGTCGGCCTGTTCGTCGCGGCCCGGCGTCGGTACGCGCTGGTGCCCGGCTGGCGCGTCGGCCGGGCGGAGACCCGCGTCGCGGTGGGATTCGGTACGCAGTTCCTGCTGACCAACGGTTCCGCGCAGCTGGCGCTGACCGCGGTGGCGCTGGTCGCCGGCACGGCGGTGGTCGGTGCGTTGAGCGCCGGGCGCACGCTGCTGGGGCCGGTCAACCTGGTGCTGTCGACGGCGGCCACGCTGGTCCTGCCGCAGTTGGCCCGCACCCGGGCCGAGTCCCGTACGGTACGGACCCGGGCGGCTGTCCGGCTGGCCCTGCTGGTGGCCGCTGCCATCGCGCCGTTGACAATCGCGGTCGCCCTGCTGCCGGACGCGGTCGGCAAGGAGCTGCTCGGCTCCAACTGGAGCGTCGCCCGGAGCCTGCTGGTGTTGCTCGCGCTGGAGAGTCTGCTCGCCGTGCCGGCCACCATCGGCTTCGCCGGGCTGCGGATCGAGCGGGCGAGCCGGCGGGCGATCGTCCTGGGCTTCCTGCTCGGCGCGCTGCGCGTGCCGGCGGTCGTCGCCGGGGCGGTCCTGTTCGGTGCCCCCGGCGCGGCGGGCGCGCTGGTCCTGATGGCCCTGGCCAGCGCGGTCGCCTGGGGCGGCAGTTACCTCCTGCTGCTGGCCGACCGCACGGCCGACCGTCCACCGGCGGTCCAACCGGCCTGACCGCCGGACCGACGCCGACCGGGTCGGCACCGGTCCGGCGGCAGGTCAGGCGATGGTCGCCAGGGCGGCGCGGACGCGCTCCACCACGGCCTTGACCGCCGGCTCGCTCAGCTCGGCGTACGTGGGCAGATTGATGCCGCGCCGACTGAGGTCCCCGGTCACCGGACAGTCCGCGCCCGGATCGTGATGCGCCGGCAGGTCCGGGATCGGCACGAAGAACGGGCGGGTCTCCACGCCGAGCCGGGTGAGCGCACGGGCCAGCGCATCCCGGGACGTGGCGTCCCCCTCGGCCCCGACGAGGAACGCCGCCATCCAGGGCGCGCGGCGGACTCCGGCGGCCACCGGCTGCGCCGACAGCGTCGGCTCGTCGGCCAACTGCTCCTCGTAACCGGCGATGACCCGGTCCCGAAGGGCGATGATCTCGTCCGCGCGCTCCAGTTGGGCGCAGAGCAGCGCGGCGCACAGGTTCGTCATCCGGTAGTTGTAGCCGAGCACCGGGAAGTAGTACCGACGGTGCGGATCCATGCCCTGGTTCCGGAGGAGACGCATCCGCTCGGCGAGGGCCGCGTCGGAGGTGGTCACGCAGCCGCCCTCGCCGGACGTGAGCACCTTGTTGCCGAAGAAGGAGAAGGTCGTGACGTCGGCGAGCGAGCCGGTGGGCCGCCCGTCGAGGGTGGCGCCGAACGACTCCGCCGCGTCGGCGACCAGGAGCAGACCGTGCTGGTCGCAGAGTTGCCGCAGGGTGGTGTAGTCGGCCGGGTGTCCATACAGGTCGACGGCGATGACCGCCCGGGTACGCGGGCCGATCGCGGCGCGTACCGCCGCCGGGTCGACGCACCAGCTCTCCGGCAGGACGTCCACACAGACGGCACGCGCACCGCAGTACGCCACGGCGTTGGCCGTCGCCACGTACGTCAGCGCGGGGACGACCACCTCGTCCCCGGGCCCGATGCCCGCCGCCGCCAGGACCAGGTGCAGCGCGACCGTGCCGTTGCTCGTCGTCAGCGCGGTGCCGGCGGCGCAGCGACTGGCGAACCGTTCCTCGAAGTCCCGCAGGTACGGACCCTGCGACGAGATCCACCCGCTCCGCAGCGCGTCCAGGACGTACCGCTCCTCCAGCGTGGAGAGGCTCGGTCGGGCCACCGGATAGGTGTCGTCCGCGATGCTCATGGCCCGTCACCCCCGCTGGGCGCGGTGTCGTTCGCCGCCGTGACGAAGGGGGAGCGGGGCACCGGGCCCGATCCGCCCCGCGCCGCCCAGGCGAGGACGTCCAGGTAGTCGCGGCCGGTGGCCGCCCACGTGCGGGCGGCCAGTCGGTCGTTCGCCCGTCGGGAGGCCGCGGCATAGCGTTCCCGGTCGTCGAGGAGGTGCCGGACCGCGTCGGCCAGGGACCGCGGGTCCCGCGCCCGGAAGACCGCCGCCTCGGCGCGGTTGAACTCCAACTGGTCGCGCAGCGGCTCGACGTCGGCGCAGGCTACCGGGAGCCCCCAGGTGAACGCCTCCAGCATCGCGCCGCTGGCCGCCTCCCAGAGCGAGGGTACGACCACCGCGTCCGCCCTGGCGTAGATGGCGTTCAGCTCGTCGAGGCTGACGAAGCCGGGAAAGGACACCCGGCCGCGCAGGTCGGCCTGGGCGGCGCGGGCGAGCAGTCGGCTCGCCTCGGGCTCGACCAGCGGCCCCGGGCAGCTCAGGCGGCAGTCGGGCAGCAGGGCCATCGCCTCCAGCAGCGTGGCGTGGTTCTTGTGCTCCGCGGTGGACGACGGGTAGACCAGCAGCCCCGGTTCGGGTCGCGCGCGTGCGCGTTCCGGCGCCGGTTGGAACGCCGGGGTCGGGATGAGCACGGTCCGCTCCGCGGCCTCCGGGAAGAGACGCAGGGTTTCCCGGTACGGATGGGGCCAGGTGACCACGATCGCCGCCGCGCGGGCCACGTTCTCCCGGACGACCGCCGCGAAGCCGGGGGCGTGGAACTCGGTCCGCAGGTGGCGGGTGTCGTGCAGGACGACGACCGAGGGGCCCGACCCGATCGGGGCGGAGTGGAACGGGTACAGGGTGACGTCGGTGTCGGCGTGCCGTACGACGGACCGTTGCCGGACCGCGTTGACCGCCGTGCGGACCGTGCGGGAGTTGCGCACCGCCGTCGGCGTCCACTTGCGCAGCAGTTGGCCGGTGGGGTTGTCGGAGCGCAGCGGCTGGGTCACCTCGGTCCAGCCGATGCGTGCGAAGGGCACCTGTTCCCGCCACGGGTCCAGCGTGCCCCGCAGGATGTTCACCCGCAGCTCGCAGGAGTCGTCGGCGGCCATGCCGTTCAACAGGCCGTAGGTGAAGGCTTCCAGCCCTGCGGCGTGACCGGGACGGATGGGTGCGGCGTCGACCGCGACCCTCACCGGTCCACCCGGATCAGTCGCCCCATCCGCTCGTCCTCGAGCAGTTGCCGGTCGGCGTCGACCATGATCCGGACCAGGTCGCTGAAGAGCGTCTTCGGGGCCCACCCCAGGACGCGTCGGGCCTTCGCGTAGTCGCCGACGAGGGCATCGACCTCCGCCGGGCGGAAGTAGGCGGGGTCCAACTCCACGTACCGCTGCCAGTCCAACCCGATCCGGTCGAACGCGGCCTCCACGAATTCGCGCACCGTGTGGCCCTCACCGGTGGCGACCACGTAGTCGTCCGGGGTGTCCCGCTGGAGGGCGAGCCACATCGCCTCGACGTACTCCGGTGCGTAGCCCCAGTCCCGAACGGCGTCCAGGTTGCCAAGGTAGAGCTTGTCCTGGATGCCGGCCTCGATCCTGGCCACCGCACGGGTGATCTTGCGGGTCACGAAGTTCTCACCCCGGCGTGGGCTCTCGTGGTTGAACAGGATGCCGTTGGCGCAGAACATGTTCCAGGATTCGCGGTAGTTCACCGCCGACCAGTAGGCGTACACCTTGGCGCAGGCGTACGGGCTGCGCGGGTGGAACGGGGTCTCCTCGCGTTGCGGGGGTGGGGTCGAGCCGAACATCTCCGACGAGGACGCCTGGTAGAACCGGCAGCCGACGTCGGCGGAGCGGGCCGCCTCCATCATGCGCAGCGCCCCGAGGCCGGTGACGTCCGCCGTGTACGTGGGGATGTCGAAGGACACCCGGACGTGGCTCTGAGCGCCCAGGTTGTAGATCTCGTGGGGGCGGATGTCCCGGATCAGCGCCGTCAGCGAGGCCGGGTCGGAGAGGTCGCTGTAGTGGAGGAAGAGGCGGGCGTCGCCGCTGCGCGGATGAACGTCGACCTGGTCGATCCGTTCGGTGTTGAAGGAGGACGATCGCCGTTTGATGCCGTGCACCGTGTATCCCTTGTCGAGCAGGAACTCCGACAGGTAACTGCCGTCCTGCCCAGTGATGCCGGATATGAGCGCCGTTCGTGACATGAACTCCCTCTCCTGCTGGGCCAATTTCCCCCGCGATTCCTTATATCGCTCTCGACGGCGGCGCCACTCGGGTTTCATGTAACTGGCGGAATTTATTCTTCTCGCCCAACCTCCCAGCTCGGTTGAGAGAAGGATCAGTCACGTATCGAGCGTTCGATCGTTGGGTGAATCGATCCTGTGGCACGAGCGAGGAGTGCGGATGGCCGGCGACCCCACCCCGGCGGCAGACGCTCGGGAGCGCTTGGCTTCGGCCAACGCAAACAAATTCCACGTCCTTGTCACCGCCGGCTATTTCGCTCCCGGTTGGCGGGCCGGAGGGCCGGTCCGGTCCATTGGCGAAGTGCTCGCTCTGGCCAGCGACGACATCGAGACGTCGATGTTGACCCGCGACCGCGACCTCGGATGCCGCGATCCCTATCCGGGGCTTTCCGGGCGTTGGGCCCGGGTCGGCCGGACGAACGTCTTCTATCTCGGTGTGCGTCGGCCGGAGCACTGGAGGTCGCTCTGGCGTTCGCTGCGCGCCGACCGCTTCGACCTGCTGTACGTCAACAGCGTCTGGTCGACCTTCTCCATCCTGCCCATCGCCGCGGCCCGGCTCGGGCTGCTGCGGGTGGGCCGTATCCTGGTCGCCCCCCGAGGTGAGTTCGGCGCGGCCGCGCTTCGGGTGCACCGACTCCGTAAGCGGGTCTTCCTGGCCGGCTGGCGGTGGATGCTGCTCAACCGTCGGGTGCTGTGGCACGCCACCACGCCGGTCGAGGCCAACGACATCCAGCGGGTGCTGCCCCGGGCGCGGATCGGTGTCGTCGCGGTCAGTCGCGGCCCCGAGCCGCGGGCGGAGCCGGTCGAGATGCTCTCGACCCACCACGCGCGGCTGGTCTTCATCGGACGGATCTCGCCCATGAAGAACCTCGACCTGGTGCTCGACGCGCTCGCCTTCGTGCCGGTGCCGGTGCGGCTGGACATCTACGGCCCAGTGGAGGACCCGGCCTACTGGCGACGGTGCAGGGAGCGCCTGGCCGAGCTGCCCGACTCGGTCGCCGTCAGCTACCGGGGCGAGTTGCCGCCCGAGCAGGTCCGCCCGACCTTCTCCCGCTACGACGCCTTCGTCATGCCGACCCGCGGGGAGAACTACGGCAACGCCATCGCCGAGAGCCTCTCCGCATGCTGCCCGGTGGTCTGCTCCGACCGGACACCGTGGACCGACGTGCTGCGCGACGGCGGCGGACTGGTCCTGACCGAGCTGACCCCTGTCGCGCTGGGGGCCCTCGTCACGCAGGTGGCGACCGCCACCCCGGAGCAGCGGCACGCGGCCCGGATCGAGGCGGGCGCCGCCTATCGCCGGTGGCGGGCGACCAGAGCGCCGATAAGTGTTCTCGACCAGGCCCGGCGGGTGATCCACGACCCGGCGCAGCGGGAGCCCTGTCCACTGCCCGCCCAGCGGGCCGAACCCGTCCAACTGCCACCAGGAGGCGTCAAGTGACCCGCGTGATGACCGTCGTCGGTACCAGGCCGGAGATCATCCGGCTGGCCCGGGTGATCGACGCGCTCGACCGGACCGTGGACCACACCCTGGTGCACACCGGGCAGAACTGGGACCCCTCGCTCTCCGACGTCTTCTTCAGCGAGTTGGGGGTCCGCGCGCCGGACGTCTTCCTGCGGGCCGACACCCAGTCTCTCGGCAGCCTCCTGGGTGCCGTCCTGGTCGGTACGGAGAAGGCGATCACCGAGCTGCGCCCGGACGCCCTGCTGGTGCTCGGCGACACCAACAGCGCGATCTCGGCGTTGATGGCCCGGCGGATGAACGTGCCGGTGTACCACATGGAGGCGGGCAACCGCTGCTTCGACCTGAACGTGCCGGAGGAGACCAACCGCTGCATGGTCGACCACATCGCCGACTTCAACCTGGTCTACTCGGAGCACGCCCGGCGCAACCTGCTCGCCGAAGGGCTGCACCCGCGTCGCATCCTGCACACCGGCTCGCCCATGCGTGAGGTGCTCGACCACTACCGGCGGCAGATCGAGGCGTCCACCGTGCTGGCCCAACTCGAACTCGAACCGGGCGGCTACTTCGTCGTCAGCGCGCACCGGCAGGAGAACGTCGACCACCCGGACCGGCTCCGCCGACTGCTGGAGTGCCTGCGGGCGGTCCGCGACGAGTGGCGGTTGCCGCTGTTGGTCTCCACCCATCCGCGTACCCGTAAACGGCTGGAGGCGATCGCCGGCGATGGCCTGCACCTCGACGGTGTGGCGTTCCACGAGCCGTTCGGCTTCTTCGACTACGTGACCCTGCAACGCAACGCCCGATGCGCCCTCTCGGACAGTGGCACCGTCAGCGAGGAGGCCGCGATCCTCGGATTCCCGGCGGTGACCCTGCGCGAGTCCATCGAACGGCCGGAGGCGCTGGACAGCGGGGCGATCGTGATGACCGGCCTCGATCCGGACGGGGTCGTGGAGGCCATCCGTGTCGTGGTGGCGCAGGTGGCCGAGGGCTCGGTCGCCTGCCCGCTCGACTACCAGGTCCCCGATACGTCACGCCGGGTCGTCGACTTCATCCTGTCGACCGTGCGCCGCCATCACGACTGGGCGGGCATCCGCCGCTGACCGCTCCACCGGGCGGGCCGGCACGCCCGTCACGACGACGCCCGGCGGTACGTCGCGGGTCACGCAGGCGCCGGCGCCCACGGTGGCGTCCCGGCCGACGGTCAAGTTCGGCAGGATCGCGGCAGTGGTGCCCACCAGCACGCCGTCCTCCAGCCGGCAGTACCCGGAAACCGCGGCGAGCGGATTGACCGAGACGTAGTCACCGAGCACCGTGTCGTGCCCGACCGTGCAGTTCTGGTTGAGGTGCACGTGCCGCCCCAGCAGCACGTTCGTGGTGACCCGGGCGCCACCGGCGGCGAACAGCCCCGGCTGGTGGACGCAGTCGGGGCCGATCTCCGCGGCCGGATGCACCACCGTGGCCGCCGGCAGGCCGTACCGGGAGATGGTCTGGTCGGTCTCGCGGCGCAGCCGGGGGTGCCCGACGCCGAGCACCACGTGGGTACTGGCCGGTTGGGCGGCCAGCCAACGGGTCGGACCGAGGAAGGCGACGCCGAGGCGGTGTACCGACTCGACGTTTCGCTCGGTGGGGTAGTCGTCGACGAAGCCCAGCACCCGCCAGGATGTCGTACCGCCCGAAACGGTATTCAAAAGGCGAATTACCCCATATGCCTCTCGGCCCATCCCGCCGGTGCCTACGATCACTACGTCGGTCGTCAACCGCGGCTCTCCCTCGGCTACGGAGAACGTTGGCCGCTCTCCGTCATCTGAACCGGTTACCGGTGCCGATGGTGACGGGGTGAGCGGCGACGCCCTGGCCGATCCTCGCGCGTTCCAGGTGCGCAGACGTGCCCGCACCGACGCCGGAACAGGATTTCGGAAGGTGAGCCCAAGGTGAACGAGCTGGCAATGACGCGTGCGCCCGACAGCACCGCAACACCGAGCGGCACGGCGCGATCCACGACCACGACGGGGTACCGGGTGCTCGCCACCGCCCGCGTGTTCGAGCCGGGCTTTCGTGGCGGCGGGCCGATCCGCTCGCTGCGGTTCATCCTCGACACCCTGCCGGACGACCTCGACGTCACCCTGGTCACCGGGGACCGGGACCTCTGCTCGTCCACACCGTACCCGGGCCTGTCCGGGCGGTTGGTACGCCGCGACGACCGCTGCGCCATTTTCTATCTCGGCACGTTCGCGCTGCGGCACTGGGTGCGACTGGCGCGGCACGTCAGGTCCCGCCCACTCGACCTGGTCTACGTCAACAGCCTCTGGTCGCTCTTCTCGGTGCTGCCGATCCTGGCGGTGGCGCTGCGACTGGTGCGGGCCCGCTCGATCATGCTGGCCCCGCGCGGCGAGCTCTCGCCCGGCGCGCTCGCCATCAAGGCCCGCAAGAAGCGGCTCTTCCTCGCGGTCTGGGCCCCGCTGCTGCGCCGGCTCGGCGTACGGTGGCAGGCCTGCAGCCGGCTGGAGGAGGACCAGATCCGCGCGAACATGCCATGGGCGCAGATCATGGTGAACGGCAACGAGTGCCCCATCCCGGAACAGCCGGCACCCCGGGCCGTCGCGCACGACGGGCCGCTGCGGCTGGTCTTCGTCGGCCGGATCTCCCCGATGAAGAACCTGACCAGGGCGTTGGAGGCGGTCGCTGGCGCCACGCGCCCGCTGGAGTTCGACATCTACGGTCCGCGGGAGGACGAGCAGTACTGGGCGTGCTGCCGACGACTCATCGACGCGATGCCCGACCATGTGCGGGTCCGCTACCTCGGGGAACTGGCGGCGGACGAGGTGATGGCGACCTTCAGCCGGTACGACGCGTTCCTCTTCCCGACACGTGGCGAGAACTACGGGCACGTCATCCTGGAGAGCCTCGCATCCGGCTGCCCGGTGGTCTGCTCCGACGCGACGCCGTTCAGCGACCTGATCGCGGCCGGCGGGGGAGCGGTGGTCCGGCCGGCCTCGGCGGCGGGCCTGAGCGAGACCCTCGACCGGCTCGCCGACCGGTCCGCCGGGGAGCGCGCCGAGGCGAAGGAGACCGCGGGTCGGCGGTACCGACTTTGGCGACAGCAGCTCCGGGAACCCAACGTGCTGGACCACGCCCGACAGTTCTGCGGCTGATCCGCCCGGCCGTGACCGCGTCACCCGGGCTGGAGCTGGTTCGTTGCAGTGAGGGGTCCGCGTGGGCGGGTCCGTCGTCCGCCACCCCACCCGGTTCCGATGAGCGAGGACAGCAGGTGCCCAGTCGCGTTCGTACGATGGTCCGACGAGTCTCGGACCACCTGGCCGCCACCCGGAATCCCGAGGCCTTCGCGCGGTCCCTGGGGGTGAAGCTGAACGGACGGGTCAGGTTCTACGGGATCAGCCGGGCGATGTTCGGCTCGGAGCCGTGGCTGATCACCATCGGGGACAACGTCTACATCACCTCCGAGGTGCAGTTCGTCACCCACGACGGCGGCACGCTGATCCTGCGCAAGGACCACCCCGACCTGGACTGGACCGCCCCGATCACGATCGGCGACGACGTGTACATCGGGATGCGGTCGATGATCCTGGCCGGTGTCACCATCGGAAACCGGTGCGTCATCGGGGCAGGTTCGATCGTCACGCGCGACATCCCCGACAACACGGTGGCGGCCGGTGTCCCGGCGCGCCCGCTGCGGAGCACCGACGAGTACCTCGAACGGTTGCAGGCCAAGTCGCTGGGCATCGGGCACCTCCCCGTCCCGGAGAAGCACGAGGCGATGAAGAAGATCTACGGGGTGACCACGGTCTGAGTCCCGCCGACCCGCTCAGGCGCGCCGGTACGCGACCCGCGGTGGCGGTAGTTGGTGCACTCCGGCGATGGTGATGGCCCCCAGGGCGCCGGTCGTCCCGGTCACCTCGTACCCGAACCGGTCGCCGGTCATCGCCGCCGAACTGGTGCCGAGATTGAGGCCGGTGGCCACACCCGTGCTGCTGGCACGCAACGTGGGCGGCGTGACGCCGCTGGTCTGCCACACGTGCCCGTACCAGTGCCAGCCGGCGGGCAGCAGCACGGGGACGCTCAGCACCGACTCCCTGATTCCGACGGACGTGACGGCGACGCTGCCGAAGTCGGCGACCGGGCCGAGGGCGGCGGGACGACCGGTGGCCGGATCGTGGGCGTACACGCCGTGCCGCAGCACCCCCGAGCCCGCGACGGTCACCTCGACGCACACCCGGTCGACCGGGGTGGGCTCGGCCAGGTACACCGGATGCAGCAGGAGCGACTGATAGGTGCCGGCGTAGGTGACGTCCTGGGTCGGGCCGGCGAGGGCCAGGAAGTAACTGCCGCGCGGGCAGGTCGTCCCGGGCAGTGGCCCCACCTGCGCCGGGCCGGCCTCCGCGCGCCACATGCCGTAGCCGGTGGGCACGGCCATGCCGTACGAGATGCCGGCCACCGCGACCCGGTCCGGCACGGTGAGATTCGTCGGCCCCGCCGGGACCAGCAACCGGTGGAACAGTTGCGGCGCCGCCATCTGGGTCTGGGCGACCGCCTCGACCCGTTCGATCATCACGAAGTCGTTGGCGGAGTCCGACACGACGATCTCGGTGGCCGCCGAGGGCGGCGCCAGGTAGCGCCGATAGGCGGTACCGGTCACGGACTCGCCCGCCTCCAGGGTGCGACCCCACACCAACTGCGGATAGTTCTTCTTCAGGCTGGAGCTGATGAACCAACTCTTGGCCGTGGTGTGCCGGGACCGGATCTCCGGCACGCCGTCGGCGACCGGCAGCAGACCGACGGCGATGCCCCACTGCTGGACCTGGCCGCTGTTGACCACCCACTGGGTCATGCTGCTCGCCGGCATCAGCCGGTTCGTGAGGGTCGCCGGAGTGAAGTCGGTGAGGGCCGCGAGCGTGTCGATGTTGGCCCACACCGACCAGTTCAGACCGCCGGCCGTGCCCACGTTCGGCATGAACTGCCGGCGGGAGCCGCCGGCCACCGGGGTCAACGGACCGCACTGGGTCACCCCGGCGTTCAGGGCGAAGCGATCCAACGCGGCCACCGTCTGCCCGACCAGCAGACCCCCCTGCGACCAGCGGTAGACGTTCGAGATGCGGCACAGGGACGGGATCCGCGACATGATCGTGGCGATGGGCGTGCCGACGTTCGCCCGCGCGGTGTCGATCATCCCCTGGTAGGACGGGATCACGTAGGACTCCCGGATGGTCAGCTCCTGCCCCGTGAACCGGCCGTCCGGCACCGGTCGTCCGTCGAGTTCGACGGTCACCGCGTGGGAGTGGGTGGCCGGTCGGATCTGCACGTCGGGCGTCAGACCCGTGATCGGCACGGTCGCCGTGTGGGTCGCCCCCGAGAGGTGCACGAGCGGCGCGGCCGGTTTGACCCGGGCGCCCTGCGCGATGCCGTCGACGATCGTGTACGGGTTGCCGAACAGCAGGCTGTCCGCGTTGGTGATGGCCAGCAGGGTGAAGGTTCGCGTCCCGTCGGTCCACTGCGAGCCCACGTCAACCGTCGTCTTGCCGTGGTTGGTGACGACGATCTGGTTGCCGACGTTGTAGCCGTGGTTGCCGCCGACGTACGACCAGCCGGTGTTGATCGGGCAGTTGTCGTCGGAGGTGTCGTGGATCTTCGTCCCGACGGCGGACATCACCGGCCACACCTGGGCGTCGGTCGCGGTCGAGGGCACGAGGGTGACCTGGGGTAGACCCGAGTGCCACATGCCGACCATCGCCTCGGCGTACGCCAGGTTGGCCGGCATCACCAGGTCCCGCGTGCTGTCGAAGCGGGACCTGACGGACATCAGGGCGTTGGACCGGTAGACGATCAACTCGGACATGGTCGGCACCTCCGCCACGAACGCATGACGATGAACTTCACTGTGCGCCGCCGCGGCGAGGCTGGCCGTTTTCGGTCAGCACCCGGACAGGGTGAAATTCCCGCTGTCGCCGTCACGTGTCCCGTGTTCACTCGATGAACAGGTGATCTGCGTAAACGGGGGTTTTCATGCGCATTCTGATCACCGGCGGAGCCGGTTTCATCGGGTCCAATCTGGCCCGCGCCGCGATGGTCGAGCCCACCATCGGCGGGGTGACCGTCCTCGACGACCTCTCGGTCGGGCTGCGGACCAACCTCGACGGTCTGGACGTCGAGCTGATCGAGGGCTCGATCCTGGACCCGGCCGCCCTGGACGCCGCGATGACGGGTCGCGACGCGGTGGTCCACCTGGCCGCGTTGCCCAGCGTCCCCCGCTCGCTGAGCGACCCGTTGGCCTCCCACCACGCGAACGCCACCGGCACCCTCATGGTGTTGGAGGCGGCCCGACGACACCGGGTCGGGCACGTCCTCGTCGCGTCGTCCTCGTCGGTGTACGGCATGAACCCGGCCCTGCCCAAGACCGAGCTGACCTGGACCCGCCCGATGAGCCCGTACGCGGCCAGCAAGCTCGCCACCGAGGCGTACGCCCTGGCCCACCAGGCGTCGTTCGGGCTGCCGACAGTGGCTTTCCGCTTCTTCAACGTGTTCGGCCCGGGGCAGCGACACGACCACGCGTACGCGGCTGTCATCCCCCGCTTCGTGCACGCCGCTCTACGCGACGAACCCGCGGTGGTGCACGGCGACGGGACGCAGTCGCGCGACTTCACCTACGTCGGTACGGTCTGCGACGTCATCCTGGACGCGGTCCGCCGCCGCGTACACCACCCGCACCCGGTGAACCTCGCCTTTGGCGCGCGCGCGAGCCTGCTGCGGGTCCTCGACGAGCTCGAGTGGTTGTGCGGCCGACCGATCGTCCGCGAGTACGCGCCGCCACGCACCGGCGATGTCGCGCACTCCCTCGCCGACAACGCCGCGCTGCGTCAGCTCTTTCCGAACGTCGCACCTGTCGCCCGTACGGAGGGCCTGCGGGCGACGGTCGAGTGGATGGCCGGTCGGTTGGACGCCGAGCGTGCCGTAACCGCCGCGCCACGGTGACCCGGGCAGCGAGTCGGGCCGTACCGGAGCCGCTGGCCCGTGTGCCGGCGGCCGCGCCACCGACCGGAGTCACGCTCGCGCCCGGCGAGCCTCCCTCGGCGGCGTCGAAGGATCGGGATCGCTCCGTCACGGTGGGCATCGCCGCCGCGATGGTGGCGAAGGGCATCGGCCTGGCCGCTCCGCTGGTCATCACCCCGGCCTGCTTCCGGTTCCTCGGCGACCAACGGTACGGCCTCTGGATGGCGGTCACCGCCCTCACCGGGATGGCCTGGTTCGCCGATCTGGGACTGGGCAACGGGCTGCTCACCCGACTCAGTCACCTGGCCGACGACCCGAAGCAACAGGCCCGGGAGGTCTCCAGCGCGTTCGCGACCCTCGGTGTGGTCGCGCTGGCGCTGCTCGCGGGTCTCGTGCTTGTCGTACCCGTGGTGTCCTGGGCCGCGCTGTTCAACGTCACCGACCCAGGTGTCGCCGCGGAGGCGCCCGCCCTGGTCCTGCTCTGCTTCGGCGCCTTCGCGGTCAACATTCCGCTCTCGTTGGTCCAGCGGGTCCAGTACGCCCGTGGCCAGGTGGTGCAGAGCAACATCTGGCAGTCGGCCGGCGCGCTGTCGGGCATGGCGGCCGTGCTCGGCGCCATCGCCGCCGGGTGGCGACCAATGGCGGTCATCGCCTGCGCGGTGCTGGCCGTGCCGGTGACCAACCTGCTCAACTGCGTGACGTACTTCTGGTTGCAGGATCGCGGACGACGGCCGGCCCCGAAGCTGGTGCACCGGGCCACCGCGGTCGGCCTGCTCCGGCTGGGTCTGCGGTTCTTCGCGCTCACCACGATGTCGGCGATCGCGCTGAACGTGGACAGCCCGCTCGTCGCGAACGTCCTCGGGGCCACCACGGCGGCGCACTACGCGGTGGTGGGGAAGCTGTTCGGCGTTCTTTCGATCTTCGTCGGGCTGGTCGGTATGACGGTCTGGCCGGTCAACGGTGCGGCTCTGGCGCGGGGCGAGGTTGCCTGGGTGCGTCGCAACACGCGCCGCATGGTGCTGCTCTACGGGGGGATCGTGGGGGCGGTCGGGGTCGTGCTGGTCGGCTACGGCCACCGGCTGATCGACCTGTGGGTGGGCGGCATCGACCGCACCGAGATCCCCGTCGCGGTCCTGGTCGGGCTGGCGAGCTGGTCGCTCCTGATCGCGGTCACCTCACCGCTGATTCTGGTGCAGAACAGCATCGGGTTGCTCCGGCCGCAGTTCGTCGGCTGGGCCGCGTTCCTGCTGTTGGCGACGGCGCTCAAGGTCTGGGCGCTGCGGCGGTTCGGGCTCGCCGGCCTGCCGGTGGCGGCCTGTGTCGCGTACGTGCTCACCATGTGGCCGGCCGTGTTCGTGGGGTACCGGCGGGCGGTCACCAGGGGAGCGGCGACGTGACCGGGGAGTGCCGGGTGCTGCGGGTCGTCGGCGAGCTGAACTTCGGCGGCACCGAGATGCGTACCGCCGAACTGCTGCCCCGGCTCTGGGCCGCCGGCGTCCAGGTGCACCTCGCGACGCTCAGCGACCACATCGGGCCCGGCCCGCTGGCCGGGGTCGTCAGCCGGCACGGCGGCACGGTCACCCCGATCCCGCTCGACCTCCGCTTCGCCGCCCGCTTCCTCGGACTGCTGCGGCGGCTACGCCCCGATGTGGTGCACGTCGACTGCGCCAACTTCTCCGGGGTGCTGCTCGCGCTCGCCGCCCTGCGCGGTGTGCCCGTCCGCGTCGCCCACTTCCGGGGCGACGACAACCAGCACCGCGACCTGCGCCGACGCGTCTACCGCTGGGCCTTCCGGCGGCTGCTGCGGGTCTTCGCCACCGACATCCTCGGCGTCTCGCCCAGCTCGCTCGCCGTCGCCTACGACCCGCGCTGGCACACCGATCCTCGCTGCCGGGTGGTGCTCAACGGACTTGACCTCGACCGGCTGCGTCGCCCCAGTCCGGACGACCTACGCGAGTTGATCGGCGCGCGCCCGGCCGATCTGGTCTGCGTCAGCGTCGGCCGGGCTTCGCCGGAGAAACGGCGCTGGCTCCTCCCGCCGATCCTCGCCGAGTTGCGGGCACGGGGAGTGCGGGCGCACGCGGTCCTCATCGGGCCGGGCGACGACGTCGACGACGAGCGCGTCCGGGCGGCGGCGGCCGCCGCCGGTCTCGCCGAGCGGGTGCACCTGTTGGGCCCGCGCGACGACGTGGGCGGGCTGGTGAGCCAGGCCGACGTGGTCGTCCACCCGTCCTGCCTGGAAGGGCTGCCCGGGGGCGTGCTGGAGCCGGTCGCCCTGGGCATCGGCACGGTGGCCGCCGACCTGCCGGGGGTGCGCTTCATCGACGAGCATCTGTCCGGCGTGACGATCGTCGACACCGAGGCCGCGCCGAGGCAGTGGGCGAACGCGGTATGCGTGGCGGCGACGTACACCGAGCAGACCTCGGCCTCGACGGCGGCGGAACGGTTCACGCGCAGCGTCTTCGCCATCGACACGGCGGTCACCACCCACCTGGCCATCTACCGCCGGTGGGTGTCGAGCCGCCCGCACCGCCCGGCGCGGCCCCAGCCGCCCGCCTTCTCGACACGGGGAGAGAGATGAACGATCAGACAACGGTGCTCGGCCGGCAACCGCGACCGGCGGCCGGGTCGACCGCTCCGGCCGCCCGGCCGCGTCCACTGCTGGTGGGCGCGTACGCGTTCCCGTACGGGGACGCCACCTCGAACCGGCTGCTGCAACTAGCCCGTTGCGCCGCGCCCGAGGGTGCGCGCACGCTCGTCGTCAACGACTGGCCCTGTGAGGTGGCCTTCCCGGCCGGGCAGCTCGGCGCGGCCGGCATCGACCTGGTCACCTTGCGGATCCGGGGTCGGCACCACCTCACCCGCGCGTCGGCCCGGCTGGCCCGGCCGCTGCGGGTCCTGCGGGCCGTCCGCCGGGCCCGCGTGGGTCGTGGTGACGTGAGCGTCGTGCTGTTGCCGATGGCCCTGCTGACCCTCGGCAACTGGGCGACCCTGCGCCTCGTGCTGCGCTGCCCGGTGGTGGTGGACGCCAGCGAGCGCCACGACCGACGGCAGTTCCGCCGCGGGTGGCTCACCCCGTACTTCGTCCGGCACCGCTGGTCGACGTTCCTGGCGACCCGGCTCGTGGATCGGGCCACGGCGGTCTCCACCACGCTGGCCGACTACCTGACGGGCCACGGCCTGGACGTGCTGGTGGTGCCGCCGCAGGTGGACTGCGACGAGTTCCGGGCACCGCAACCACCCCCGATCAGTGCCGGCCTGCGCCTGCTCTACGCCGGCACACCCGGGCGCAAGGACATGCTCGACGTGATCCTGCGGGGGCTCAGCCGGCTCACTCCGCAGCAGCAGCGGCGGGTCAGCCTCACGATCGCCGGGGTGAGCGCGCGGGACGCCGCCGCCCACTCCGACCTGGACATGACGGTGCTGGACGCCGTCTCGGCCGAGGTGCGGTTCCTCGGTCGCGTTCCGCGCGAGACCGTGCTGACCCTGCTGTCGGAGTCGCACTTCTCGATGCTGGTCCGCCCCACCGACGGGTACGCGGCCAACGGGTTTCCGTCCAAGGTGCCGGAGAGCCTTGCCGCCGGGTGCCCGGTGCTGCTCAACCACACGAGTGACCTCGCCGCCTACGTCCACGACGGCATCGAGGGTCTGGTGCTCGACGGCAACGGCCCGGACGACGTCCGGGCGGCCATCGAGCGGGCGTTGCGGCTGCGCGACGAGGAGTGGACGGCGATGAGCGCGGCTGCCCGTTCGCGGGCCCGGGAGTCGTTCGACCACCGTGCCTGGCGGGACCGGGTCAGCGCCTTCGTGACGGCGGGCCGGGGCGACTGAGGCGAGGCCCGCCGGCCGCTTGCACGCGCCCGGGCATCCCGGGGTGTCCATCGGCGCTGCCGGCGGGCACTCAGCGCAGCAGGACGGTGGGCCGGCGCGGCGTGGCGTCGTCGAACATGCTGGCCCGCTGCCGGCGCGCCTCCGCGTGGGGCAGGTTGGCGTGAGCGGCCTCCCGGCCGGCGGGTGCCCGATCCTTCGGCAGGTGCAGCAGCGCGGCGGCGACCACGGTCCAGAACACGTACGGATAGGTCTGGCCCGTGCCGAACATGGCCGACTCGGTGACCTGGATCAGCAGGCCGGTGACGACGAGCCAGACCAGCCCGGCGTCGGCCCGCCGGACCGGGGCCCGCACCGCGACCCGCCCGGCGGCCACCAGCAGCACCACCAGCGGTGGCACCGCGACGAGCCCCAATTCCAGCAGCAGCTGGAGGTAGCTGTTGTGCACCACGCTGACGCCGGCGGTCCCGAAGAACTCGTCGGCACTGGCCAGCTCGAACAGGTGATTCCGCGACGCGTACCCGAAGCCCAGCGTGGGCCGGTTCTGCCACCACAGGTCGATGGTCGTCTGCCACATCTGGGTCCGCCCGTTGGACAGGTCGCCGCCGGTGGGATCGGTGAAGCGCATGACGAACTGGCGCATCCAGGGTGCGGCGAAGATGGTGGGCAGCAGGTTGAGCAGGTATGCCACCAGCAGCAGGGCGGTCGCCCCGGCGGCCAGCCGGACCACCCGGCCGAGCCCGTGGCGCACCACGAGCCAGAGCGCGCCGACGAGCACGGCGATCAGCGCGGTACGCGACTGGGACAACAGGAGGCTGACGGCGGCCGGCGCCATGCCGAGGAGCGTGACGGGCCGCCGGGACTGCCGGTGGACGGCCCAGCCCAGCGGAATCGTCAGGGCGCACACGATGCCGAGCATGTTCGGGTTGTTGTAGAGGCCTTGGAACCGCGTGACGCTGGAGGTCGCCGCGACGAGCGTGCCGTCGACGAACCCGATGCCGAGGCTGACCACGATGGACGCGGTGAGGACCAGGTAGACCACGCGCAGGTCGGCCATCATGACCGCACGATCGGGCCATCGACGCCGGACGAGTACGTGCACCAGGGCGGCCAGGAGCAGCAGCGCGACGCCGCGCTGGAGGGTCTCCATCGGAACCACCGACCAGGCGAAGCTCACCGTGGCGAGACCGGCCATCGCCCAGAGCGCTCCGACGAACACGCTGGTCCAGGCATCGCTGCGGGCCGGCGTCCGGACCGGGAGGCAGAGGCCCCAGAGGACCAGGCCGCTGACCGCCGCGTACCGAGGGTAGAAGCTGGCCTCGACGAGCGCCGGCACGTTGGACGAGGCGCACACCAGCAGCCCCATGGTCAGGGTCAGCATCCACCGCCATCCGTCGACCCGCCGGCTGAAGGCGAGCAGCAGCACCAGCGCGACCAACCCGGTCGCGACAAGCGGGGCGGTGATGGCGGTGATGGTGGTGACCACCACCAGACACGTCGCGACGACGAGCAGGCCCAGTTGACCCATCCGGTTTCCCACGTGATGTCCTTTGAAGTCCGGCCGCCGGCGTTGCCTGCGGTCGTTGGGTGGACCGCCCTCAGCGAGGCAGGTCCTGTAGGCCCGGTTGGGCCGTTTCGTCAGCCCAGCGGGCCCTGGCGGCGTGCATCGCCCGGATCATGTCCGGCCAGTGCGGCGGCCGGTATCCGGTGGCCTTGGCGAGGGCGTCCGCGTTCATCGACCGGTCGCAGGTGAACTCGTCGTCCGGGACGATGTCGCCGGGCCACCCGTACACCTCGGCGATCAGGCGGAGCAGGTCGTACTTGGAGATCGGTTCGGCGGCGACGTGGTAGAGCCCGGCCAGCTCCGTCCGGGGCAGGATCACCGTGCGGAGCAGTCGGGCGAACTCGACGGTCGTCACGCCGCTGTAGATGGCCCTCGTGAAACCGCGTACCTGGCCTCGCTGGGAGAGGAACCAGTCCACGAGTGAGCGGTTCGTGACCAGCTCGTGCCCGATGATCGAGGTGCGGAGGGTGAGCGCGGAGACCCCGCGCGCCTCGCCCAGCAGCTTCGACCGCCCGTACAGGTCCGGCGGGTCCGGCAGGTCGTCCTCGACGTAGTCGCCCCGCCGGCCCGAGAAGACACAGTCGGTGCTGACGTGGATCAGGCGACTGCCGAGGTGCCCGCAGGCCTCGGCGAGCAGGTGGGGAAAGAGCGCGTTGAGGGTGACCGTCTGCACCGCGTCCTGCACGTCCGGGCGTTGCTTGATCACACCCACGCAGTTGACGACGACGTCCGGCCGCAGGTCGTCGACGATCTGCCGGACCTCGTCGAAGTGGGTCGCGTCGACGGCCGGGGTGATCCGGTCGAGCAGGCGCGGCGGGTACCACCCTGCGCGGTCCTCGATGCTCCGGGCGACGCCGTGGACGTCGAGGTCCGCATCGTCGCTCAGCTCCCGCAGGACAGCGTGGCCGAGCATGCCGGTCACGCCGACGACGAGGACCCGTCGCGTCGGGCGCGGCTCGTCCTCGCCCGGGCCGCTGCGGCGGCGGGGGACGAACTCCGGTCGCCGGCCACCGGTGCCGGTGTTCATGCCGTTACGACCGCCGCCGCGGCCTCGACCTGCGCCCGTACCTCGGGCAGCGTCAGCAGCAGCGCCTCGATCTCCGGTACGGACAGCCGCCGGGCGTTGTGCGAGTGGAAGTCGGCCATGTTGCCGCTCTCGACGTCGCCCTCCTCGAAGTAGAGGGAGTAGTTGAGGTCACGACTGTCCACCGGCACCCGGAGGAACTCGCCGAGATCCTCGACGTGGGCGAGTTCCTCGCGGCTGGCCAGCGTCTCGTACAGCTTCTCGCCGTGCCGGATGCCGAGCACGTTGAACTTCGCCGGGACGCGGAACAGGTTGCACAGCGCGGTGGCCAGATCGCCGATGGTGCAGGCGTCGGCCTTGCGGATGAAGACGTCGCCTGGCTGGCCGTACCGGAAGGCGTGCTCCACAAGATCGACCGACTGCGGCAGGGTCATCAGGAACCGGGTCATCGACGGCTCGGTGACCGTCGGCAGGCCGCCGCGCAGGATCTGGTCGATGAACAGCGGGATCACCGATCCGCGCGAGTACATGACGTTGCCGTAGCGCACGCAGCAGACCCGGGTACGCGCCTGGGGATTGTTGCGGGAGTGCGCCTGCGCGACCTTCTCCATGAGCGCCTTGGTCATGCCCATCGCGTTTACCGGATAGACGGCCTTGTCGGTGCTCAACAGCACCAGCGCCTCGACGCCGACGCGTTCACAGGCGTCCACCACGTTCGCGCTGCCGAGCACATTGGTGCGCACGGCCTCCAGTGGGAAGAACTCGCACGAGGGGACCTGCTTCAGGGCCGCGGCGTGAAAGACGAACTCCATTCCCCGCGCGGCCTTGAGCACACTGTCGTAGTCGCGGACGTCACCGACGTAGTAGCGGACCCGATCGTCGCCGAGGCGGTGCCGCATCGCGTCCTGCTTCGACTCGTCCCGGCTGAGTACGCGCACCTCGGCGGCCCCGGCGTCGAGCAGTCGGGAGACCATCGTCTGACCGAAGGATCCCGTGCCACCGGTGATCAGGAATCGCCGGTCCGAAAGCGAGGAAACCACATCTTCTCCTGCCTGTTTCCCGAAGGCCATCCTCGGGATTCGGATTCTCGTCGAACGCGACCCTACGCTTGCCCGGAAGGTGTCGTGACCGCTTCCGCCAAAAGCAATTCGAGGCGCATTCACCTTCAATCGAGGCGACAAATACGCGAGCACGACTCGGCGCGCCGAAGTGGTCGTCCGGCTCCATTGTCGACGCGCCGGAGCGCCCTATCGTGAAAGTCGGAAGCGGTGCTCGAAATGGTGGTATGCGTTGTCCATGGCAAAAGTTGCTCTCCATGCGGCACACACGCGCGTCGGCGCCTCCGGCCCGACGACCGGTCGGGAGACGCCTCGGGACGGCACCACGACGCGGCGACCGTACGATCGCTGGAAGCGGCTTCTCGATGTCATCGGCGCTCTCCTCGTCCTGTCGCTCGGCGCCCCCGTACTGGCCGTGGTGGCCCTGGTGGTGCTTGTGGCACACGGGCGGCCGGTCCTGTTCCGGCACACCCGCCCGGGGCTGCACGGCGAGCTGTTCGAGGTGGTCAAGTTCCGGACCATGCGCCACCCCGATCCGGATCGAGGGCTGGTGAGCGACGCGGATCGGCTGACCCGGGTGGGCCGCTGGCTGCGGGCCAGCAGCCTCGACGAGCTGCCGGAGTTCTGGAACGTGCTGCGGGGCGAGATGAGCGTGGTCGGTCCCCGCCCGCACCTCGTGCGCTACCTCAGCCTCTACAACCCGGAACAGGCCCGACGGCACGACGTGCGACCGGGCATCACCGGGCTGGCCCAGGTGCGGGGCCGCAACGCGCTGGACTGGGACGCGAAGTTCACCTACGACGTCGAGTACGTCGACCGCCGCTCCTTCCTGCTGGACCTGCGGATCGTCCTGGCCACGATCTGGGTGGTGCTCGGTCGCCAGGGCATCTCCGCGCCGGGCGCGGCCACCTGGCACGAGTTCACCGGTAACCCACCCGCGCAGGCGACCGTCGACCACGATTCCGCCCACCGGCGATGAACCGGGTCCTGCTCCTGGGGGCCGGTGGATTCCTCGGCCGGCACATCCGGACGGCGCTGGCCGCCCACGCCACCGTCCGGTCGATCACCCGGGCCGAGTGTGACCTGGTCCGGGTCGAGCTGCGCGACCTGACCGCGCTCGTCGCCCGGGAGCGACCGGACACGGTGGTGACGGCGGCCGGACGGATCGTCGGCTCCGGCCACGACTTCGTACAGGCGCACGTGGTGGCGACCGCGAAGCTGATCGAAGCGGTGGCCGCCGCCGCTCCCGGAGCCCGCCTGATCCGGATCGGCTCGGCCGCCGAGTACGGCACCGTGCCGCACCGCCTCGCCGTCAGTGAGGAGTACCAGGGCACACCCGTCAGCGAGTACGGCCTCAGCCACCTGGCCGCCACCCGCTTGGCGGAGCTGGCCGGCGGGGCGGGCCGACTCGACACGATGGTGTTGCGCGTCTTCAACCCGGTCGGGCCCGGGATGCCGGCGGGCAACGTGCTCACTCGGGTGACCGCGATGGTGAGGTCGGCGGTCGCCACCGGATCGGAGGACATCGCCGTGGGCCTGCACGACACGTACCGGGACTTCGTCGACGTCCGGGACGTCGCCTCGGCGGTCCTCGCCGCGGCGACCTGCCGCCCGGGGCCCGCCCGGGTCTTCAACGTGGGCAGCGGCAGGGCGGTGGCGACGCGCGATGTCGTCCGGTTGCTGGCGGAGGCGTCCGGCTTCACCGGTGACATCCGGGACGGCAGCTTCGCGCCGGACGCCGATCGCTCAGCCGCCGTGCCGTGGATGTGCGCCGACATCGAGCGCGCCAACCGGGTGCTCGGGTGGACGCCCGCACACGACCTCGGTGATTCGCTGGCAACACTGTGGCAGGCCGACGGCGACCAGCCCGCCCGTCCCGTCGCCGGCTCGGCAGCGAGGTGAAGCCCATGCGGATCGGGCTGCTCAGCCAGTGGTTCGACCCGGAGCCGGGCGCGGCCGCGCTCCCCGGGATGCTCGCCCGGGCTCTCGTCCGCCGAGGACACGAGGTCCAGGTCCTCACCGGGTTCCCCAACTACCCGACCGGCGAGTTGGCGCCCGGCTACCGGGTGACCCGTCGGCTCGACGAGGTCGACGGGGCGACCCGGATCCGCCGGGTGGCCCTCTATCCCAGCCATGACCGCTCGGCGCTGCGTCGGCTGGCGAACTACGGCTCCTTCGCCGCCTCGGCGCTGGTGTCCGGCACGTCGGCGCTGCGCGGCGTCGACGCCCTCTGGGTCGGTAACTCGCCGATCAGTGTCGCCCTGCCGATGTGGTTCACCCGGTACGTCCAGCGGGTGCCGGTGCTGCTGCACGTGCTGGACCTGTGGCCCGACAGCGCGGTGGCCAGCGGCTTCATCGGCACCGACCGGGTGTCCCGGATGATCGGGCGGGGGATGACCAGCTGGTGCGGTGGGATGTACCGCAGCGCCGGCCGGGTCGCGTACGTCTCGCCCAGCGCCGCCGACCTGCTCGCCAGTCGAGGCGTACCCCGGGAAAAGCTCGTCCACATTCCGGTGTGGGCCGACGAGACGTCGCAGACGGGCGTCGCGGACCTGCGCGCCGAGTTCGGGCTCCGCGAGGACCAGGTGGTGCTGGTGTACGCCGGCACGCTCGGTGAGGCGCAGGGGCTCGACTCGCTCATCGACGCCTGCGCCCGGATCAACGATCCGCGCCTGGTCTGCCTGATCGCCGGCTCCGGCACCACCGAGGACCGGCTGCGCCGTCGGGCCGAGGAGCTGAACGCGACACACGTGCGGTTCCTCGGGCGGCTGCCCCGGGAGCGGATGCCCGCGTTGATGGCCACCGGTGACGCGCACTACGTGAGCCTGCGACCCGGCGGCATGTCGGCGTACACGATGCCCAGCAAGGTGCAGGCCACCCTCGCTGCCGGGCGGGCCCTGCTGGTCGCCGCGGAGGGGGACGCCGCCGCCGTCGCGCACGAGAGCGGCGCGGGCATCACCGCCCGACCCGGTGACCCCGACTCGATCGCCGACGCACTACGGGAACTCTGCGGCCTGGGCCGGGAGAAGCTGGAGCTGCTCGGTCAGGCCGGCCGGGCGCACTACGACCGGGTCTTCTCCCTCACCGCCGGGGCCGAGCGGGTCGAGCAGGCGCTGTGCGAGGCGGTGGAGAGCCACCGACGGCGCTGACCAGGTGCAGCACGTCTCAGAGTGGGCAGCTCGTCCAGACTGGTGGCGCGCGGCCACCGCCCGAGCGGGGTGAGCCGATCGCGGTCTCCGACCAGGCCGAGGCTCCCGTTGTGGCCTCGGCCTTGTGCAGTTCCCGGCCTCGACGGGGCGAGCTGTAGAGTCGCGACGGCCGGTCGGGCGAGGGAAGCACCGGCCGGACCGGCGAGGGGATGGCGCGTGCTGCACCTGAGGGTGATCACCCCGGAGAGCAGGACGACGGAGGTCGTCGACCTGCTCTCCGCAGAGGCAGGAGTGACTCACCTCGCCGTGCTGCCGGGTGCCGCCCGGCAACCACCGGGTGATCTCATCCTCTGCGACGTGGTGCGGGAGAGCGCGGACCGCGTGCTGCGGGAGTTGCGGCGACTCGGCGTGGACACCAGCGGCGGCATCGCGGCCGAGGACATCGAGCTGACCATCTCCGCGGCGGCCGACCGGGCGGCGGACCGGGCGCCGGGCAGTGGCGCGGACGCGGTGGTCTGGGACGAGATCGCCGCGAAGACCGGCGAGCAGACGGAACTGTCCGGCACGTACCTCGTACTGATCGTGGTGGCCACCATGATCGCCGGCATCGGGGTGCTGCTGGACCAGCCGATTCTCATCGTCGGGGCGATGGTTGTCGGTCCGGAGTTCGGCCCCCTCGCCGCGCTGTGCGTCGCGTTGCTGCGCCGCCGGCTCGGGGTGATCGGCCGTTCGGTGCAGGCTCTCGTGGTCGGCTTCCTGGCGGCCATGGTGGCGACCGTGCTGAGCACCTGGGCGCTGACCGCCGCCGGCCTGGTCAGTCGGGAGATGCTGCTCGCTGAACGCCCGCTCACCGACTTCATCTGGCGGCCGGACGCGCTGTCCTGGGTGGTCGGTCTCCTCGCCGGCGTGGCCGGGATGCTCTCGTTGACGTCGAAGAAGTCCGGCAGCCTGGTCGGGGTGCTGATCTCGGTGACGACGGTCCCGGCCGCGGCGAACGTGGCGGTGGCCGCCGCCTACGGCGTATGGGACGAAGCGGGCGGCTCGGCACTCCAACTGGTGATCAACCTGAGTGCGATCGTCCTGGCCGGACTGCTCACCCTCGTGGTGCAGCAGGTCTGGTGGTGGGGCCTGGCTCGCCGGTCCCGTCGTCCAGCAACCGGGTGAGCAGCGTCCGCAACGGGATCGACTCGCCGTCGCGGCCACCGGCTCCGACCACCAACGGCGCCGGGCTGGGTTCCGGGTCGGCGCCGAACAGCCGGGCCCGCAGACCGCCGGGCACGGTCAGCAGATGGAACCGACCGGCCACGTCCACCGCCCGGGTTTCGGCCCGGTCGACGTACCAGCCGTTCAGCCTGGTCCGGTAGCGCCCGCGCCCGTCGTAACCCCGAGCGACCAGCCGGGTGGTGCGCAGCCCCCGCCGGGTCGCCTCGGCCACGAACCAGGCCACCAGCTTCGCCGCCTCGGCCTGCTCGGCGGCCCGCCGCCGCGCGTCCGCGTCGGCGTGCGCCCGCACCGCCTGCTGCTGCTGCTCCCGCCACGTCCGGCCGTCCGGCTCACTCACGACGCCGACGGTACGCACGGGGCTCAGTCGAGCGGCCCGCAGGGTGCCCCGGCCATCACCACGTTGGTCTCGACGTAGTACGGCAGCGCGCTGATCGCCTGCTGTAGCCCCGCCCCGCCTCGCCCCGCCTGCGTCGATCTTGCAGTTTCGGTCGTCGAAAAGCCTGGAATGCCGCCTATGCCGGCGCAGAAAGTGCAAGATCGCGGCCAGGCTCGGTCGATCATGGAGTTGTGGTGTCCGGCTCGGGTCGTGTGCGGGCGATTTGTCGCCCACCGCAACTCCATGATCGACCGGGCGGCGCGGGGTTGAGGTGCTGAGCGGGTTAGGCCAGGCCGGCGCGGCGCAGGGCTTCGGCCATCGCGTCGTTGGCCGGCGCCGGTGCGCCCTGCCGCTGCTGCCCGCCGCGACCACCCTGCCCGCCGCCACGGCCGCCCTGGCCTTCGCGACCACCCTGCCCGCCGCCACGGCCGCCCTGGCCTTCGCGACCACCCTGCCCGCCGCCACGGCCGCCCTGGCCTTCGCGACCACCCTGCCCGCCGGAC
>NZ_JBEXUR010000007.1:0-65816 GCF_040614415.1 Micromonospora sp. NPDC005979 | reverse complement strand
CCGGACCCGCCGCGACCGCCGGACCCGGCCTGGCCTCCGCGACCGCCCTGGGGTCCGCGCTGCGCCGGGCCGCCACGCCCCTCCTGGCTCGTCCGACCACCGGCGGCCGGCTCGTCCTCCAGGCGCAGGGTCAGTGAGATGCGCTTTCGGGGTACGTCCACGTCGAGCACCCGGACCTTGACCACGTCGCCGGACTTCACCACCTCGCGGGGGTCCTTCACGAACGTCCGGGACATCGCCGAGACGTGCACCAGGCCGTCCTGGTGCACCCCGACGTCCACGAACGCGCCGAAGGCGGCCACGTTGGTCACGACGCCCTCCAGCACCATGCCCGGCGTCAGGTCGCCGATCTTCTCCACGCCCTCGACGAAGGTGGCGGTGCGGAACTCCGGCCGGGGGTCACGGCCCGGCTTCTCCAGCTCGGCGAGGATGTCGGTGACGGTGGGCAGGCCGAACCGGTCGTCGACGAAGTCGGTGGCCCGCAGCCCGCGCAGGATCGCGCTCTTGCCGATCACCGCGCGCAGGTCCTGCCCGGTGCTGGCGAGGATGCGCCGCACCACCGGGTACGCCTCGGGGTGCACGCTGGAGGAGTCCAGCGGGTCGTCGCCGCCGGGGATCCGCAGGAAGCCCGCGCACTGCTCGAACGCCTTCGGCCCGAGGCGGGCCACCTTCTTCAGCTCGGTCCGTGACCGGAACGGCCCGTTGGCGTCCCGGTGCAGCACGATGTTCTCGGCCAGGCCGGCGCCGATCCCGGAGACCCGGGTCAACAGCGGCGCGGAGGCGGTGTTGACGTCCACCCCGACCGCGTTGACGCAGTCCTCCACGACGGCGTCCAGTGACCGGGAGAGCTTCACCTCGGACAGGTCGTGCTGGTACTGGCCGACCCCGATCGAGCGAGGGTCGATCTTGACCAGCTCGGCGAGCGGGTCCTGGAGACGACGGGCGATGGAGACCGCGCCGCGCAGCGACACGTCCATCCCGGGCAGCTCCTGCGAGGCGTACGCGGAGGCGGAGTAGACCGACGCGCCGGCCTCGGAGACCATCACCTTGGTCAGGTTGAGCTGCGGGTGCCGCTTGATCAGGTCACCGGCCAGCTTGTCGGTCTCGCGCGAGGCGGTGCCGTTGCCGATCGCGACCAGCTCCACGCCGTGCGCGCCGGCCAGCCGGGCCAGGGTCTCGATCGACGCGTCCCACTGCCGACGGGGCTCGTGCGGGTAGATGGTGTCGGTGGCGACCACCTTGCCGGTGGCGTCGACCACGGCCACCTTCACGCCGGTCCGCAGGCCCGGGTCCAGGCCCATCGTCGGCCGGGTGCCGGCCGGCGCGGCGAGCAGCAGGTCGCGCAGGTTGGTGGCGAAGACCCGTACGGCCTCCTCCTCGGCGGCCTGCCACAGCCGCATCCGCAGGTCGGCCCCGAGGTGGATGAGGATGCGCGTACGCCAGGCCCAGCGGACCGTGTCGGTCAACCACCGGTCCGCGGGGCGCCCTGCGTCGGACACGCCGAACCGGCCGGCGATCATCGCCTCGTACCGGGTCGGACCGGTCGGTACGGCGTCGGCCTCGCCGGCCTCCTCCGACTCCATGGTCAGGTCGAGCACGCCCTCCTTCTCGCCCCGGAACATGGCCAGGATGCGGTGCGACGGCAGCTTCGGGTACGGCTCGGAGAAGTCGAAGTAGTCGGCGAACTTCGCGCCGGCCGTCTCCTGACCGTCGCGTACCCGGGAGGCCAGCCGGCCCCGCGACCACATCTGCTCGCGCAGCGTGCCGATCAGGTCGGCGTCCTCGGCGAACGTCTCGATGAGGATCGCCCGCGCGCCCTCCAGCGCGGCGGCGGCGTCGGCGACGCCCTTCTCCGCGTCGACGAACCCGGCGGCGGTGGCCTTCGGGTCCTGGCTGGGGTCGGCCAGCAGCGTCTCGGCCAGCGGCGCGAGGCCGGCCTCGCGGGCGATCTGCGCCCGGGTCCGCCGCTTCGGCTTGTACGGCAGGTAGATGTCCTCCAGCCGCGACTTCGAGTCGGCGGCCATGATCTGTGCTTCCAGCGCCTCGTCCAGCTTGCCCTGGCCGCGGATCGACTCCAGCACGGCGGCCCGCCGCTCGTCCAGCTCCCGCAGGTAGCGCAGCCGCTCCTCCAGGGTGCGCAGCTGGGTATCGTCGAGCAGGCCGGTGGCCTCCTTGCGGTAGCGGGCGATGAACGGCACGGTGGCGCCGCCGTCGAGCAGCTCCACGGCCGCCCGCACCTGACGCTCGGCCACGCCGAGCTCGTCGGCGATCCGCTGATGAACAGACTGGGTCACGATCTCGATCCGCCTTCGACTCGATCCGCCCTCAAAGAGCGGGCACGGCCTGCATTCTGCCGGGCGGCCCCGGCCGCTGTCGCCGCGCCCGGCCTGGCGCGGCGGACCCGTATCGCCGCGCCCGACCGGGCGCGGCGGACCGCACCGGCCGGGTGACCGGCGGCGGTGCCGTCCGGCCTGCGCTAGCGTGGCGATCATGGAATCACCTGCGGAGCCGCGCGCCCGACGGCTCTTCGGCGGCAGCGCCCGGGCCCTCGGTGACCTCACGGCCAACCCGTTCCGCGCCGACCGGGACCGGATCGTCGGCTCGCCGTTCTTCGCCCGGCTCGGCGGGGTCACCCAGGTGATCAGCCCGGTCGGCTCCGGGTTGCTGGTGCACAACCGGCTCACCCACAGCCTCAAGGTCGCCCAGGTGGCCCGGGCCATCGCCGAGCGTTTGACGGCCGACGACAGGTGGCGTGACCTGCTGGACAAGCTCGGCGGCTGTGACCCCGACGTGGTGGAGGCCGCCGCGCTCGCGCACGACCTCGGCCACCCGCCGTTCGGCCACCTGGGGGAGCGGGTGCTCGACCGGCTGGCCCGCCAGCGCCTGGGCCTCGCCGACGGCTTCGAGGGCAACGCGCAGTCGTACCGGATCGTCACGAGCACCGAGATCCGGGGCGCCGCCACCACCGGGTTGGACCTGACCGCCGCCGTCCGCGCGGCGATGCTGAAGTACCCGTGGACGCGGCTGGACTACCCAGACCCCCACCCGCGCCTGCTGGACCCGCCGCCGCGGGGCGCCACGCCGCCGCCGGACGACCCGGAGAGCGGCTCGTTGAAGTTCGGGGCGTACCGCACCGAGCTGGACGACCTGCGGCAGGCCCGGGAGCCGTTCGTCGGCCGCATTCCGGACTGGCAGCAGACCGTCGAGGCGTCCGTGATGGACACCGCCGACGACATCGCGTACGCCATCCACGACGTGGAGGACTTCTACCGGGTCGGGGTGCTCCAGCAGGGCGCGGTGTCCGCCGAGCTGATGGCCTGGCAGCGCGAGAGCGGGCACTTCCGGGCGATAACCGACGCGGCGCTGGCCACCTCGGCCCGGCGACCCGGCGCCGCCATCGAACGGCTGCGCCGGCAACTGCACCGCAAGGACGCCTGGGTCGCGGACGACGACGCGTTCGCCGCCGCCGTCGAGCACGTCCGCGAGGAGTTGGTGGACGGGCTGCTCGCGCTGCCGTTCGACGGCTCGATCGAGGCGGAGCAGTACGTGGCGCGGTTCTCCGCCCGCTGGTCCACCCGCTTCGTCGAGGCCGTCACCGTCACCGACCAGCCGTCGGTGCGCTCCGGGCACGTGCTGCTCGGCTGCGCGCAGTGGCACGAGGTGCAGGTGCTCAAGTTCGTCCACCACCGGTTCGTGCTGGCCCGCCCCGACCTGGCCCTGCACCAGCGCGGTCAGGCAAGACTCCTGGGCACCCTGGTGGAGGCGCTGTGGGAGTGGCTGCTCGACCCGGAGGAGGAGTCCCGCCTACCCCGCCGGCTGCACGACCTGGTCGAGCTGGCCGAGGCCGAGCTGCACCCGCGTACGCCGCACCGGATCGGCCGCGCCCGGGGACGCGCGATCGTGGACTTCGTCGCGCAGCTCACCGACGGCCAGGCGGTCGCCATGCTGGACGCGCTCTCCGGTCGCTCCGGCGCGCTCTGGACCGACGCCTTCGTGCTCTGAAGTGAAAGGAAGGGCCCCTTATTAACGCCAGGCGTTAATAAGGGGCCCTTCCTTTCACTAGGCGACGGACTGCCACCAGCCGTCGACCGCCGGTGGGTCGTCGACGACCACGCGCTCGCCGGGGCGGGGTACGGCGAGCCGCACGTCCCGGGCCTTCGCCTCGGCCCACAGCCGGTTCACCGGCTCCGACCAGTCGTGCAGGGCCAGGTTGAACGTCGCCCAGTGCACCGGGATGAACAGCCCGCCGCGCAGGTCGAGGTGGGCGTCGACCGCCTCCTCCGGGAACATGTGGATCGTCGGCCACGCCCGGTCGTACGCGCCGATCTGCATCAGCGTGACGTCGAAGGGTCCGTGCTCGGCGCCGATGGCCGCGTACCCGGCGAAGTAGCCGGAGTCACCGGTGTAGAAGACCTTGCGCCGTGCCCCGGCGACCACCCAGGAGCTCCAGAGCGTGCCGTCGCGGCGCAGGCCCCGGCCGGAGAAGTGCTGGGCGGCGGTGGCGGTGATCTCCAACCCGTCGACCCGGTGCGACTCGGACCAGTCCAGCTCGATGATCCGCTCGGCGGGCACCCCCCAGCGGTCCAGGTGGGCGCCCACTCCGAGCGGCACCACGAACGGCGCCGACTGCCCGGCGACCAGCGCCCGCACGGTGGGCATGTCCAGGTGGTCGTAGTGGTCGTGGGAGATCAGGATGGCGTCGAGCGGGGGCAGCTCGTCGATGCCCACCGGCGGCTCGTGCAGCCGACGCGGGCCGACCGCGCCGGACGGTGAGCAGCGGTCACTCCAGACCGGGTCGAGCAGGACCCGCCGGCCCTCGATCTCGATGAGCGCCGAGGCATGGCCGTACCAGACGATGTTCAGCTCGTCGGCGGTGTCGGCGGCCGGCGACGCGCCGGGCCGCAGCAGCGGCACGGGCGCGCTGGGGCGGCGCTTCTGCTTGCCGAAGATCAGTTCCCGGACCAGGTTACGACCCGGTTCGGCGGCGACCATCGTGCGGACGTCGGCCTGGTTGTGGAACGTGCCGTCACGGAACTGCGGCGAGCGGGCCGCCCGCTCGGCTCGGGCCCCGGCGAGTCGCCCGCCGAGCGCCGCCGGCACGTCCCGGGCCACCCAGGCCAGGCCGGCCAGCGCGGCCAGTCCGGCCGAGCCGCCCATCCGTCGCGCGAGCGACCGTTGCCCGTCGGTGCGTTTCGCTGGTGCCATCGCCCGTCCCTCCGCCGTGTCCCGCACTACACGGTAGTCACCTCACGAGGTCCGTGCCCCGGCGGTCGCCCGCCCCGGGCCGGGCGCCGCCGAGGCGACCGGCCCGAGGCGCGTCTCAGCCGCCGTTGCTGGGCCGCTGGACGGTCGTCCGGTACGCGGTGCCCGCGCCCCCGAGGCGGTCCACCGCGGCGAGGAACTTCGGACCCATGGCGGCCCGGGCCCGCACCGCCGGATGGGTCGCGCCGAAGTTGTCCGGGTCGGCCTGCCCATCGGCGAAGAGCGCGTAGGTGAGCACCGCCGCGCCCGACCGGTCGAAGATCACACCGGCCTCGTGCCGGGCGTCGGCGAACCAGCCGGCCTTCGTGGCGATGCGGGCCCGATCGTCGGAGGACATGGTGCGACGGATCCCGTCGGTGAAGGCCACCGGGGAGCGCAGCAGCCCGAGCAGGTGCGTTGTCGAGGCCGGCGAGAGCAGCGTGCCGCCGACCAGGGCCCGCAGCAGGTCGTGCGTCTGGCGGGGAGTGCTGGTGCCGAGGAAGAACCGGTTCGGGTTGGCGACCGGCTCGACCTGGGTGTTCGGGAAGCCCTTGGCGATCAGGATCGAGTTGATCTCGGCGGCCGGGGCGACCAGCCCGCACAGTCGTACGGCGGTGTCGTCCGAGACGGTCAGCAGGTTCGCCAGCACGTGCCCCAGCGTCACGCTGCTCGGGTACGCGCCGTCCAGGCTGAAGATGCCGTCACCACCGGGCACCACGATCGCCTCGGTCACCTCGACCCGCTGGTCCAGCGTCAGCAGTCCACGGTCGACCTTGTCCAACACTGCCGTGGCGACCGCGATCTTGTTGACGCTGTACGCCTCGATCGTCCGGTCCGCGTCCGCCGCCACCGCGACGACCGGCGTACCCGCCGGACCGGCCACGCTGACGTACCCCTGCCAGTTGCCGCCGGCCTCGGCGCGGTGGCGGCCGAAGACGGTGGCGACCCGCCGGGCCGCCTGCGCGGGGGTGGTCGGTGTCGCCTCGGCGGCGCTGGCCGGAGTGGCCGCGGCGAGCACCGTACCGGCGGTGGCCACCGTACCCAGTCCGAGGGCGGTCCTGCGGTTCAGTCGGATGGTCAATCGTCTCTCCCGTCGTGGGGCGCCGGAGCGCCTGCCGGCCCTCCACGCTAGGCGAGTTGATCTATTCATGATGCCCCCGGAGAGAGTCCCGAACGGTCCCGAACAGTCTTACCCGGGCCGTCGGCGCAGCGCGGCGGCGATCGCGCCGGCCGCCGTCCCACGGAGCTGTGCCGCTGGCCCGGACACCGCCCGGGCGAGCTGCCGCAGGTCGGGCAGGTGACCGCCACGGACCGCCTCGCCCGCCGGGTTCGGCGCGAAGACCGATCCGTCGTGCGCCGCGACCGGCCGTCCACTGAGGCCGGCGAGCCGCATCAACGGGCCGACGAGGACGTCGTAGACGCCGGGTAGCAGCGTGAAGCCGGCGCGCAGCAGGACGTTCAGCCGCCCCACGGACACCTCCCGACGCGGACTGTCCACACAGTCGACGATGGCCCGGGCCACCCGCTGCGGCCCCGCTACCGGCGGTGGAGGGCGGCCGACGCGACCCAGATAGTTGGCCGCCTGCTGGTAGACGGGTGTGTCCACACTGCCCGGGTTGACCAGGCACAGTCGGATTCCCGGGCTGTCCCGCAGCTCCTGCTGGAGCGTCCGGGCCAGCCCCTGCAAACCCCACTTGCTGGTCACGTACGCGCTCATGTACGGCGCGGTGATGTGCCCGAGCACCGAACCGGTGAGGATCAACGTCCCGGCGCCGGTGGCCCGGAAGTGCCGCAGCGCCACCCGGGCCGCGCCGGCGGCGGCCAGCAGGTCCGTCCGCACCACCTGGTCGAACACCCGCTCCGGCAGCTCGTCGAAGCGCCCGTAGGCCATCACCGCCGCCGTGTGCACCCAGACGTCGATGCGGCCGAACCGTTCGATCGCCGCCTCCGTCAGCGCCTCCAGCGCGCCCGGCTCGGTGACGTCGGTCGCCACGGTCAGCACCTCGACGTCCGCGCACTCCTCGCGTACCTCGGCGAGGGTCTGCGGCGCGCGGGCCGCGAGGACCAGGCGGTCGCCGCGCTCGGCGAACGCCCGGGCCGTCGCCCGACCGATCCCGCTGGTCGCGCCCGCGACCACCACGATCCGACTCATGGTGCGAGCACGACCTTGACGCAGCCGTCCTCCTTCTTCTGGAACATCTCGTACGCGCGCGGCGCGTCACTCAGCGGCAGCCGGTGGGTACGCAGATCCTCCACCCCCAGCGGGTCGTCGTCGCCGGAGAGCAGCGGCATGATCTCGTCGACCCAGCGGCGCACGTGGCACTGCCCCATCCGCAGTTGGACGCCCCGGTCGAACATCTCCATCATCGGCATCGGGTCGGCCTCGCCGCCGTACACCCCGGAGAGCGAGACGGTGCCGCCGCGCCGGACCGCCTTGAGCGCGGCGTGCAGGACGGCGAGCCGGTCGATGGCGACCCGGTCCGTCATCGTCTGGGCGAGCTTGTCGGGCAGCAGTCCGACGGCCGCGTGCGCGAGCTTGCCGACCGGCGAGCCGTGCGCCTCCATGCCGACCGCGTCGATGACCGCGTCCGGACCGCGCCCGTCGACCAGGTCGATCAGCGCGCCCGGCACGTCGGACAACTCGCGTACGTCGAGCACCTCGATGCCGTGCCGGCGAGCCAGCTCCAGCCGCTCGGGCACCAGGTCCAGGCCGATCACCCGGCCGGCGCCGAGGTGGCGGCCGATGCGGGCGCAGAACTGGCCGACCGGGCCCAGCCCGAAGACGGCGAGCGTGCCGCCGGGCGGGGTGTCCGCGTACTTCACCGCCTGCCAGGCGGTGGGCAGGATGTCGGAGAGGTAGAGGTAGCGCTCGTCCGCGCCGGTCTGCGGGATCTTGATCGGCCCGAAGTGGGCCTGCGGAACGCGCAGGTACTCGGCCTGCCCGCCGGGCACCGACCCGTAGAGGGACGTGTAGCCGAACAGCGCCGCGCCCTTGCCCTCGCTGGTCACCTGGGTCGTCTCACACTGGGCGTAGAGCTGGCGTCGGCACATCCAGCAGTCGCCGCAGGAGATGTTGAACGGCACCACCACCCGGTCGCCGGGCTTCAGGCCGGCCACCTGCGGGCCGACCTCCTCGACGATCCCCATCGGCTCGTGTCCCAGGATGTCCCCGGGCTTCAGGTACGGCCCCAGCACCTCGTACAGGTGCAGATCCGAGCCGCAGATCGCCGTCGATGTGATCTTGACGATCGCGTCGGTCGGCTCCTCGATCCGGGGGTCGGGCACCTCCTCGACCCGTATGTCCCGCTTGCCCTGCCAGGTCAACGCCTTCATGTCCGGCTGCCCTCCCTCGGTCCTACCCTGACTGCTACCCGGGGAGGGGGAGTTGAACCGGCGCTCCGGCCTTGTCGGTGGTTGCGGTTGGGGCTGGGGGCGACCGTGCCCGGCTCCGGGCGGTCAGGCTTGATCCCTGCGCCGGGCACGGTCGCCCCCAGCCCGCGCTGGTCGCCGTTCGTGCGATCGGCGTGGCCGCTCGTGGGTCGTGCGGGGTGGCCCGTTGATCGACTCGGTTACCAGGAAGTCGGGGTGTTGTAGGCCCCTGGACGGGCCGACTTCCTGGATGCCGAGTTGGTCTTGCCCGGTTGCCCGTTGACGGGGTTCGGGAAGCGGTGCGAGTCGCGCGCATCGCACCTTTTGCCCACGGTGCTGCGCCGAATCGGCACGCACACCGAGCACCGCTGGCCGCATGATCGACTCCATTGCGCCGAGGTGGCGGTATCCCGGCGCCAGGACACCGCCACCTCGCCGATGTCGAGTGGATCTTGCCGGCGCGGGCCAGTCGCGGCCAGGCCAGGGCTAGCCGCGGGCCGGGCTTGTCGCGGGCCGGGCCGGGTCTGTCGCGGGCCGGGCCGGGCTTGTCGCGGGCCGGGCCGGGTCTGTCACGGGCCGGTGCGGGCCAGTCGCGCCAGGTCGGGCCGGGCGGGGTCTGTCGCGGGCCCGGTCGGGCGGGCCGGGGGTCGGCCGGACCGGGACGGACCGCTGTGGGCGGTGTCGGCCCTCAACGCCTGACCGCCGCGCCCGACGATCGGGGCGCGGCGGTCCGGGGGTTGCCTGGGCCGGAAGGATCAGGAGCCGGGGGTGTTGCCGCCCTTGGTGGTGGCCGACAGGTAGTCGCGGTTGAGCCGGCCGATGGTGTTCAGTGGGATGCCCTTCGGGCAGGCCACCGTGCACTCGCCGGCGTTGGTGCAGCCGCCGAAGCCCGCCTCGTCGTGCGCGTCGACCATGCCGATCACCCGGGTGTAGCGCTCCGGCTGGCCCTGCGGCAGCAGCGAGAGCTGGGTGAGCTTGGCGGCGGTGAAGAGCATGCCGGAGCCGTTCGGGCAGGCCGCCACGCACGCGCCGCAGCCGATGCAGGCCGCCGACTCGAAGGCGGCGTCCGCGTTGGCCTTGGCGACCGGGGTGGAGTGCGCCTCGGGCGCGCTGCCGGTCGGCGCGGTGATGTAGCCACCGGCGGCGATGATGTTGTCGAAGGCGCTCCGGTTGACGACCAGGTCCTTGACGACCGGGAAGGCGCTGGCCCGCCACGGCTCGATGTCGATCGTGTCCCCGTCGGAGAACTGCCGCATGTGCAGCTGGCACGCCGTGGTGCCGCGCTGCGGTCCGTGCGCGTCCCCGTTGATCATGAGGCCGCACATGCCGCAGATGCCCTCGCGGCAGTCGTGGTCGAACGCCACCGGGTCCTCGCCGGAGAGGATCAGCCGCTCGTTGAGCACGTCGAGCATCTCCAGGAACGACATGTCCGGGGACACGTCGTCGACCGGGTAGGTCACCATCCGACCCTTGTCCTCAGGGCCCTTCTGGCGCCAGATGCGCAGGGTCAGGTTCACTTGTAGCTCCGCTGCGTGGGGTGGACGTATTCGAACTTCAGGTCTTCCTTGTGCAGCACCGAGGGCTCACCGGTGGCGGTGAACTCCCAGGCCGCCACGTACGCGAACTTCTCGTCGTCGCGCTGCGCCTCGCCGTCGGGGGTCTGGTGCTCGGCCCGGAAGTGACCGCCGCAGGACTCCTCGCGGTGCAGGGCGTCGATGCACATCAGCTCGGCCAGCTCGAAGAAGTCGGCCACCCGGCCGGCCTTCTCCAGCGACTGGTTCAGCTCCTCGCCGGTGCCGGAGACCTTGACCCGCTGCCAGAACTGCTCGCGCAGGTCGCGGATCTCGCCGATCGCCTTGCGCAGACCGGCCTCACTGCGCTCCATGCCGCAGTGCTCCCACATGATCTGGCCCAGCTCCCGGTGGAACGAGTCCACGGTCCGGTCGCCGTCGACCGCCAGCAGCCGCTGGATCCGGTCCTCGACGTCGGTACGCGCCTCGACCGCCGCCGGGTGGCTGGCGTCGACCTTCTCGAGGGGGCCCGAGGCCAGGTAGTTGGCGATGGTGGTGGGCAGCACGAAGTAGCCGTCGGCGAGGCCCTGCATCAGCGCCGAGGCGCCGAGCCGGTTCGCGCCGTGGTCGGAGAAGTTCGCCTCGCCGATCACGAACAGGCCCGGGATGCTGGACTGCAGGTCGTAGTCGACCCAGAGCCCACCCATCGTGTAGTGCACGGCGGGGTAGATCCGCATCGGCACCTCGTACGGGTCCTCGCCGGTGATCCGCTCGTACATCTCGAAGAGGTTGCCGTACTTGGCCTCGATGGCCTTGCGGCCCAGCCGGTCGATCGCGTCGGCGAAGTCGAGGTAGACGCCGAGCTTGGTCGGACCGACACCCCGGCCCTCGTCGCAGACGTTCTTGGCGGCGCGGGAGGCGATGTCGCGGGGGACCAGGTTGCCAAAGGACGGGTAGATCCGCTCCAGGTAGTAGTCCCGCTCGTCCTCGGGAATGTCCTTGGGGCTGCGGTCGTCGCCCTTGCGCTTGGGCACCCACACCCGGCCGTCGTTGCGCAGCGACTCGCTCATCAGGGTCAACTTCGACTGGTGGTCGCCGGAGACCGGGATGCACGTCGGGTGGATCTGCGTGTAGCAGGGGTTGGCGAAGTACGCCCCCTTGCGGTGCGCCCGCCAGGTGGCGGTGACGTTGCAGCCCTTGGCGTTCGTCGAGAGGTAGAAGACGTTGCCGTAGCCGCCGGAGGCGAGCACGACCGCGTCGGCCATCTCGGTGCTGATCTCGCCGGTGACCAGGTCCCGGACGACGATGCCCCGGGCCTTGCCGTCGACGATGACCAGCTCCAGCATCTCGTGCCGGGCGTTCATCTCCACGTTGCCGAGGCCGATCTGCCGCTCCAGCGCCTGGTACGCGCCGAGCAGCAGCTGCTGGCCCGTCTGGCCCCGGGCGTAGAAGGTGCGCTGCACCTGCGCGCCGCCGAAGGAGCGGGTGTCCAGCAGCCCGCCGTACTCACGGGCGAACGGCACGCCCTGGGCGACGCACTGGTCGATGATGTTGACCGACACCTCGGCCAGACGGTGCACGTTCGACTCCCGGGAGCGGAAGTCGCCGCCCTTGACGGTGTCGTAGAACAGCCGGTGCACGGAGTCGCCGTCGTTGCGGTAGTTCTTCGCGGCGTTGATGCCGCCCTGCGCCGCGATCGAGTGGGCCCGGCGCGGGCTGTCCTGGTAGCAGTAGGACTTGACGTGGTAGCCCTGTTCGGCCAGCGTCGCGGCGGCGGAGCCGCCGGCCAGGCCGGTGCCGACCACGATCACCGTCATCTTGCGGCGGTTGGCCGGGTTGACCAGCTTGGCCTCGAAGCGCCGGGTCTCCCAGCGCTTCTCGACCGGGCCGGCGGGCGCCTTCGTGTCGGCGATCGGGTCGCCCTCGGTAAAGAGTTCCATGTCAGGACACCAATCCGGTGAGTACGGCGAACGGGACCACCAGGTATCCGGCGCAGAGCACCACGGCGAAGACGAGCGCGGCGGCGCGCGCCCGGCGCTCGCCCCGGGGCGTCTGCTGCCCGAGGCTGCGGAACGCGCTGAAGGCGCCGTGGCGCAGGTGGAAGCCGAGCGTGACGATCGCCAGGGTGTAGAAGAGCGTGACGTACCAGCGCTCCGGGGCGAAGTCGGCGACGACGTTGCCGTACGGCTTGCCCTCGGTCCCGACCGGGTTGAGCGTCCCGGTGGTCAGGTCCAGGAGGTGGTAGATCACGAACAGCAGGATGATCACGCCACCCCAGCGCATGGTGCGGGCCGCGTAGCTGCCCCGGACCTTCTTGCGGTGGGCGTACTTCACCGGGCGGGCGGCGCGGGCGCGCAGCGCCAGCACGGTGGCGGCCACGATGTGGGCGACGACGGCCACCACGAGGACGGTGCGCAGGATCCACAGGAACCAGACACCGGGCAGCAGTGGCTTGCCGATGTCGCGCAGCCAGTGCGCGTAGTGGTCGAACGAGGTCTCCCCCGTGAACACCTTCAGGTTCCCGAGCATGTGCGCGATCAGGAACAGCACCAGCACAATGCCCGTCACCGCCATGACAGCCTTGAGGCCGACGTTCGAGCGGATGGGCGACCGAGTTTTCGTCATTACCACGGATCTGACGCTAGGAGCACTTCGATCAGTCGTCCAATGCATCGAACTCGCAGCGTTGATAGCCATAAGCTATGTAGATGCAGCTCCATCAGCTCCGGTACTTCGTCGCGGTGGCCGAAGTACGACATTTCACCCAAGCCGCCGACATCGTCGGCATAACCCAGCCCTCGTTGAGTAAGCAAATTCACGCCCTCGAGACCGACCTCGGGGCCCCGCTCTTCGAGCGGGTACGGGGCAACATCGCCCTCACCGCGGCCGGGGAGGTGCTCCTGCCGTTGGCGACCCGGATCCTCGCCGACGTGGAGACCGCGACCCGGGAGGTGCAGGAGCTGGTCGGCCTGCGCCGAGGGCGCGTACGACTGGGCGCGACCCCGAGCCTGGCCACCTCGCTCGCCCCGCCGGTGCTGCGCCGGTTCCGCGACGCGCACCCCACCGTCGACCTCCGCGTCGAGGAGAGTGGGTCCCAGGACCTCGTCCGGGACCTGTTGCGCGGCGACCTGGACCTGGCGCTGATCATCATGCCGTCGCAGGGCGCCGACCCGGGCCTGCGTGTCGACCCGATCCTGCGCGAGAGCCTGGTGGTGGCCTCGGTGGGCGAGGTGCCGACCGCCTCGGCGACGGGTGAGCTGCGGATCACCGACCTGCGCGACCAGCCGATGGTGATGTTCCGGGAGGGCTACGACCTGCGGGACGCCACCATCGCGGCGTGCCGGGAGGCGGGCTTCGAGCCGAGCTTCGCGGTGGACGGCGGCGAGATGGACGCCGTCCTCAGCTTCGTCGAGGCGGGACTCGGCATCGCGTTGGTGCCCGGGATCGTGCTGGCCCGCCGACCCGGGGTGCGCATCACGCCGCTGGCGACCCCCGGGGTGACGCGGACCATCGCGGTGGCCCGTCGCCGCGACGTCGTTCCGACGCACGCCGGCCGGGAACTCCGGCGGATCCTGCTCGACTACGTCCAGTCCGCGATCGACCGGGGCGAGCTGCCGCCGGGCGTGGAGCCGCTGGGCTGACCCGGCCGGGGCCGCCGCCGCGAGCAGGCCGACGGCGGCCAGGCCGGCGGGCTCAGCGGCCCTCGGCGTCGTCCATCGCGCGATAGATCCGCTGCTCCGAGACGGGGTACGGGGTGCCCAGCGCCTGGGCGAACACGTTCACCCGCAACTCCTCGATCATCCAGCGGATCTGCCGGACAGCCGCCTCCTGCCGGCGCGCGGGCGGTAGGGCGGCGAGCAGGTCGTCGTACTCCTTCTGCACCGCCGCGATCCGGTCCTGCTGTTGGCGGTCGCGCTGCGGGTTGCCGCCGAGCCGGTCCAGCCGACGTTCGATCGCGGTGAGGTAGCGCAGCAGGTCGGGCAGGCGGGCGTACCCGGTCTCGGTGATGAAGCCGGCGTGCACCAGCCCGGCGAGCTGCTTGCGGATGTCGGCCAGCGCCGCCACCACGGCCAGGTTGCGGGTCGCCCCGAGCCGCTGCTCGACCGCGTACGCGGCGGCGAGCACCTTGCGGACCCGGTCCATCACCTCGACGACGGTGTCGACCAGGTCGGCGCGGACCTTCTCCCGCAGTGCGGCGAAGCCCTCGGCGTCCCACGCCGGGCCCCCGGCGGCGTCGATCAGCCGGTCGATGGCCGCGCCGGCCGCGTCCTCGATCAGCTCCTGCACGCCGCCGTGCGGGTTGCGACTCAACGCCAGCTTCGCCTCGTTGCTCAGCCGACCCTGGAGGAACCGGGCCGGGGACGGCACGGTGAGCCGCAGCAGCCGGCGGGTGCCGGCCCAGTGCGCGGCCTCCGCCTCGGCGGGGGAGTCGAACACCTTCACCCCGACCGTCGTGCCCTCGTCGACCAGGGCCGGGTACGCGGTCACCGCGTACCCGGCACGGACCTGCTCGATGGTCCGGGGCAGCGTGCCGACGCTCCACTCGCGCAGGCCGGTCCGGGCGACCTCCGGCGCGGCGGCCGCCACGACCTGGCGTACCTCCTGACGCAGTTGACGTTGCAGGGCCGGCAGGTCCTTGCCCTCGGCGACCGGCTTGTCGTCGTCGCCGAGCACCCGGAACGTCACCCGCAGGTGCGCGGGGAGCTTGGCCGGCTCCCAGGCGTCGCGGGGCACGGTGACACCGGTCATCCGCCGGAGCTCACGGGTGAGCGCGTCCAGCAGTGACGTCTCGCCGGGGGTGATCGCCGCGAGGGCGGCGCGGGCGTAGTCCGGCACCGGCACGAAGTTGCGCCGGATCGCCTTGGGCAGCGAGCGGATCAGCGCGATCACCGTCTCCTCGCGCAGCCCCGGCACCTGCCAGTCGAAGCTATCCGCCGGCACCTGGTTGAGCAGCGGCAGCGGGATGTCCACGGTGACGCCGTCGGTCGCCGTGCCCGGCTCGAACCGGTACGTCAGCGGGAGGGTCACCCCCTGGGTCTGCCACTCGTCGGGGTAGTCGCTCTCGTCGACACCACCGCGACCGTCGTTGACCAGCAGGTCGCGGGTGAAGGTCAGCAGGTCGGGACGCTCGTGGCGGGTCTTCTTCCACCAGGTGTCGAAGTGGCGGCCGGACACCACGTCGGCGGGGATCCGCTGGTCGTAGAAGCCGAAGATGGTCTCGTCGTCGACCAGGATGTCCCGGCGGCGGGCCCGGCTCTCCAGCTCCTCGATCTCGCCCAGCAGTCGCTTGTTGTCGGCCCAGAACCGGTGGTGGGTCTGCCAGTCGCCCTCGACGAGGGCGTGCCGGATGAACAGCTCCCGGCTCAGCGTCGGGTCGATCCGCCCGAAGTTGACCTTGCGGGAGGCGACCAGCGGCATGCCGTACAGGGTGACCTTCTCGTAGGCCATCACCGCGGCCTGCTTCTTCTCCCAGTGCGGCTCGCTGTAGCTGCGCTTGACCAGGTGCTGCGCCAGCGGTTCGACCCACTCCGGCTCGACCCGCCCGGCGATGCGCCCCCACAGCCGGGACGTCTCCACCAACTCGGCGGCCATCACCCAGCGCGGCGGTTTCTTGAACAGCGCCGAGCCGGGGAACAGCGCGAACTTCGCGCCCCGCGCACCCAGGTACTCGTGCTTCTGGGCGTCCTTGAGGCCGATGTGCGACAGCAGGCCGGGCAGCAGCGACTGGTGCACCTTCGGGGTGTCGATCTCCTCCGGCAGGTCCGCGCCCCCCCGCCGGCCCGCGCCCCGGCCGGCGTCCGCCTCGGCCGGGGTGTCCCGCGCCGCCCGCCCGCCGCGCCGGTCGTTCTCGGCCGGGGTACGCAGCACCTGGCGCAACTGGCTGACGATGTCCTGCCACTCGCGGATCCGCAGGTAGTTCAGGTACTCCGCCTTGCACATCCGGCGGAACGCACTGGACGACAGCTCCCGCTGCTGCTCACGCAGGTACCGCCACAGGTTCAGGTACGCCACGAAGTCGGACTCTTTGTCGGCGAACCGGGCGTGTGCCTGGTCGGCCTGGGCCTGCTTCTCGGCCGGGCGCTCGCGGGGGTCCTGGATCGAGAGCGCGGCGGCGATCACCAGGATCTCGGTGGCACAGCCGTTGCGCTCGCCCTCGACCACCATCCGGGCCAGCCGCGGGTCGACCGGGAGCTGGGCCAGCCGCCGGCCCAGCGCGGTGAGCCGCTTCGCCGGGTCGGTCTCGGTCGGGTCGAGCGCGCCCAGCTCGTGCAGCAGGTTGACGCCGTCGGTGATGTTGCGCCTGTCCGGTGGGTCGATGAACGGGAACGCGGCCAGGTCGCCCAGTCCGATCGCGGTCATCTGGAGGATGACCGACGCCAGGTTGGTGCGCAGGATCTCCGGGTCGGTGAACTCGGGGCGGGACAGGAAGTCCTGCTCGTCGTAGAGGCGGATGCAGATACCGTCCGACGTACGACCGCAGCGGCCCTTGCGCTGGTTGGCCGACGCCTGCGAGACGGGCTCGATCGGCAGCCGCTGCACCTTGAGTCGGCTGGAGTAACGGGAGATGCGGGCGGTGCCCGGGTCCACCACGTACTTGATGCCGGGCACGGTCAGCGAGGTCTCCGCGACGTTGGTGGCGAGCACCACGCGTCGCGAGGAGTGCGCGGCGAAGACGCGGTGCTGCTCGGCGGCGGAGAGCCGCGCGTACAGCGGCAGGATCTCGGTGCCCAGCAGCGACCGCTTCTTCTGCACCAGCTTGCCCAGCGCGTCGGCGGTGTCACGGATCTCCCGTTCGCCGCTGAGGAAGACCAGGATGTCGCCCGGCCCCTCGACGGCCAGCTCCTCGACGGCGTCGCCGATCGCCTGGATCTGGTCACGGACGTTCTCCTCGTCGGCGTCGCCGTCCTCGTCGCCCTCGGCGACCTCGACCAGCGGCCGGTAGCGGACCTCCACGGGATAGGTGCGTCCGGAGACCTCGACGACCGGCGCCGGACTGCCCTCGGCGTCGGCGAAGTGCTTGGCGAAGCGGTCGGTCTCGATCGTCGCCGAGGTGATGATCACCTTGAGGTCGGGCCGGCGGGGAAGCAGCTCGCGCAGGTAACCGAGGATGAAGTCGATGTTGAGGCTGCGCTCGTGCGCCTCGTCGATGATCAACGTGTCGTACTGGCGCAGCATCCGGTCGGTCTGCAACTCGGCGAGCAGGATGCCGTCGGTCATCAGCTTGACCAGACTGCGCTCGCTGACCTGGTCGGTGAAGCGCACCTTGTAGCCGACCACGTCGCCCAGCTCGGTACCCAGCTCGTCGGCGATCCGGTCGGCCACCGTCCGGGCGGCCAGCCGCCGGGGCTGGGTGTGCCCGATCAGGCCGTTGATGCCGCGCCCCAGCTCAAGACAGATCTTCGGCAACTGGGTCGTCTTGCCGGAGCCGGTCTCACCGGCCACGATCACCACCTGGTGGTCGCGGATGGCGGCGGCGATGTCGTCCTTGCGCTCGCTGACCGGCAACCCCACGGGGTACGCGATCGTCGGCACCGCCGCCCGCCGGTCGGCCAACCGCTGCTCGGCCCGCGCCAGCTCGGCGGTGATCTCGGTCAGGGCCGCCTCCCGGCGCTGCGGGTCGCGCAGCTTGCGGGCGCCGTCCAGGCGTCGCTGGAGCCGGCGCTGGTCGCGGAACATCAGGGGACTGAGGCGGCGGTGCAGGTCGCGGACGGGATCGGTCGCGGCGGAGGAAGCTGGATTCTGCATGTCGTGCCCAAGGATAGGCAGCCCGGCGGCGGACCGCCCCTGGGTTACCGCGCGTGGGTGCTTCGGCGCGCGGACGGCGGTCTACAGTTGCGCCCGACGTCGAGCGCTGGGGGGCCGGGATGGAGCTGCGGGACACCGATCGAGCGCTGGTGCAGGCCGCCACGGCGGTCGCCAAACTCCGGTGCCGCAGCCGCCACCACACCGGCGCGTCGGCCGCCCGTACCGCCGACGGGCGGGTGTTCTCCGGGGTGAACCTGCACCATGACAGCGGGGACACCTGCGCGGAGCTGGTCGTCATCGGCACCGCCGCCACGCAGGGCGTGACCGAGCTGGAGACCATCGTCTCGGTCGCCGACCGGGGTCGTACGGTCGTCGGGCCCTGCGACAGGTGCCGGCCGGTGCTCAGCGCGTACTTCCCGGCGCTGCGGGTCATCGTGGGCGAGCCGGACGACCTGCGGGTGCTGCCGATCGCGGACCTGCCCGGCTGACCGCGTCAGTCGCCCGCCGCCGCCTCCAGCATCGAGGCGCGGATCGGCACGCCCTCGTACCGCACGTTGCCCTCGGGCACCATCCAGCTCGCCACCCGCGCGACGAGCAGGCCGGCACGGACGGCCGGGTCGTCGGCGTAGAGCCCGCGTACCTCGTCCGGGGCGATGGAGAAGACGACGAAGCCCCGCATCCGGTCGTCGTCGGCGTGCAGGAGCGGGCCGGCCGCGAGCACCAGTCCTTGCTCCACGAGCCCTGCCTGGTGGGCCAGATGGGCGTCGCGTAGCCGGTCGATCGCCTCCGGTGGCAGCTCCGGCGGATCCGACGGTCGGGTCAGCAGGACGACCGTGTGCTGGTCGAATCGCATACCCCACACCCTATGGCGCTCGGTGTCCCTCTTACGGGTGTTATCCGCCATCCGCCCCACTTGCCCCCGTCCGCGAAACTCATTCTCTTATCGAGGTCGGATACGAGTGGGGGTGCGGCATGGTCAGCAGACGACAGGTGCTCGTGGCCGGTGCCGCCGGAGGCGCCGCGCTTCTGGTCCCGGCGGGATCGACGGCCGCGGGCCGCGCGCTCGCCGCGGGGACGGTGCTGCGCGCCGCCGACATCCCGAAGTACGTCGCGCCGCTGCGGATCCCCGCGGCCATGCCCCGGGTGGCGAACGATCCCGAGCGGGACACGTACGTCGTCGGGGTGCGGCAGTTCCGCCAGCAGATCCTGCCGCTGTCCTGGCCGCGTACGACCGTGTGGGGTTACGGCTCCACCGCCCACCCCGACAGCTTCGGCTACCCGGCGCACAGCATCGTCGCGCGGGTGAACCGCCCGGTACGGGTGACCTGGGTCAACGAACTCGTCGACGACCGGGGCGACTACCTGCCCCACCTGTTGCCCGTCGATCCGACCCTGCACTGGGCCAACCCGGCCGGTGGCCGCAACGGCCGGGACGGGCACGGCCGCTCGGACGGCAGCGGCCGTGGCTACCGGGGACCGGTGCCCCAGGTGGTCCACCTGCACGGCGGGCACAGCACGCAGGAGAGCGACGGGCACGCCGAGGCGTGGTACCTGCCGGTGGCCCGCGACCTGCCGGCCGACTTCGCCGTCACGGGCGGCGCGTACGGCGAGTTCCGGTCCCGCTTCGCCGAGGGGTCCGGCCTGCGCTGGGCGGCGGGTTCGGCCACCTTCGAGTACGCCAACGACCAGCGGCCATGCACCCTCTGGTACCACGACCACACGCTGGGCCTCACCAGGGAGAACGTCTACGCCGGGCCGGCCGGTTTCTACCTGCTGGGCGGCGACGACCTGCCCGACGGGGTGCTGCCCGGCCCGACGCCGGGTCACGACGATCCGCCGGACACCGACTACCACGACATCCCGCTGCTCATCCAGGACCGCAGTTTCAGCGCCGACGGCGAGCTGGTCTACCCCGGAGGTCACCACGACGGTTCGGCGTGGACGTCGGCGTTCTCCGGCACCACCATCGTGGTCAACGGCCGGACCTGGCCCAGCCTGACCGTGCAGCGCCGGCGCTACCGGTTCCGGTTGCTCAACGGCTGCAACAGCCGCTTCCTGATGCTCAGCGTCGCCGCCCACGCCACCGCACGGCCGGCCCGTCCGGTGCTGCCGGTCTGGCAGATCGGCAGCGACAGCGGCTTCCTGCCCGAGCCGGTGGCGCACGACCGCGTCACCCTCGGCCCCGCCCAGCGGGCCGATGTGATCGTCGACTTCACCGGCGTGCCCGCCGGCACCGAGCTGTTCTTCGTCAACGAGGGGCCCGAGTGGGCGTACCGGGGTGGCCGGCCCGGGGTGGACTTTCCGCCGTCCGACCCACGGACCACCGGCCAGGTGATGCGGTTCGTGGTCACCGAGGCCACCGGCGCGGACCCGAGCGTGCCGCCGGAGCACCTGCAACTGCCGGCCCACCCCCGGCTCGGTGCGGCGGAGCGGGTCCGGCGGCTGTCACTCAACGAGCGGATGTCCGGCCGGTCGATGGTGATGTTGCTCGGCACCCTCGACGAGCGCGGCCGGGGCCGGCCGATGCGCTGGAGCGACCCCGCGACCGAACAGCCCCTCGTCGGCGCGACCGAGGTGTGGGAGGTGCGCAACTTCACCCGCAACGTCCACCCCGTCCACCTGCACCAGGCCCAGTTCGAGCTGTTGGGCCGTGGACGGTCGGGCCGGGCGGAGCCGGAGCCGGGGGAGCGGGGATGGATGGACACCGTGCTCGCGTACCCGTGGGAGGTGACCCGGATCAAGGCCCGCTTCGACCTGCCGGGCCGCTTCTCCTGGCACTGCCACCTTCTGGAGCACGAGGACAACGAGATGATGCGGCCCCTCAACGTGCTGCCGCGCGGCGCGGCGGCGGCCGGGGACGGCGGCTCGGTGGCGGTGCCGCAGGCCGCCCCGGCGGCATCGACCGACGCCGGTTAGGTCACTTTCCGCAGGTCGGCTAAGGTTAGGCGAACCTAAGCTCGAACGTGCAGGAGTTTCGTGACCACCCTCGCCGCCCGGCCGACGCCGGCCCGCAACTCCTCCGGTGCCCGCACCGGTCGGCGGGTCGCCGTCACCGTCGGCGCCGCGCTGGTGTTGCTGCTCGCCGTACTGGCCAGCTTCGCGCTGGGCAGTCGGCAACTCGGAGTCGGCGCGGTCTGGCACGCCCTCGTCGCGCCGGACGGCAGCGACGCGAGCACCATCGTCCGGGAACTGCGGATGCCACGCACCGCGCTCGGGCTCGCCGTCGGGCTGGCGCTCGCCGTGGCGGGCGTGCTGTTCCAGGCGCTCACCCGCAACCCGCTCGCCGAGCCGCGCATCCTCGGCATCAGCGCCGGCGCGTCCTTCGGCGTGGTGCTCGCCATCTCCGTATTCGGCATCGGCACGCTCGCCGGGTACGTCTGGTTCGGCATCGCCGGCGCCCTCGCCGCCGGCCTGCTGGTCTTCGCCATCGCCAGCCGGGCCCGCGAGGGCGCGAGCCCGGTCACCCTCGCGCTGGTCGGCGCGGCGCTCGACGCCAGTCTCGCCTCCGGGGTGTACGCGCTGCTCAGCATCGACGCCCGCACCTTCGAGGAGTACCGGTTCTGGGTGGTGGGCGGACTCGCCGGACGGGACCTCGGCGTCACCGCCCAGGTGCTGCCGTTCGTCCTCGTCGGGCTGCTGCTCGCCGCGCTGGTGGCCCGGGGCCTGGACGCCCTCGCCCTCGGTGACGACGTGGCCCGCGGACTGGGCCACCGCATCGGCCTGGTCCGCCTCGGCGGTGGAATCGCCGCCGTGCTGCTCACCGGCGCCGCGGTGGCCGCCGCCGGCCCGGTCGCCTTCGTCGGGCTGGCCGTGCCGCACCTCGCCCGTGCCCTGGTCGGCGCGGACCACCGCTGGACCCTCGCCGTCTCCGCCCTGCTCGGGCCCGCGCTGCTGCTCGGGGCCGACGTCGTCGGCCGACTCGTCGCCCCGCCCGGCGAGATACCCGCCGGCATCGTCACCGCCCTGATCGGCGCGCCGCTGCTGGCCGTGCTGGTCCGCCGCGCCCGGGTGGTGACCGCGTGACCGCCGGCCGTCCCGCCGAAGCGTCCGGCACCGCCGGCCCGGCCCCTGCCGCCGACCCGGTCGCTGGTCCGGCTCGCGCCGCCGGTGCGTCCGGCGCGGCTGGTCCGGCTCGTGCTGGGGATGCATCCGGCGCGGCTGGTCCGGCTCGTGCTGGGGATGCATCCGGCGCGGCTGGTCCGGCTCGTGCTGGGGATGCGTCTGGCGTGGCTGGTCCGGCTCGTGCCGCCGAAGCGTCCGGCGCGGCCGGGCGCGCAGCCGTGACCGGGCTGCCCGGTGCGCCCGGCCACGGCCAGGCCCGACCGGCGGGACGGTCGTTGCTGCGGATCGGGCCGGTCAGCCTGCTGATCCGTCGTCGCGCGACGCTGGTCGCCGCCGTGCTGAGCGCGCTGCTCCTGCTGGCCGTCGTGCTCAGCCTCTCGCTGGGCACCCCGTACGTCGCCCCGGCCGACGTGCTCCGGGCGCTCTCCGGTGCGGGCACCCCGTACGACCTCGTGGTTCTTGATCTTCGCCTGCCCCGGGTCGTGCTGGCGGCGGTGGCCGGCGCGGCCTTCGGCGTGGCCGGCACGCTGATCCAGAGCGTCGCGCGCAACCCCCTCGCGAGCCCGGACGTCATCGGCATCACCCAGGGCGCCGGCCTCGCCGCGACCGTGGCGTTGACCAGCGGTGCGGCGGCGGTGCTCGTGGCGCCCAGCGCGCTGGTCGGCGGTCTGCTGGCGGCGGTGCTGCTGTTCGCCCTCGGTGCCCGGCACGGGCTGGCCGCGCAACGGTTCGTCCTCGCCGGGGTGGCGGTCGCGTTCGCCTTCCGGGCGCTGACCGAGGTGGTCATGCTCACCGCCGACCCGATCGACGGCCTGCGGGCGCAGATCTGGCTGATCGGCACCCTCGCCGGCAAGGGCTGGACCGAGGCGGCCTGGATCGCCGGCACACTCGCGGTGCTGCTGCCGGTGCTGGCGTGGGCCGGCTGGGCGCTGAACAGCACCGCCCTCGACGACGACACCGCGCGCGGCGTCGGGCTGCGCCCGGTGGCCCGCCGGATCGGGCTCGCCGGCACCGGCGTGCTCGTCGCCGCCATGGTCACCGCCCAGGTCGGCGCCGTCGACTTCGTGGCGCTCGTCGCACCGCAGCTGGCCCGCCGGCTGGTCCGCGCCGAACGGCCCCCGCTCGTCTGCGCCGCGCTTCTCGGGGCGCTCCTGCTGGTCCTCGCCGACCTGACCGGCCGCCGACTGTTCGCGCCCACCCAGCTGCCGGCGGGCGTGCTGACCGCCGCGATCGGCGGCCCGTACCTGATCTTCCTGTTGCTTCGTGGACGGCGGCGGTCGTCGTGACGCCTGTGAGGAGTCGTGTGATGCTCTCCACCCGCGACCTGGTCGTCGGCTACGACGAGCGGACCGTGCTCGACGGCCTCACCCTGGACCTGCCCACCGACGCGTTCACCGTGATCGTCGGCCCCAACGCGTGCGGCAAGTCCACCCTGCTGCGCACGATGGCCCGACTGCTCACCCCGCGACAGGGCACCGTCCTGCTGGACGGCACCGCCATCCGTGACCTGCCCACACGCGACGTGGCCCGCCGGCTCGGCGTCCTGCCGCAGAGCCCGCTGGTGCCCGAGGGCGTCACCGTGGCCGACCTGGTCGGACGCGGACGGCAGCCGTACCAGCGGTGGTGGCGGCAGTGGTCGTCGTCCGACGCCGCGGCGGTCGACGAGGCGATGGCCCTGGCCGACGTGGCCGACCTCGCCGACCGGCCGGTGGACAGCCTCTCCGGTGGCCAGCGGCAACGGGTGTGGATCGCCATGACGCTCGCCCAGGACACCGAGGCGCTGTTGCTGGACGAGCCGACGACCTTCCTCGACCTGGCCCACCAGGTGGAGGTGCTGGACCTCCTGCACCGGCTCCGCGCCGAGCGCGGCCGCACCGTGGTCGCCGTCCTGCACGACCTCAACCAGGCCGCCCGCTACGCCGACCACCTGGTCGCGATGCGCGCGGGCGAGGTGGTGGCCGCCGGCCCACCCCGGGAGATCCTCACCGCCGACCTGGTCCGGGAGGTCTTCGGGCTGGCCTGCGTCGTCGTGCCCTGCCCGGTGACCGGCGCACCCCTGGTGGTGCCCGCGCACACCGGCGGCCCGGCCCTTCCCGCGGCTGGCCCCGGCGACCCCGATTCGTCGACGGCGTCCGTACCGGACGCCCGATCCGCCGACGGTGACGCGGCCACCCCGCTCGCCGACACGTACCCCTCGAAAGGACACTGATGCGTCGTCTCGTCGCCGCTCTCGCCGCGGCCGTCGCCCTCGGGGCCGGCCTCACCGCCTGCGGTGAGAGCGACCCGGTCGCCGGCTCCGCCACCGGGGAGACCCGGGAGATCACCCACGCCATGGGCACCACCAAGGTGCCGGCCGAACCCAAGCGCGTCGTCGTGCTCGACACCGACAAGATCGACACGGCGCTCTCGTTGGGCATCACGCCCGTCGGCGCGGCGACCGCCGGCGAGGCCAAGAGTTGGCCCACGTACTTCGGCGCGGACAAGCTCGCCGGCATCAAGGAGGTCGGGGTGCTCACCGAGCCCGACCTGGAGGCCATCAACGCCCTCAAGCCGGACCTGATCCTCGGTAGCAAGTTCCGCCAGGAGAAGTTCTACGACGAGCTCGCCGCCATCGCGCCGACCGTGTTCACCGATAAGGTGGGCATCACCTGGAAGGAGAACTTCCTCCTCGATGGCAAGGCGCTCGGCCGCGAACAGCAGGCCAAGGACCTGCTCGGCGCGTACGAGAAGCGGGCCAAGGACTTCGGCGCGACCCTCGGCGACGCGGCCGCCCGCAAGGTATCCATCGTGCGGTTCATCCCGGGCAACATCCGGGTGTACGGCCCGGACTCCTTCTCCGGCATCGTCATCGGTGACACCGGCCTGGGCCGCCCCGAGCGGCAGTTGCTCGCCAACAAGGAGGACAAGCGCTTCGACCTGGTCAGCCCCGAGCGGATCAACGAGGTCGACGGCGACGTCATCTTCGTGACCGCGTACGGCGACAAGGCCGCCGCCGAGCAGAGCAAGGTGGCCGGCGGAACCCTCTGGAAGGGACTCGGCGCCGTCAAGGCCGGCAAGGCGTACCCGGTCTCCGACGAGATCTGGATGACCGGCATCGGCGTCGGCGCCGCCAACAAGATCCTCGACGACCTGGCCAAGTACCTCCCCGCCACCTGACCCCGCCCGCTCCGCCCCCGGATGCGACCGTCGATCCTCATGATCGTGCCCGAACCACGAAGTAGTGGTCTCCCGACTAGAGGGAGGCCACTACTTCCATGTTCGGGCACGATCTTGGGAGCTGGCGGCGCGGGCGCGGGTGGCCAGCGCGGCTTTGACTTCGGCGAGGAAGCCGTCGAAGTCGTCCCGGAGCCGTTTGGCGGTCACGTGCAGCACGATCCAGTCGCCGCCGAGCAGGCGGTTGAGCCGCCGGCGATCGTTCTGGAACTGTTCCGAGTTGTCGTGCCAGAGTCCGTCGTACTCCACGGCGACCTTGAACTGTGGCCAGGCGAGGTCCAGCCGCGCCACGAACCGGCCCTGATCGGCCACGACCCACTGCGTCTCCGGGCGGGGCAGGCCGGCGAGCACCAGCCGGACCCGGGTACGGGACTCCTGCGGTGACTCCGCGCCCGCGTCGGCCAGGTCGACCGCGCGCAGCAGCGACCGCCAACCACGGCGACCGGCCCGGTTCACCGCGTACTCCCGAAGGGCTGGCACGGTGGTCAGCCGGCGGGCCAGCATGGCGTCGATGATGACCACCGCCTCGACGACGTCGAGCCAACGTGCCAGGTCCCAGCAGGTACGCGTCGGGCTGGTGACGGTGACCCCGGCCCGGTCCACCGTGTCTCCCGGATCGGCCTCGCTCTGGTGCGCACGGAGCCCGACGCTGGGGCCGATCCGGGTGCCGGCGGGCACGAGGACGTCGAGCGGTTCGCTCGTTGTCGGTCTCGCGCAGCCGTAGAGACCTGCCGCGGCGCGGCCCGCGATGGCCGTGCCGGGTGGCACCAGCCAACTACTGACGGCGCCACATCTGACCGTGTGGGTGACCGGGACCTGGGCGTCGACATAAACGTCGCGGAACAGCGGTCGCCACGCCGAGCTGCGCAATTCGTTACGGGTGAGTAACCCACGCGAGACGGCGAGCGAGCCACGGAAGACGCGTCCCCGCAACTGCGGAGGCCGGCGAGGAGCTTTCGGCATGCGCATCAGGCTGGCCGACCTGCCCCGCGTCGCGCTGCCCCTGTGGATAACCGCCGCAGCGGGGTCGGACGAGGTGCGAGCCGTCCTCCCCATGATCACGCTCGAACATGGATGTAGTGGCCTCCCAGCCTGACGGAGACCACTACATCCATGTTCCAGCACGATCTTGCGGGTGCGGGTGCGGGTGCGGGTGCGGGTGCGGGTGCGGGTGCGGGTGCGGGCGGTGGGTTGTGGTTAGGCGGCGGTGGACCAGATGGCGCGGAAGGCGGCGGCTTCGCCGGCCAGCCAGCGTTCGATCTGTTCGGGCTTTGCGTCGGTAGGCATGCGGTGGGCCTGACCACGCCGGACGTCGACCAGGACCGGCTCGGCGTGCGGGAGGACCGCGTCCATGTGGCGGGCCATCAGGTGCAGGGTGGCGAGCACGGATTCCTCGCTCGGCGGCGCCTCGTCGAAGTGCAGTCGGATCGCGTCGGCGTGACCGTCGGTGTGCCGTACGCCGAAATGGGGGTTGATCTTGACGGGTAGGTCGCCGAGCATGGCCAGGGCGTCGCGGGTCTGCGCCAGGTCGAGGGTTGCCGGGTCGCCGAGGGAGTGCAGCCAGGCCGTGGCGCCGGGCACCAGCGCCTGGTAGAGCGGGCGCCAGCGCGGCTTGACCACGTCGACCACGCCGGCCAGGTGGGTGCCGCCGGTGTGGAAGGCGATGTCGGCCTTGAGCGCCTTGACGAACTGGCCGTGCGGGTTGAAGCCGGAGCGGCTGGCGCGCTGCTTGCGCAGCCCACCCACGAAGGTCGCTTTGGTGGGGCCGGTGCGGTCGACGTAGCGGGTGAAGCCGAGCAGGGTGGCGTAGGGCGTCAGGGGCGTGGAGGTGGGCGCGGTCACGGGCGTCCTCCCAGTCGTAATCCTGCAGGTCAGGATCTCTATTAGTACATACATTCTAATCGACGGGTCTGACATTGCCCAGCCAAGTTCGGGCTGCGGACGCCCCGTCTGTGCGCCTGTTTTCGGCAGCCGCAGATGTCAACAATTGCCAGTTTTGTGACACTTGTGGCGTTAGTGTGCCTTGTGGTTGTTGGGGCTGCTCGCTCGATCACTGCGGGCGACGAGGTTGCGAGGCGGACCGTCCGGTCCGACAGTGCCGCGCCTGCTCGCGACGGCTATCTGGACCTGTTGCGCACCGCAGCCCTGGTCCGCGTCGTGCTCTTCCACGTGACCGGTTGGGTCTGGCTGAGCCTGCTGGTGCCGGCGATGGGTCTGATGTTCGGCATCGCCGGCACGTTGATCGCGGCTTCCCTCGATCGCGACGGTCCCCGGGCGGTGGCCAGGCGGCTGCGCCGGTTGCTGCTGCCGTTCTGGGTGTTCGGCGTGATCACGCTGGTGGTGCTGGCCGTCAGGTGGCGGCCACAGGGCGTGGGCGAATGGGCCGGACTGGTCTGGTGGATCCTGCCCCTGCGGGTGCCTCCCGTGGGCGGACCGTCCTGGGCCTGGGTCTTCCACATCGGGCTCTGGTACATCGTCACGTACCTCTGGCTGGTGCTGTTGTCACCCATCCTGCGGCGGGTGTTCCGTCGCTGGCCGTGGCCCAGCGTCGGGGTCGCCACCGCACTGCCGATCGGCCTGCACCTCGCCGGGGTGCGCACCGGATACTTCGTCGCGGCCTACCTGTCCTGCTGGCTGCTGGGCTTCGCCCACCACGATCGGCTGCTGCATCGTGTGCCGTGGCGCTGGTACGGCTGCCTCGTCGCGGGTCTGGCCGTGGCCGGCGGGACCTGGGTCGTCACCGCCATGGTGGCCGGCGTGGCCGTCGACCTCAACCACGTCGCGGGTGGCACGACACTGTGGTCGATGGCCCTCGTCGCCGTGCTGTTGAGAGTGCGGCCCCGGCTCGTCGGCCGGGTGCCGCTGGGCGCCGTGCTGCGGGTCGTCAACGCCCGGGCGGTCACCATCTATCTCTGGCACGTCCCCGCCAGCCTCGGAATGTTCGTCCTGCTCGCGCCGGTGCTGCCGTACACCTCGGCGGTGTCGATCGTGCTGAGGCTGGCCGGAGTGTGCCTCCTGACCGCCGGGGCGGTGCTGCTGTTCGGCTGGATCGAGGACGTGGCCGCGCGCCGTCCCGCGACTCTGCTCGGTTCCGGAGCACCCGGCGGCGGACGATACCGCCACCGGGCGCGGCACCTCAGAGCTGACCGACGTCGGTGATCCGGACGACCGCCGCGCCGACCTCGTCCGAGGCGACGAGGTCGATCTCGGCGCTGATGCCCCAGTCGTGGTCGCCGTCCGGGTCGTCGAAGATCTGCCGGACGGTCCACTTCTCCCGGCCCTGCTCGATCATGAGCAGCGCCGGGCCGCGGGCGTCCGGACCGACCCCGATCGAGTCGTACGCCTCGAAGTAGGGCGTCAGGGCGTCGGCCCACGCGTCGTAGTCCCAGCCGTCGGCGGCGTCCAGCTCGGCGAGCAGGTCCCAGCGGCGCAGCGCCGCCAGCTCGACCCGACGGAACAGCGCGTTGCGCACGAGTACCCGGAACGCCCGCGCGTTGCGGGTCACCGCCGGTGGCCGGTCGGTCAGGGCGGCGTGCGCCTGGGCCACCTCGGCCACGTCGGACGGGTTGCGCAGCCGCTCCCACTCGTCGATGAGGCTGGAGTCGACCTGGCGGACCAGCTCGCCCAGCCACTCGATGAGGTCGATCAGCTCCTCGGTCTTGGCGTCCTCGGGGACGGTCTGGCGCAGCGTCTTGTACGCGTCGGCCAGGTAGCGCAGGACCAGGCCCTCCGAGCGGGTCAGCCCGTAGAACTGCACGTACTCGGTGAAGGTCATGGCCCGCTCGTACATGTCGCGGACGACGGCCTTGGGGGAGAGCTGGTGGTCGGCGACCCAGGGGTGACCCTGCCGGTACATCTCGTACGCGGCCTCCAGCAGCTCGGCGAGCGGCTTCGGGTGGGTCACCTCGTCGAGCAGTTCGAGGCGGGCCTCGTACTCGATGCCCTCGGCCTTCATCGCGGCGACCGCCTCGCCGCGCGCCTTGAACTGCTGCGCGGACAGGATCTGGCGGGGGTCGTCGAGGATCGACTCGATCACGCTCAGCACATCGAGGGCGTACGACGGGGATTCGGCGTCGAGTAGCTCGATGGCGGCGAGGGCGAGGGGGGAGAGCGGCTGGTTGAGGGCGAAGTCGAGCTGGAGGTCGACGGTGAGCCGTACCCGGCGGCCGGTCTCGTCCGGCTCGGGCAGCTCCTCGACGACCCCACCGGCCCGCAGCGCCCGGTAGATGGCGATGGCCCGGCGGATGTGCCGGCGCTGCGCGGCGGGCTCCTCGTGGTTGTCGGTGAGCAGGTGCCGCATCGCCGTGAACGCGTCGCCGGGGCGGCCGATCACGTTGAGCAGCATCGAGTGGCTGACCTGGAAGCTGGACGTCAGCGGCTCCGGCTCGGCCTCCACAAGGCGGTCGAAGGTGGGTTGGCCCCAGCCGATCGAGCCCTCCGGCGGCTTCTTGCGGACCACCTTGCGCCGCTTCTTCGGGTCGTCACCGGCCTTGGCGAGCGCCTTCTCGTTGTCGATGACGTGCTCGGGGGCCTGCACGACGACCCGGCCGATGGTGTCGTACCCGGCCCGGCCGGCCCGCCCGGCGATCTGGTGGAACTCACGGTTCTTGAGCAGGCGGGTACGGACCCCGTCGTACTTGCTCAGGCCGGTGAACAGCACCGTGCGGATCGGCACGTTGATGCCGACGCCGAGCGTGTCCGTGCCGCAGATGACCTTGAGCAGGCCGGCCTGCGCGAGGGTCTCGACGAGGCGGCGGTACTTGGGCAGCATGCCGGCGTGGTGTACGCCGATGCCGTGCCGGACCAGCCGGGACAGCGTCTTGCCGAAGCCGGAGGTGAACCGGAAGCCGCCGATCGCCTGCGCGATCATGTCCTTCTCGGCGCGGGTGCAGACGTTGACGCTCATCAGCGCCTGGGCGCGTTCCAGCGCGGCGGCCTGGGTGAAGTGCACGACGTACACCGGGGCCTGTTTGGTCTCCAGCAGCTCCTCGAGCGTCTCGTGCAGCGGCGTCATCGCGTACGAGAAGATCAGCGGGACCGGCCGCTCGGCCGAGCGCACGACGGCGGTGGGCCGCCCGGTGCGGCGCGTCAGGTCGTCGACGAAGCGGGTGGTGTCGCCCAGGGTGGCGGACATCAGGATGAACTGGGCCTGTGGCAGCTCGATGATCGGCACCTGCCACGCCCAGCCCCGGTCGGGCTCGGCGTAGAAGTGGAACTCGTCCATGATCACCTGGCCGACGTCGGCCCGGTCGCCCTCGCGCAGCGCCAGGTTGGCCAGGATCTCCGCCGTGCAGCAGATGATCGGGGCGTCGGCGTTGACGCTGGCGTCACCGGTGAGCATGCCGACGTTCTCGGCGCCGAACACCTCGCAGAGCGCGAAGAACTTCTCCGACACCAGCGCCTTGATCGGCGCGGTGTAGAACGTCGTCCGGTTGTCGGCCAGAGCCGCGAAGTGCGCGGCGACGGCCACCAGGCTCTTACCCGAGCCGGTGGGCGTGTTCATGATCAGGTTGGCGCCGGAGACGATCTCGATGACCGCCTCCTCCTGATGGGGGTAGAGGTCGAGGCCGCGCTCCTTCGCCCAGCCGGCGAACGCGTCGAAGAGGGTGTCGGGGTCGGCGCTTCTCGGCAGCGCGGCGGTGAGCGTCATAGCGTGTCCATGGTGCCTGGATCATGCCCTCCGGCGCCAACCAGGTTGTCGTGCGACCCGCTCAAGGCGTTGGGAAGGGCCCCTTTTACAACGCCAGGCGTTAACAGGGGGCCCTTCCTTACCGTCGGCGGTAGATGAGATCGGCGACCGGACGGCCCGCCGTGATCGCCCGCCGCTCGAACTTCGTCACCGGGCGGTGCGCCGGGCGGGGCGCGAAGCCGCCGTACGCGTCGACCAGCTCCGGGTCCGCGTCCAGGGTCTCCCGCATCGCCTCGGCGTACTCGGCCCAGTCGGTGGCGCAGTGCAGCACCCCACCGGGCGTCAGCCGGGAGCGCAGCAGGGCCACGTGCGACGGCTGGATGATCCGCCGCTTGTGATGCCGGGCCTTCGGCCACGGATCGGGAAAGAACACGTGTACGGCGTCCAGCGCGCCCTCCGGCAGGCCGCTGACCAACTCCAATGCGTCACCCCGAGCAACCCGGACATTCCCCAGGTCAGCGCGGTCCACCAGGTCGAGCAGGTTCGCGATTCCCGGCGTGTGCACCTCGACCGCCAGATAATCTCGGTCCGGGTCGGCGGCGGCCATCGCGGCCGTGCTGTCTCCCATGCCCGAGCCGATCTCCAGCACCACCGGGGCCCGGTGGCCGAAGAGGGCGGCCAGGTCGACGGGCTCGCCCGACACGTCCAGGCCGTACGAGGACCAGAGCCGGTCCAGCGCGTCGGTCTGCCGGCCGCTCATCCTCCCCCGACGGGGGTGGAAGGTGCGGATCGTCCGGCCCGTGGGCGGGACGATGGCGGGGTCAGGGTCGGTGATGGTCACAGCGCCCCGAGCGTACGCGACTTCGTCTGCGGATCGGATGTGATGTGCGACCGGGAATGAGAGGATCCGATTGGTACGGCAGGCCGGGCGGTCCGCTGCCCGGCGCGGTCCGACGGCGTCGAGAGGGGGCATCGTGACAGTGACCCGCGGCGGCGTGCTCCTGTCGGTGGCGGCCATGCTCGCCATCCCCCTGCTCAGCACCGCTCCCGCGCTCGCCGCCCCGGCAACGCTGGCCACGCCGCCGGCCCCCGCCACTGCGCCCAGCGGGCCGTCCGACCCCCTGTCGACCGCCTCCGACTGGCCGCTCGATCCGCTGTCGGCCGGCGCCGCAGCCGCCCGGCCGCTCGACGTCCTGCCGGTTGCCGCGCCCGCGCCCGCGCCGCTCGACGTCCTGCCGGTTGCCGCGCTCGCGCCGCAGCCCGGAGGCGTGCCGGGTGGTGCGCCACAGCCCACTCCCGTGGTGGACGTCTTCGTCGAGGTGAGCCCCAGCACGGTGCAGCCCGGCTACCTGGTCGGCATCCGGGCCAGTTGCCGGGACAACTCGATCGGCGCCACCGTCGTCTCGGACGCGTTCGGCGCCGTCGGCGTGCAACCGCAGGGCGGCGTGCTCACCGCCGCCCCGATGGTGCGCGAGCGCACCCGCCCCGGCAACTACCGGGTCAAGCTGGAGTGCCGCGACGGTGAGACGGCCTCGACCATGCTCCAGGTGGTCAAGAAGGTCCCCTCGGGTCCCAGCCGAGGGCCGGCGACGGGCTTCGGTGGCACCGCCGGGGGAATGACCGGCAAACTGCTGCTGCCCGGCGGTGCCGCCTTCACGGTCGCTGGCCTGGTCCTCGCCGTGGTGGCCCTGCGCCGGCCCCGTAGCGTCGCGCGCCGCTGAGGCCGCCATGGAAATCTTCCGCCCCACACCGCCGCCGCCCGGATCCCGTCCGCCCATGGGTTCGCGCCCGTCCGCCGGCTCGTGGCTGCCCGGCGATGCCCGCCCACCCGGCGAGGCCCACCCACCCGCTGTCGCACGCCCGTCCGGGGATGCCCGGCAATCCGCTGCTGCCCAGCAGGCCGGCAATTCGCGCCCGTCCGTTGGCGCGAAGCCCTCGCCGGTGTCCCGCGCGTCGCGTGTCTCCGGCGAAGGCCCGGCGGTGGCCGCCCGTCCGCCGACCGCCGTCGCTCCCCGGCGCAGCCGTCCGACCGGGCGTAGCCCCTGGTCGGTGCCGCTGGCCGTGGTGCTGGTGCTGGTGGGCGTCTTCGCCACCGGCGCGGGGCTGGGTCGTTCGGTCGGCCCGCTCGACCTGACCCCGGCCGGTGGCGACCGTCCGGCGCGCAGCGAGACGGTCGGCCTGTCGGCCAGCCGCCCGGTACGACTCACCGTCCCGGCGATCAAGGTGGAGGCGCCGGTGGCGCCGGTCGGGCAGGCGTCGGACGGCACGATCGCCGTTCCGCCGCTGGAGAAGCAGAACGAGACCGGCTGGTACGACCGGGGGCCGACGCCCGGCGAGCCCGGTCCGGCCGTCATCGTCGGGCACGTGGACACCAAGAGCGGCCCGTCGGTCTTCTACAACCTGGGCAAGCTGAAGCCCGGTGACCTGATCGAGGTGGTCCGGGCGGACCGGTCGACGGTGGTGTTCAAGGTCGACACGGTCGAGCGCTTCCCGAAGGACCAACTCCCCGCCGAGCGCATCTACGGGCACGAGGGCCCCGCTGGGCTCCGGCTCATCACCTGCGGCGGCCAGTTCATCGGCGGTCGCACCGGCTACGAGGACAACGTGATCGCGTTCGCCACCCTCCAGTCGTCCCGCAAGCCCTGACCGCCGGGCTTGATCCACACGAGTTCGGTGATGTCGGGGTGTCCCGGTGGAGCTGCACCCCGATTTCGCCGAGACCGAGTCGATCAACCGGCCGCAGCGTCGGTCAGGGCTGGGGGACTCGCAACGCCACCTCGAACTCCAGCAGGGTCGCGCCGCTGGAGACCGGCGGACGGGGCGTCTCGCCGGGGGCGGTGGCGTGCGCGGCGCGGGCGGACCCCGAGGCCCAGGCCTGGTACGCCTCCTCGCTCTCCCACCGCGTGTAGACGAAGTAGCGGGTCTCGCCGGCCACCGGGCGGAGCAGTTCGAAGCCGAGGAAGCCGGGGGAGCCCTCCACCGCGCCCGCCCGCGCCGCGAACCGCTTCTCCAGCTCGGGGCCGGCGTTCGGGGGAACCTCGATTGCGTTGATCTTCACGACTGCCATCTGCCCACCCTAGCCAGCCCCGGCGCCCCTGCGGCGGGAGCGCCGGAGGTCAGAACGCCTCGACCGCCGGAACGAGGTCCGCGTCGACCACGATCGGCGCGTGGTCGGAGGGGCCCTTGCCCTTGCGGGCCTCCCGGTCGACGTACGCCGAGCGGACCGCTCGGCTGAACGGCGCGGAGGCGTACACCAGGTCGATCCGCATGCCTTTGTTCTGGTGGAACATCCCCGCGCGGTAGTCCCAGTACGTGAAGGGGTGCGGCCCCTTCATCGGCGTCGGCACCACGTCGTTGAGGCCGAGGTCGCGCAGCGCGGCGAGGGCGGCCCGTTCGGCCGGGGTGACGTGTGTGGAGTGGGTGAACACCGCCGGGTCCCAGACGTCGGCGTCGGTCGGGGCGACGTTGAAGTCACCGCAGACGGCCACCGGCCGGCCGCCGGCCAGCTCCGCTTCCAGCGCGTCGCGCAGCGCCGCGAACCAGGCGAGCTTGTACGCGTAGTGCGGGTCGTCGGGCGTGCGCCCGTTGGGGACGTACACCGACCAGACCCGCACCCCGTCACAGGTGGCGGAGATGGCCCGAGCCTCCGGCTCGGGAAAGCCGGGCTCGCCCGCGAAGCCGACGCGGACGTCGTCGAGGCCGACGCGGGACAGGATCGCGACCCCGTTCCACCGGCCGTCGCTGTGGCTGGCCACGGTGTAGCCCAGCTCGCCCACCTCGGCTACCGGGAACGCGCCGTCGGGGCACTTCGTCTCCTGCAGGCAGACGACGTCGGGCCCGGTGCCGTCCAGCCATTCCAGCAGCCGGGGGAGCCGGGCCTTCACCGAGTTCACGTTCCAGGTCGCCAGGCGCATACGTCCACCCTGCCGTATCCGCCGCCCCGACGCCGCCTCAGCCGCGTGCCGTGTCGCCGCCGGGTCAGCTCCCGGGAGTGTCACCCGGGCGGGTCTGTTCGGCCAGGAACCGTTCCAGCTCCGCACCGAGTTCGTCGGCGGTGGGCAGCGGGCCGGCGTCCGGCGCGAGCAGGCTCCGCTCGCCGCGTCCGCGGGCGAACGCGTCGTACTGCTCCTCGAGGGCCTGGACCAGCGCGGCGGCGTCCTCGGTCTGGGCGACCTGCCGGTCGATCTCCACCCGGACCACCTCGGCGGCCGAGCGCAGGCCGTCGCCGGGCAGCAGCAGCCCGGTGCTGCGGGACACGGCGCTCAGCAGCACCTCGGCGGCGGCCGGGTACTCGGTCTGCGCCACGTAGTGCGGCACGTGGGCGGCGAAGCCGAGCGCGTCGCGGCCCTGCTCGCCGAGGCGGAACTCCAGCAGGTGGCCGACGCTGCCGGGCACCTGGACCCGTTGCAGCCACGGCTCGTACCCACTGATCAGCTCGGGACGGGTGGCGTGGGCCGTCACCCCGGTCGGCCGGGTGTGCGGGACCGCCATCGGGATCGAGTTGAGCCCGACGGTGAGCCGTACGTCGAGCCGGGCGGCGAGCCCCGCGACGGCGGCGGTGAACCGCTCCCACTGCAGGTCCGGCTCGGGGCCGGTGAGCAGCAGGAACGGGGTCTCATCGTCGTCGTGCAGCAGGTGCAGCTCCAGCTCCGGCGCGTCGAAGCTCTCCCAGTGGTCCTCGTTGAAGGTCATCACCGGTCGCCGGGAGCGGTAGTCGAAGAGCTGGTCCACGTCGAAGGTGGCGATCGGCCGACCCTCGAGCGAGGTGAGCAGTTGCTCGCGGGCCAGCCGGCTCGCGTTGCCGGCGTCCACGAACCCGGTGAGGGCCTGAATCAGGACCGGCTGCCCGAGGTCGGGCAGATCGTCGGTGAGCTGGTAGAGCTCGTGTGGGTCGAGCACCGGTGCGGACCTCCCTGGAATGTGCCTGTTCGGGTGCCGTCGCGACGGACAGCACTCGGTTCGGGCAACGTACCCGCCATCCTGGCGCATTCCTGCGTCGGGCGATCCGTCGCCCGCCCGGTGGGCACGATCGGACGAACCACCCGATTACGCCGATCGGCCGATGGGCGGTTCGGCCCAAAGGCCGAGTTTGTCGATCATGTCGGGTCGCGCGGACCGATGTCCGTCCCTGTCGCGGTCCGTGCCCGCCTGCACGCCGCGCCGCTTTCCTCCGGTACGCGAGGTTCGTTCCCCGGGCGGGTCGACCCGCCCCAGTCGTCCACCGGTGATGCCTGTTTCTGTGGCGATGACCACGTGATCACCGTGCGTGATCGGGGCTCCGGCCTGCCTAGCCTCGGCTGATGCGTGACGACGGCACCCTCGACGACCCGTACGCCCCGAGTAGCCCCACTGCCGAAACAGAGGAAGGCACCTCAGCCGAACGGACAACCGCCGCGAGTCGGCTCCGGGCGTACGCCCGCGACCTGAGCGGTCGACGCCGCGCCCAGGTGGCGCTCGCCACCGGCGTGGTCTGCTGCCTCGGTCTGGCCGCCGCCGTGCAGGTCCGGGACCAGGACACCGGCGCGCAGTCGCGCGAGAAGACCGCCGGCGTCGAGCTGGCGCAGCGCGCCGAGCAGCAGACCGCATCCCGCGGGCTCGACCGCTCGGCGGCCCCGTCCGCCACCCCGTCGGCGTCCACCACCCCCGCCGACCCGGACACCACCCCCCGCGCCCGCAAGGTCGCCCCGGCGAAGCCGACCCGCCCGGCGCCCGTCGCCGGCCTGGACAAGGCCCAGATGGAGAACGCCGAGGCGATCGTCCGCGCCGGCCGCAAGATGGGCGTCCCGCGCCGTGGCCTGGTCATCGCGGTGGCGACCGCCATGCAGGAGAGCAACCTCTACAACGTCGCCAGCGGCGTCCTGCCGGAGTCGCAGGACTACCCGCACCAGGGCGTCGGCTGGGACCACGACTCGGTCGGTCTGTTCCAGCAGCGCTCCAGCAGCGGCTGGGGTCCGGTCGGTCGGTTGATGGACCCGGAGTTCGCGACCCGGCAGTTCCTCACGGCACTCGAACAGGTGCCCGGCTGGCAGCAGATGCGCCTCACCGACGCCGCCCAGGCGGTGCAGGTCTCCGCGTACCCGGAGTACTACCAGCAGCACGAATGGCGGGCCACCCGGGTCGTCGACGCCATCGTGCCGAGCGGGCGGTAGCCTACCGACCACTATGGACGGTGAGGGTTGAGCCTGTCGCGTCCCGGGTACATCCGTTGCGGGTGCGGGGTACACATGACTGAGGGATCACCGACAGGAGGACGTTATGTCTCTAATGCAGCGGATCAGCACTTTCCTGAGATCGCCCAAGGGTCAGCAACTGGTGGACCGGGGTCGGCGCGAGCTGGCCAAGCCGGAGAACCAGCAGAAGCTCAAGGGGTTGGCCAGCCGCCTGTCCAACCGCCGTCGCTGACCGCGTCACCGGCCGTCCTGCCCGTACCCACCCCTGGGGAGACCCGGTGACCGACACCCCGCCCGCCGGCGGTCAACCCGCCGCGCCCACCCCCGAGCCGTCGGCCGACGCGCCGGTCGCGCCGCCGGCCACGCCCGAAGGCCCGCCGGCGCGGCTGTGGGACCGGATGCGTGACGATCCGCAGTACGCCCCGGAGCACCTCGCGCTGGAGGCGGTGCGCCGACTCGGGCCGGAGGCCGCGCAGTGGGCCGCCCGGGCCCGCAACGACCACCCCGGCGTCTCGTCCGACGTCCTGGCCGACCAGGCGGTCCGCAAGTTCGTCAACCTGGCCCGGCTGTCCGGGGCGGTCTCCGGCGCGGCCGGGCTGCCCGGCGCGGTCCTCGACGTCGGCGTGCTGGCCTGGACCCAGGCACGGATGGTCCTGCACGTCGCCGCCGCGTACGACGTCGACCCGCTGCACAGCGACCGGGCCACCGATCTGCTCGTGCTCCAACGGGTGCACAAGGTCGCCGAGAGCGCCCGCCTGGCGCTCGGGGTGGCCGCCGGCCGGGAACGCGCCGACGCGCTCTTCGGCCTGGGCGGTCAGCGTCCGCTGGGCCGGGTCATGTTGCAGCTCGGCGTCCGGCTCGCCCAGATGGCCGGTGTGCGGGCGGCCAAGCGCGTCATCGCCAAGATCGTCCCTGGGGCGGCGATCGTGCTCGGCACCTGGGCCAACTCGTCCGCCACGAAGGACCTGGCCGAGCGCTCGCGGGCGCTCTACGGTCGCCGCGGCACCGCCGTTCCGGAGCCCCGCCGTTCCTGATCCGCCCTCGCGCGCGGGCTGACTCAGTCGGCGAGTCCGGAGGAGCGCCAGGTCACCTCGGCCAGCCGGTCCTGGCCGGTGGCGTTGGGGTGGAACCAGTCCAGCGGGTTGAGCAGGTCCAGGGTGAAGCGCACCCGGTGCGCCGCGCCTCCGTCGTGCCGGCAGCGCGAGCCGTACGCCCGGCAGGCCGCCACCAACTGCACGTTGTACGCGTCGATCCGTTCCCGGACAGCGGCCCGGCGGGCCTTGTCGGCGGCCGCGTTCGACGTCGCGTTGGCCAGGAGCGCCGGGCAGATGCCCCGCTTCCACGCGCGCGTCGCCCGTCCGTCGGTGTGCCCGACCTCCCAGAGTCGGTACAGGTCGGGGATGCTCACCACCAGTACCCGCGCCTTCGGCCGGCCGGTACGCAACGCCCGCAGGCCCCGGTCGACGTCGGTACGGAACGTGGTCACCGGCGTCATGGCGTCCACCCCGCCCCGGCAGATGTCGTTGGCGCCGATCAGCACGGTGACGTAGTCGACGCGGTCCCGTACCGCTGCCTGGGCCTGGCCTTCGAGGGCGTCGGCGCGGGCGCCGGGCCGCGCGTGGTTGTACGCCCGGCCGCGGATCGCGGAGTCCTGGTCGAGCAGTCGCCGGTAGTGGCTGTTGACCCGCAGACCGTCCCCGGTGGACCACGAGTTGCGCTCGCAGGAGGTGAGGACCAGGCAGGAGGCGAAGCCGGTGCTGATCGAGTCGCCGAGCGCGGCGATGCCGCCGGGACCGCCGGACGACGGCGCGCTCTTCGTGGGGCGCGGTGACGCCGACGTGCCACCCTCGCAGGCCAGTGCCACCAGTGCGGCGAGGCAGGCCAGGGCGGCGATCCAGCGTCGAGGCATGACATCCCCTGTCTCGCAGCACAGAGCGACAGCGCGGTAACTCTAAGCGCTGGACCCGGTTGGGCGGGAAGTTGCTGTCGGGTATGCGGCGAAGGGGCCTCGGACCTGCCGTCGGGATGCTATAAGTGCCGCCGCGCGTGGGGTCGTCTGGCCACCGGTTAACACCCCCGATCGCGGGTAGATCGTTGGGTATGACGAGATCGCAGCCCCGGCGCGCCCGTGGCACGGTCGGGCACGCGTACAGCGCCCTCAACCTGCGGCTCACCCTCGCCAGCTTCGGACTGGTGATCATGGTGATCTTCGCGGTGCTGGCGTTCTGGGCCGGGATCGCCTGGCTCGGCGTGCTCTGCGCGATCCTCGCGGTGGTCGCCGTGGTCGATCTGGTCGTGATCCAACGCCGCCGCGCCGCCCGCCGCCGCGAGGAGCCGGGCGTACGACACTCGCTGTTCGAGTGACAGGAGAAACGAAATGCCACACATCGCCACCACCAACCCCGCCACCGGTCAGGTGCTCAAGACCTACGAGGCGATGTCCACCGAACAGCTCGACGCCGCCATCGAGCGCACCGATCTCGCGTACCGGCAGCTGCGCGGCACCGGCGTCGAGGAGCGCGCCCGGTGGATGAACGCCGCGGCCGACCTCCTCGACACCGAGCGGGACGAGATCGCCCGGATCATGACCACGGAGATGGGCAAGACGTACGCCGCCGCGCAGGCCGAGGTGACCAAGTGCGCCACGGCCGCCCGCTTCTACGCCGACAAGGCCCCGACGTTCCTCGCCGACGAGCCGGCCGACGCCGCCGCCGTGAAGGCGACCCGGGCGTTCATCCGCTACCAGCCGATCGGCGTGGTGCTCGCCGTGATGCCGTGGAACTTCCCGCTCTGGCAGGTGATGCGCTTCGCCGCCCCGGCGTTGATGGCCGGCAACACCGGCCTGCTCAAGCACGCCTCGAACGTGCCGCAGACCGCGCTGCTGCTGGAGGACGTGTTCCGCCGCGCCGGCTTCCCGGAGGGCGCGTTCACCACCCTGCTGGTCGGCTCGGACGCCGTCGAGCGCATCCTCGCCGACCCGCGGGTACGCGCCGCGACGCTCACCGGCAGCGAGGCGGCCGGGCGGTCGATCGCGCAGATCGCCGGGCGGGAACTCAAGAAGACGGTGCTGGAGCTGGGCGGCAGCGACCCGTTCGTGGTGATGCCCTCGGCGGACCTGGACCGGGCCGCCGAGGTCGCCACCACCGCCCGCTGCCAGAACAACGGCCAGTCCTGCATCGCCGCCAAGCGCTTCATCGTGCACACCGACGTCTTCGACGCGTTCGCCGAGAAGTTCGCCGCGAACATGGCCGCGCTGCGGGTCGGCGACCCGATGGACGGCGACACCGACGTGGGGCCGCTGGCCAGCGAGCACGGCCGCGACGAGGTGCACGCCCAGGTGCGCGACGCGGTGGACAACGGCGCGACGGTGCTCTGCGGCGGTGAGCTGCCCACCGGCGACGGATGGTTCTATCCGCCGACCGTCGTCACCGACCTGACGCCGCAGATGCGCATGTGGTCCGAGGAGGTGTTCGGTCCGGTCGCCGGCCTGTACCGGGTGTCGTCCTACGACGAGGCCATCGAGGTGGCCAACGGCACGAGCTTCGGGCTCGGGTCGAACGCCTGGACCCGGGACGCGGCCGAGCAGGACCGCTTCGCCACCGACCTGGACGCCGGCAACGTCTTCGTCAACGGCATGACCACCTCGTACCCGGAGCTGCCCTTCGGCGGCGTGAAGAACTCCGGCTACGGACGGGAGCTGTCCGAGCTGGGCATGCGGGAGTTCTGCAACACCAAGACGGTGTGGGTGGGCGAAGGGGCGGCGTCGGCCGGCGCGGGCGCGCACGCCGAGTAGCACGCATCACCGGACGTCGTCGTGGGTAGGAGATGCGCCCATGACGACGTTCGGGTTCCACGCCTCCCACGAGCAGATCAACCCCCGCGCCCTGCTGGAAGCGGTGCTGCACGCCGAGCGGGCCGGCTTCGACGCCGCCATGTGCTCCGACCACTTCTCGCCGTGGAGCGAGCGGCAGGGCGAGTCGGGCTTCGCCTGGTCCTGGCTGGGTGCCGCCCTGCAGGCCACCGGCATGCCGTTCGGCGTCGTCAACGCTCCCGGCCAGCGCTACCACCCGGCGATCATCGCGCAGGCGATCGGCACCCTCGGCGCGATGTATCCGGGCCGGTTCTGGGCGGCCCTCGGCACCGGCGAGGCCAGCAACGAGCACATCACCGGTGACGCGTGGCCGCGCAAGGACGTCCGCTCCGCCCGGCTGCGTGAGTGCGTGGACGTGATCCGGGCGCTGCTGGCCGGTGAGGAGGTCAGCCACGACGGCCTCGTCCGGGTGGACCGGGCCCGGCTGTGGACCCGTCCCGAGGAGCCGCCCGCGCTGGTGGGGGCCGCCGTCAGCGTCGCCACCGCCCGCTGGTGCGCCGAGTGGGCCGACGGCCTGATCACCGTGAACGCGCCCGTTGAGCACCTGCGGGCGATGATCGACGCGTACCGGGACGCCGGTGGCCGTGGACCGCTGCACCTCCAGGTGCACGTCTCCTGGGCGCAGGAGCAGGCGCAGGCCGAGGCGATCGCGTACGACCAGTGGCGCAGCAACGTCTTCGCCCCTCCGGTCTGCTGGGACCTGGAGACCGTGGAGCACTTCGACGAGGTGTCCGCCGACGTACCCGCCCAGCGGGTCGCCCAGGTGGTGAACGTCTCGGCGGACCTGGGCCGGCACGTCGGCTGGTTGGAGGAGTACGTGGCGCTCGGCTTCGACCAGATCGCCCTGCACCACGTCGGGCAGGAGCAGCGCGGGTTCATCGACGCGTTCGGCGCCGAGGTGCTGCCGAAGTTGCGTCCGGCTGCCTGATCGGGCGTCGACCACCCGCCCCAAGGGCCTGCTTCATAAGAACTGGCCGGCCTGCGGCGGGCCCGGACGCCGCCCGGCGGCGTTGCGGTCAGGTCCGCATACAACACCGGTATCCGGACCTGACCGCGCCTTGCCGGATCGCCGCCCGGACTCCGCCTCGGCTCGGCCGCCCTCATGAAGCAGGCCCTAGGCTCGTACCCCATGGAAAGCCTGTTTCCGGTCGTCGTCTTCCTGGCGATCGCCACCCTGGGCGCGGCCTTGGCCCGCCGGCTCGGCCTGCTCGCGCCGATCCTGCTCGTCGTACTCGGATTGGCCCTGTCCTTCCTTCCGGGCTTCCCGCAGATCCACCTCGAACCGGAGTTGGTGCTGATCGGCATCCTGCCGCCGTTGCTGTACGTCGCGGCGCTGGAGACGTCGGTGCCGGCGTTCAAGAACAACATCCGGCCGATCCTGCTGCTCGCCGTGGGTCTGGTGCTGTTCACCGCGTTCGCGGTGGGCTTCGTGCTGCATCTGCTGCTGCCGCAGGTACCGTTCGCGATCTGCCTGGCCCTCGGCGCGGTGGTCGCGCCGCCGGACGCGGTGGCCGCCACGGCGGTCGCGCGCCGCGTCGGGCTGCCCCGCCGGGTGGTCACCATCCTGGAGGGGGAGAGCCTCGTCAACGACGCGACCGCGCTGGTGCTGCTGCGGGTCGCGACCATGGCCACGATCGGTACGACCGTCGGCACGGCGGACGTGGCCGTCGAGGTGCTGCGCGCGACCGGCGGCGGCATCCTGATCGGCGCGCTCGGGGCGGTCGTCTTCGGCTTCCTGCACCGGCGGATCAGCGACCCGCTGCTGGACAACGCGCTGTCGCTGATCATCCCGTTCGCGGTGGTGTTCACGGCCGAGCACGTGCACGCCTCCGGTGTGGTCGCGGTGGTCGTCACCGGGCTGGCCCTCGGCCACAAGCTGCCGCAACTGCTGTCGGCGGCGTCCCGGTTGCAGACCGGGGCGTTCTGGCGGCTGGTGCGGTTCCTCCTCGAAGGGCTGGTCTTCCTCCTGGTCGGGCTGCAACTGCGGGACGTGCTGCGAGACCTCGACGAGCCGGCCGGCTCCCTCGTCCTGATCACCGTGGCGGTGTTGGCCACCGTCTTCCTGACCCGCTTCGTCTGGCTGTTCCCGGCTACCTACCTGGCCCGACTGGTTCCCCGGATCCGCCGCCGCGACGAGGCCCCCTCCCCGAAGATCCCGATCATCATCGGCTGGGCGGGGATGCGGGGCGTGGTGACGCTCGCCGCCGCCCTGGCCCTGCCGTTGACGCTGGCCGAGGACGAGCCGTACCCGCGGGCCCTGTTCATCTGGCTGGCCTTCGCGGTGATCGTGGTCACGTTGGTCGGCCAGGGCGCCACCCTCCCGATGGTCGCCCGCCGGCTGAAGCTGCCCCAGGACGACCCGGTGCAGGACGCCCTGTCCGCCGCCGGAGTGCAGCAGCAGGCCAGCAGGGCAGCGCGGGACCGCCTGGAGGAGTTGGCCGACAGCGCGCCCGCTGCCGTGGTGGACCGGCTGCGTCGGGTGCAGGAGGACCGCACGAACATGGCCTGGGAACGGCTCGGCGGCGACGAGCGGGAGACCCCCTCGCAGGCGTACGGTCGGCTGCGACAAGAAATGATCGACGCCGAGCGGGACGTGTTCCGGGCTGCCCGGGACTCCGGTCGGATTCCTGAGGAGGTATTGGTGCAGGCCTACCGTGACCTGGACCTGGAAGAGTCGCTGCTGCGGCAGGAGGTGGACCAGTGAGCTGTCAGCACCTGGCCGAGGCGGGCACCGCCGAGCCGCTCACCCCGGACGAGTGCGCGGACTGTGTCGCCATCGGCAACACCTACTGGGTGCACCTGCGTACCTGCCTGAGCTGCGGGCAGGTCGGCTGCTGCGACTCGTCGCCGAACCAGCACGCGAGCAAGCACTTCGCGTCCACCGGTCACCCGGTGATCCGCTCGGCGCAGCCGGGCGAGGCGTGGCGCTGGTGCTTCGTCGACGAGGAGATCGGCTGACGCTCAGTCGAGCCGGCGCACGAGCAACTGCCCCGGCCACGGCTCACGCCCCGACCGGACCACGGTGAACGGTTCGGTCGGGGTGAAGCCGCAACCCTCGTAGAACCGGACGAGTGCCCGGTCGTCGCCGCCGTAGCAGTCCACCCGTAACAATCCCAGCCCGCGTGCCCGGGCCACCTCGGCGGCGTGCTCCAGCAGCCGCGCGCCGATCCCCAGCCCGGCGTACGCCCGGTCGGTGACCAGCAGCCGGACGTACAGCTCCGGCTCGGTGGCCGGGGGCACGTGCTCGGTGGCGGCGCCCACCACCAGCGCGCCGACCGGACGGTCGCCCCGCATCGCCAGGTGCAGGCCGCCACTCGCGGCCCACTCCTCGGCCCGGGCGATCTGGCCCGCATCGGTGGAGGGCTGCCGCGTGCCCCACTGCCCGGTCCGGCCGCGCTCCATCAGCCAGGCGGTGGCCACGTCGAGCAGCCGCAGCACGGCCAGGGCGTCGTCAGGGCCGCCGGGGCGGATGGTGATGGTCGAAGGATCGGTCATGTCGAGGATTCTGCTAGCTCCGGCGATTGCTCAGCGCCCACCGGGTCAGCGCCGGGGTGGTCAGAGCCGTCACGGCGAACAGCCCGGCGACGGCCAGCCAGCCGGCCGCCCCGCCGTCGATGATGACCAGGGTCAGCAGGGCCGGGGCGACGGCCCGGGCCAGGCCGGCGAGCATCCCGTCCACCCCCTGGTACGCGCCGAGGGCTCCCGATGGGGCGAGATCGTAGGTCAGCCCGGCTCCCGCGGCGGCGTGCCACAGGTCTCCGGCGGTGTAGACGGCCGTGGCGACCAGGAGGAGTGCGACCGCCACCGTGGTCGGCAGGGCGACCGTGGTGGCGTACAGCAGCATCGCGGCCGCCAGCACCAGGCCGGCGCGGCGCATCGTCGCCGCCGCGGGGACGGCGGTGTCCGCGCCCCGGCTCAGCCGCACCGCCAGCACGACGGTCAGCAGCGTGTTGGTCAGCAGCACCGCCGACACGACGGGCGGCGGCGCTCCGGCCACGGTCACCGCCCACAGTGGCACCACGAGCGTGAGAACGGTCTGGTGCGTGGCAAGGATCGCCGATGCGCCGCTCACCACGAGGAACCGGCCGTCGCGCAGCGCTCCTGCGCGGCCCAGGACAGCACCGGTCGCGACACGTGGCATCGGCGGGTAGGCCGGCAGTCGCAGCAACAGCGCCGCCGACACCAGATAGGTGACCGCGTTGCCGACCACCAACAGCTGGTACGCCCGGTGCGTGTCGGCGGCCAACGCGAACCCGGCCAGCCCGGCCCCGGCGGCGATGCCCAGGTTCGCCACGGCGCGCAGCGTGGCGAAGGCGTGTACCCGCCGCTGCGGACCAGCTACGGCCGCGACCAATGCGGCGCGGACCGCGAGGTTGCCCGAGGCCAACAGCAGTTCGAGCACCGCGACGACCAGGAAGACCGTGAACGAGTCGACCAGCAGGTACGTCGCCCCTACCACCGCCTGGAGGACCTGAAGGGCGGCTCGCAGCGTACGCGGGTCGCGCCGATCGGCCAGCGCGCCGAGCGGCACGCTGGCGGTCAGCCCGACCAGTCCGGCGACGCTGAGCCCGGCACCCACCTGGACGGCGGACAGCCCCACGTCCCGGGTGAGATAGAGAGCCGCTCCGGTCAGCCACAGGCCCGCACCGACCGAGTTCGCCAGGGTGGCGAGGGCGAGAGTGCGCAGTCGCCCCGCCGGCGGCAACGGCGAGATGCTCCGCATCAATGCGAGATGAACGCGGCGGAGGCGCGAGCGACGCCCCGGTCGCTGTCGCTGGCTGAGCTGCTGCTGCTGCTGCCGCTGCTGCTGCCGCTGCTGCTGCCGCTGCTGCTGCTGCCGCTGCTGCTGCCGCTGCTGCTGCCGCTGCTGCTGCCGCTGCTGCTGCCGCTGCTGCTGCCGCTGCTGCCGCTGCTGCCGCTGCCGCTGGTGCTGGCTGAGTCGTTGGCGTTGGCGTTGGCCAGCTTGTTGGTCGCCGGGTCGCTCGTGGTGACCCGCTTGCTGTCACTGGGCGGATCGCTGGTGGTGGCGTGGTTGTGTTCGGTAGCCCGCTCGAACGTGTCGCCGTCGACCGTCATGGTCGCGACGTTATGCAGGCTGGGCGTAGTCGGCGGTCCCGAACGACGCGAGGCCGGTCACACCACCGATCCAAGGGTCCGGGCTTGTCGCGACTGACGGACTGAGGCCCGTCACGTTCGTCGGTGGTACTGGTTGCGGCGGGGGACCTGTTCCGGGTCGAGCCAGGCCGGCGGGACGAATTCGGGGTAGCCGTCGGCGCCGAGTCGGACCGTCCACTCGCCGTGGTGGAGGTGGCGGTGGTGGTGGCCGCAGAGGAGCACCGAGTTGGTCAGGCTGGTGTGGCCGCCGTCGGCCCAGTGTCGGATGTGGTGGGCGTCGCACCAGCGGGGTGGTCGGTCGCAGCCGGGGAAGGCGCAGCCTCGGTCGCGCAGGACCAGGGCGCGGCGCAGGGGGCCGGTGACGAGTCGGCGTTGCCGGCCGATGTCGAGTGGCTGGCCAGCGCTGCCGAGCACGGCGGGCAGGATGGCGGCGTCGCAGGCGAGGCGGCGGACCGCCTCCGGGGTGAGCTGTGGCCCGGTGTCGAGGGCGCCGGCACCGAGCTGCCGGGCCAGCGGGTCGAAGCTGGTGGTCACCACGATCTGGGCGGGCTCGCCGCCGTGCTCGGGCAGTTCGCCGGTGCGGAGCGCGAGCCGGCACAGGTCGGCGAGCGCGTCGTGCCGGCGCTGCCCGGGGCAGCGATGGTCGTCCGGACCGGACGGCGCGGTCAGCGGGTCGAGGGCGGCGCGCAGCAGACCGGCCGCCTCGGCGTCCAGGTGACCGGAGAGCCGCAGCCGGCCGTCGCGTAGCTCGGAGAGGGTGAGATGACGGTCGCGATCGGCGTGGCGCGCCTCGGCCTCCAGCGCCGCCCTGGCGGCGGCTTCGGCAAGCTCGGGGGCGACATGGTCGAGGACCCGGGTGCCCAGCCTGCGCAGCAGGGTCGGGTCGAACTGCCCGGCCCACCCGATGAGGACGCCGACGGCCTTGTCGGCCGCCTCGGCGCCGGCGGCCGTGTGCACCGTCTGGGCGGTCTCGCCGATGACCCGCGCCTGCTCGACGGTGATGTCGCCGTCGACCAACGCGGCGCGCACCCGGGGCGCTCCGGCATCGAGCGCCCCGGCGAGATCGACCAGCCGGCGAGCGGCGGAACCGTCGAGCCGCAGCCGGCCCCGCAACCACACCGCGGTCGACGACGCGCCATGCGCCCGCGCGGTGCCCCGGCCGTCGACCTCACGCACCAACGCCAGTTGCAGGGCTGCCAGGCGTTGCGCGAGCCGGTGCGCGGCGTCGAGGGCCGCGACGAGATCGTGCTCGGGGAGGGCCCACACCGCAGCGTCGAGGCAGTCGGCAACCGCCGCCTCCGCCCGCGCCAACCCTTCCACCATGGACCGAGATTAGAACAGGTGTACGACAATTCGGGGCTGGGTCGTGCGTCGAATCCGCCTATGATCATCACTGGTCGCGGCGGGACGGGAGAAACGGGTTGATCAAGGCGGTCTTCTTCGATGTCGGCGGGGTGATTCTCGACGAGTCCCGCGAGTTCGCGGCCTGGGCGGACTGGCTCGGCGTCCCACGGCACACGTTGTCGGCGGTCTTCGGCGCGGTCGTCGCGAGGGGCCTGGACTACCGGGAGACGTTCCGGACCTTTCGGCCCGACTTCGACCTGGAGGTCGAGCTTGCCCGTCGCGCCGCCGCCGGGCAGCCGGAGACGTTCGGCGCGGAGGATCTCTACCCGGACGCGCGTGGGTGCCTCGCCGCGCTGCGCGACCAGGGTCTGCTGGTGGGCCTGGCCGGTAACCAGCCGGCCCACGCCGAGGCGACCCTGCGCTCTCTCGACCTCGACGTGGACGTGATCGGCACATCGCACTCCTGGGGCGTGGCGAAGCCGGCACCGGCCTTCTTCGACCGGGTGCTGGCCGAAGGCGGCGGTGACCCGTCGTCGATCCTGTACGTCGGCGACCGGCCCGACAACGACGCCCGTCCGGCCCAGGAGGCCGGTATGAAGACGTGCCTGATCCGGCGGTCGCCGTGGGGGCACATCCTCGACCAGCCGGCCGTGGCCGACCGGTGCCTGTTCCGCATCGACTCGCTGCACGAGCTGCCGGCCCTGATCGCCGCACACAACAGCCGAGCCGACTAGCCGCCGACTAGCCGCGCACGACGGCCGAGCCGACCAGCCGCGCACGACAGCCGAGCCGACTAGCCGCCAACTAGCCGCGCACGACGGCCGAGCCGACCAGCCGCGCACGAGAGCCGAGCCGACCCACTCCCACCGGAGCGCGGTCGTAGGGTTTCGCGGTGACCGTTCAGAAGATGCCGCCCGCGGAGATTCCTGTCTCTGTCGAACTGGTGCGCGGTCTGCTCGACCAGCAGCACCCCGATCTGGCGGACCTGCCGATCGAGATCCTCGCCAACGGCTGGGACAACCTCGTGTGCCGTCTCGGTGCGAAGTTGCTGGTCCGGTTGCCGCGCCGCGCCATGGCCGCCGAGCTCATCGCGCACGAGCAGCGTTGGCTGCCGGAGCTGGCCGGTCGCCTGCCGTTGCCGGTGCCAGCGCCGGTGCGTGTCGGGCGGCCGACGACCCGGTACCCCTGGTCATGGAGTGTCGTGCCGTTCTTCCCGGGCCGGATCGTGGCGCTGTCGCAGCCAGACGACCCCTGGTCGGCGGCGGTGACGCTCGGCGCCTTCCTGGACGCGCTGCACACCCCGGCTCCGCCGGAGGCTCCCGTCAACCCGATGCGTGGGATTCCCCTGCTCGGCCGCGCCCCGGGGGCCCTGAACGGGCTCGCGCATGTCGATCCGGCCGATCGTGCCGACGCGCTGCGGATCTGGGAGAGGGCCGTCGCCGCACCCGGCTGGGACGGTCCGCCGCTGTGGCTGCACGGGGACCTGCATCCCGCCAACATCCTCGTCGCCCGGGGCCGGCTCAGCGCCGTGATCGACTTCGGCGACATCACCTCGGGCGATCCCGCGACCGATCTGTCCGTGGCCTGGATGCTGTTCACGGCCGAGTTGCGTGCTGCTCTTCGGCGGGCGTACGGCCGTGCGGACGACGCGACCTGGGAGAGGGCGCGCGGCTGGGCGCTGGCCCTGTCCCTGGTGTTCCTGACGCACTCGGCGGACAACCCGCTCATGCGCGGCATCGGCGAGCGTGCCTTCCGCCGGGTGCTGGATTCGTGATGGCGGACGGGTGGTCCTGGTGGCCGCCCCCGGGGGAAGGGCGGCCACCAGGGGGCGTGCTCAGGACAGCGAGCAGGCGTTCCCGTTGACGGTGACCAGCCCCGGGTTGGGGTTGGCGCCGCCGTTGGTCGTCGCGTTGAAGCCGAACGTCACCGTGCCGCCGGGGACGATCTTGGCGTTGTGCGACTCGTTCTTCGCGGTGACCGTCGCGCCGGCCTGGGTGACCTTCGCCAGCCAGGCCTCCCGGACGCGCTGGTCACCGGTGAACGCGAACCGCACGCTCCAGCCGTTGACGGCAGTGGACCCGGTGTTGCGGATGGTCAACTGGGCGGTGAACCCGGTGCCGCCCTGCCAGGTGCCGTAGTTGGCGTAGTTCACCGAGCAGGTGACGGCCGGTACGGCGCCCGCCTCGCCCTGGTCGGCCAGGAAGGAGGAGATCCAGGCCAGCGCCGAGTTCCAGTTGATCGCCACCTCGTTGGTGGAGTACGAGTTGATGTCGTCGACGTAGCAGAACATCGGCTTGCAGCCGGCGAGCAACTGCGCCACGAACGGGTCCTGCAACGCCGCGTTCGCGCCACCGGCGAGGGAGCCGGCGGGCGGACGGGGCAGGTTGGCGTCGAGCTGGTGGCCGAAGATCCGGCTGTGCTGGTTCTGCGCGGCGTGCTCGCCCCAGCCGGTGACGTACGAGATGTTCAGGGCGTTGCGGCCCAGGATGTAGTCCATCGCCTGCACGGCGCCGTCGCGGTAACGGGCGTCGCGGGTCAGGTCGAACGCGGTGGCCAGGACGACCGCGTTGTTGATGATGCTGCTGTTCCCGCCCCAGAAGTAGCTGTCGGCGTCCCCGGGCATCGGCAGCCCGTACGCCTGCCGGCGCAGCTCGGCGAGGTACGCGTCGGCGGCGGCGGTGACCGAGGCGCGAACCCGGGTCAGGTCGGCGGCGGGCAGCCCGTTCGGCACGGTGGCCAGGTCGAGGCGACCCAGCGCGGCGACGCTCTGCCAACCGAAGCCGCGCGGCTCGAACACGTTGCCGGTGTGGTGCGGCGACGCGGTCAGGTCGGTCAGGTAGGTCTGCGCCCCGGTGGTGAGGTACAGCTCGACCGCCGCCCAGTAGAACTCGTCGGTGACGTTCGAGTCGTCGTACGCGCCGCCGCCGGTGCCGTCGGTCGGGCTGGCGTACACCGCGGGGTGTGCCTTCGCGGCGGCGTAGGCCGTCTTCGCGGCGGTGCCGCAACGGGACGCGAACGCCGCGTCGTACGGGGCGAAGAGTCGCGCGCACTGGGCGGCGGTCGCGGCCATGTTGAGGGTGGCCGCGGTCGACGGCGGGTGCAGCTCGCGCGGCTGCGGGTCGTCCTGCGGGGCGAGCGGCAGGCCGGTCCAGTTCTTGTCGTGGATCTTGTGGTGGACCATGCCGGCGAGCGGCTTGCCGGCCGGCACCTGCATGCGCAGCAGGAACTCCAGCTCCCAGCGGGCCTCGTCGAGGATGTCCGGGATGCCGTTGCCGCGCTCGGGCACCCGCAGGGTGTTGTCGGCCAGTCCGGCGCCGCCGCTGGCGGTGGCCGCCGTCTTGGTCCGCTCGAAGGTGTTGAGGAGCTGGTAGGTGGCGATGCCGCCGTTGACGACGTACTTGCCGTGGTCGCCGGCGTCGTACCAGCCGCCGCGCACGTCGAGGGAGTAGTCGCAGACGCCCGGCTGGCAGGGCACGCTGGTGTCGCCCTGGTTGGGGGCGACGCCGAGGTGACCGGCCGGGCGGGCGTACTCGTCGCCGATCAGGTCACCGTCGATGGCGATGCCGCTGCGCTGGGCGTAGAAGAACTGCATCGAGTCGGAGCGCAGTTGGTTGTAGAGGGTGCCGGAGATGTCGAACGGGTGGCTGGTTTCGCCGTCGACGGTGAGCGTCAGGCCCGCGCCCGGGGTGCGGTAGCTGGAGAAGTCGACGGTCTGCACGTTCTGCCCGGAGGCGGCGTCCACGCCACGCGTGGTGGTGGTGCCGCTGGCCAGGACGGCCCCGGCGGCCGAGTGGAGCTGCCAGGGAAGTGGCGTGGTCGCCTCGGTGACCACCGTGGCGTTCTTCGGCCCGCCGGGCAGGTAGCCGACCTGGTTGACGCGGACGCGGGGCCCGGTGTCCGGCTCGTACGGCGCGGGGGGCTCGCCGCCGCGCAGCGACACATCGTCGAGGCAGATGGTCTGCGCCTGCGCGCTGCCACCGACCTGGAAGATGAGCTGGGCGTTCTGGTTGTCGTCCGGGACGGTGAAGGTCGACTCGACGCGCTGGACGGTGCCGGTGGCGGCGGCGTCCACGGCCGCGTACGTGGTGTACGGGGCGCTGCCGAGCTGGAGCACGGCCTTGACGGCGGTGCCGGGCGTGGCGGTGATGTCGAAGCCGAGGGTGTACTCGGCGCCGGCGATCAGCGGCACTCCGTCCTGGCCGATGCCGGCGTCCCACGGATTGGCGAGTCCACCGGGGACGGCGGCGCAGAGCTGGCCGTCGGTGACCCCGAGTGAGTCGGTGCCGTAGGAGAACCACGGGCTCACACCCGCGCTGAAGTCCCCGTTGTCGATCTGCTCGGGGGCGTCCGGTGGAGGGGCGGCGTGGGCCGCGCTGGCGCCCGTGGCGGTGAGGGCCAGGGCGGTCGCCGCGGCCAGGAGGAGGCGACGTTTGGATGGCGTCACGGGGTAGTCCTTCCGGGACGGGAGGTGAGGCAGGTGGCGGTGGCGACCTGGGAGCGCTCCCAGGTCGAAGCTCGATGTTTCCAGTGGCGATACGTCCTGTCAATTGATCCGACTGGATGGGTTCTGCGGTCCGACGAGGGCACGGAGCGCGTCACACCACGGAACGCGAGACGTGAGATTGGCCGCGCCACGCGCCGTCGTCCTGATCTCCTAGAGACAACTGCGCCCTTCGCCTGGCAGGCTGCCTCCCATGACCCTGAAGCTGCGTTCCGTGGGAACGAGCGACCGTGGGCTGATCCGCAGCGGAAACCAGGACGCCCTGCACGCCGGCACCTGGCTCGTCGCCGTCGCCGACGGCATGGGCGGAATGGCCGCCGGTGACCTCGCCAGCTCGCTCACCATCGACGCGGTCGCCCCGCTGGACGCGGAGACACCCGAGGACGCCCTGGTGGCCGCCCTCCAGGACGGCATCGCGCTGGCTACCGCCCGCATCCGGCAGGCGGTCGCCGACGACCCCGAGCGCCAGGGCATGGGCACCACGTTGACCGCCCTGCTCTTCGCCCGTACCGGTAGCTGCCTGGCCCTCGCCCACGTCGGTGACTCGCGGGCCTACCTGTTCCGCGAGGGTGTGCTCAAGCAGATCACCCGCGACGACACCTTCGTGCAGATGCTCGTCGACCAGGGCGTGATCACCCCGGACCAGGCCAGCAGCCATCCGCGCCGGGCCGTCGTCACCCAGGCGTTGCAGGGCGAGGACGTCTCTCCGTCGTACGCGACGATGGTGCCCCGGTCCGGCGACCGGTGGCTGCTGTGCAGCGACGGCCTCTCCAACGTCGTCCGCCCGGACACCCTGGCCGAGGTGCTCGCCGCCTACCCCGACCGGTCCGCCTGCGCCGGCAAGCTGATCGACCTGGCGCTGCACGCGGGCGCTCCGGACAACGTCACCGTCGTGGTGGCCGACGTCGTCGAGGAGTAACCCCTGCTCAGCGCCGTCGCGGCGCGGCGCGGCGGGTGGGCGTGGCGGTGTCCGGGTCCTCGGGCCACGGATGACGCGGATAGCGACCGCGCAGCTCGGCGCGGACCTGCGGATAGCCGGTACGCCAGAACGACGCGAGGTCCGCGGTGACCGCCACCGGCCGGCCGGCGGGGGAGAGCAGGTGCAGCAGCACCGGCACCCGGCCACCGGCGATGCGCGGGGCTTCCGGCCAGCCGAACGTCTCCTGGAGCTTGACCGCGAGCACCGGCGCGGCCGGGTCGGCGTAGTCGACGCGGATGCGTGAGCCGCTGGGCACCTCGATGCGCTCGGGCGCGAACTCGTCCAGGCGCGCGGCCTGCGCCCACGGCAGCAGTCGACGCAGGGCCGAGGTCACGTCGATCCGGTTCAGGTCGGCACGCCGCCGGCCGGCGGCCAGCTCCGGCCCCAGCCACGTCGGGGCGGCGGCGAGCAGCGCCTCGTCGTCGACGTCCGGCCACCCGTCGTCGAGGTGCAGCCGGCAGAACGCCATCCGCTCGCGCAGCCCTCGCGCCGCCGGCGTCCACGGCAGCAGCCCCAACCCCTCCTGACGCAGGCCGGTGAGCAGCGCCGCCGCCACCTCCGCCCGGTCCGGACGGTCCAGCCGCCGCGTCACCAGCTCGATCGCGCCCAGTCGGGTCACCTCCCGGGCCACCACGTCCCCGTCGGACCAGCCGACCTCCCGGCGCGTGGACAGCAGCGGGCCCGCCGCCTCCCGGGCGGTCGCCTCGTCCAGCGGCGTGGCGCGGCGGATCCGCGCCGAGGGCGCGCCGGGGCGGCGGTCCGCGACCGCCACCGCGAGCCAGTCGGCGCCGGCCAGGCCCGAACCGGCCGCCAGCTCCGCGGCGGTCCCGCCCGTCATGAGGTACGACGAGCCGCCCGGCCGCCGCACCCGAGCCAACCGCTCGGGGTACGCCAGACCGACGACCAGCCCGGCGGCGAGATCGTCGGTCAACCGGTGGGGAGTCGTGGGTAAGTCGGTGGGCAGGGCGGCGCGTAGGCGGCGTACCTCGGCACGCCAGCGGGCGGTGGCCCCCGCGTCGACGCCGGCGCGCAACCGACGCCAACCGGCCACCAGGTCGTCGCCCGGGCCGGCCGCGCTCTCCTCGGCGAGAAGGGCGACCACCTCGGCCGCCCGGTCGCCGCCGACCCGGCCGGCGGCGTCGAGCAGCGCCCGGGCCAGCCGGGGGTGCGCACCGGCGGAGGCGATCGCCCTTCCCCGCCCGGTGATCCGCCCCGTCGCGTCGACCGCGCCCAGCGTTTCGAGGGTGTCCCGGGCGACGGTCATCGCCGCGGCCGGTGGCGCGTCGGGCAGCGCGAGTCCGACGCCGTCCGGGCTGCCCCAGGCGGCCAGCTCCAACGCGAACCCGGTCAGGTCGGCGGTCGCGATCTCCGGCTCCGGCCGGGCGGGCAGCCGCTCGTGGGTGACCTCGGACCAGCAGCGGTAGACGCATCCGGGCGCCTCGCGGCCGGCCCGTCCGGCCCGCTGGGTGGCGGCGGCCCGGGAGACCGGCACGGTGACCAACGCTCCCAGTCCACGGGCCAGGTCGATGCGGGGCACGCGGGACAGCCCGGCGTCCACCACCGTCCGTACGCCCGGCACGGTGAGGCTGGTCTCGGCGAGCGCGGTGGACAGCACCACGCGACGCCGGTCGTCGGTCCGGGGGCGCAGCGCCGCGTCCTGCTCGGCCCCGCGCTGACGGCCGTGCAACGGCAGCAGCGCGACGGTGTCCCGCAGGTCGGCGAGCCGCCCGGTCACCGCCGCGATCTCACCGGCCCCGGGCAGGAAGACCAGCACGTCGCCGTCCTGCTCGCGCAGCGCCCGGCGGACGGTGGCGGCCACGTGGTCGAGCAGCGCGCGGTCGACCGGGCCGGCGCCGGGCGGCGCGACGGGCCGGGGCGGCGGCGTCCAGATCCGCCGCACCGGGTGCAGCGCCGACTCGGCCCGGACCACCGGGGCCGGGGTGGCCCCACCAAGCAGCGCGGCGAACCGGTCGGTGTCCGGCGTGGCGGACATGGCGAGGAGCCACAAATCGGGCCGCAGCGTGGCCCGGGCCTCCACCGTGAAGGCAAGTGCCAGGTCGGCGTCGAGCTGCCGCTCGTGGCACTCGTCGAGCAGCACCGCGCCCGTGCCGGGCAGCTCCGGATCGTGGTGCAGCCGGCGGACCAGCAGGCCGGTGGTGACCACCTCGATCCGGGTGGCCGGGGAGACCCGCCGCTCGCCGCGTACGGCGTAACCGACCCGGTCGCCGACGCGCTCGCCCAGCAGGTCGGCCATCCGCCGGGCCGCGGCGCGTGCCGCCACCCGACGGGGCTGGGCGATCACCACCCGGCCGTCGACCCGGTCGGCCACCGCCAGCGGCGCGAGGGTGGTCTTGCCGGTGCCCGGCGGCGCGACCAGAACCGCCGCGCCGGCCGCGTCGAGCGCGGTGAGCACCGCCGGCAGGGTGGGACGGACCGGCAGGTCCACTGTCACGTCGGAGAGCACGACCCAGTCTCGCACCGGCCCCCGGCGGGCTCAGCGTGCCGGCCTGGTCTCGGGCTGCTTCGCCGGCCTGGCTCGGGGCCGCATGGCCGGCCTGGTTCGGGGCCGCATGGCCGGCACGGCCTCGGGCCGCTTCGCCGGCCTGGCTCCGGGCCGCTTGGCCGGCCTGGCTCGGGGCCGCATGGCCGGCACGGCCTCGGGCCGCTTCGGCGGGTGGCTCCGACGCGAACGGCCGGGCCGCCGCCCCGAAGGGAAGCGACCCGGCCGGTGTTCACACGATCGAGGACCGGGGCGACGCTGACCCGCCCCCGATCGTGAAGTCCCTAGTAGGTGCCGTCGAGCTGGCCCCGCAGCTTGGTCAGCGCCCGAGCGAGCAGCCGGGAGACGTGCATCTGCGACACGCCGATCTGGTCGGCGATCTGCGACTGGGTCAGGTTGCCGTAGAACCGCAGGGTCAGGATCTTCTGCTCCCGCTCGTCGAGCGTGGCGAGCGCCGGGCCGAGGGCGACCCGCAGCTCGGCCAGCTCGAACTCGTTGTCCTCGCCGCCGAGCATGTCGCCCAGCTCGGTGGCCCGGTCACCGTCGCCGGTCGGGGTGGACAGCGACACCGCGTTGTACGCGCGGGCGCCTTCCAGACCCTCCAGGACCTCTTCCTCGGTGAGCTTGAGGTGGGCGGCGATGTCGGCGACCGTCGGCGAACGGCCGAGGGTCTGCAGCAGCGAGCTGTTGGCGTCGGAGATGGCGAGCCGCAGCTCCTGGAGACGACGGGGAACCCGGATGTCCCAGGTGCGGTCGCGGAAGTGGCGCTTGAGCTCGCCGATGATGGTGGGGATCGCGTAACCGGCGAAGTCGACGCCGCGCGACGGGTCGAACTTGTCGATGGCCTTGATCAGGCCGACGGCGGCGGTCTGCGCCAGGTCGTCGGTGGGCTCGCCCCGCCCGCTGTAGCGGTGGGCCAGGTGGTTGGCCAGCGGCAGCCAGGCCTCGATCGCGCGGTCCCGCAGAGCGGCACGCGACGGGTGGTTGGCGGGCAGCGCGGCCATCGCGTTGAGGAGATCGGCGGCGCTGTCGGTGAGCGCGCGCGGGTCCAGCTTGGTGGTGCTCTTCTGCTCGACTGCCGTGGTGCTCGCCTGCTCGGTGATCGTTGACGCGGTCATGGTGGTCCTCCCTGCACCTCGTCCGCGGACAAAAAGGAAGTGGCGCTTTGGTTTAGCTTCAGTTGGGCCGTTCGGGAGTCACCTTAACCTGATCGGCTCCCGGAAATCTAGCCGAAAGGTTGATGTACTTAAGGTGTGTCGAGCCACAAAACGCCCATAAGCGGCGACGACCGCGCAGGTTGTGAGGCCCCTTACCCATTTTCGGGGCGATCCTGCGGTGTCCGGTCAACCGGTGGGTCTGACCGGTCGGTCCGGGAGGCTCCACCGACCGGTCAACATGAAATCCGACAACCGGGCAGGTCTGTCGCCTATCCGTCGTTGTCCCGTCGGCGGGACCGGCCGTAGCGTCGCAGAGTAGACACCCGGTTCGGAGGCACCATGCTCGATCCAACCGCTCCCCAGCTCGTCGTGAACAGTCACACGCTCTACTTCAGCTGGTTGCCAGCGGATCCCGACGCGGTCGCCGCCCTGGTCCCCACCGGGCTGCACCCCCGTGCCGACCGACAGGTGTTCCTCAACCAGTACGTCGTCGAGGACGAGACGCAGACCTCCGGCTTCGGCGCGTACTCGCTGACGTACCTCGGCGTCTCGCTGGCTGGCGTGGACGCCCCCGGCGGGCTCAGCCCCGGCGGCTGGTGGACCCACTACGTGGCCTCCAGCCGGATCGTCCGCGAGTACGCCACCGCGCGCGGCGCTCCCGTGCAGGCCGGTCTGACCACGATCAAGCTCAACGGCGAGGCGCTGCAATCCGAGACCGAGGCGGACGGGGTGCCGCTGATCCGCGCACGGTGTCGGGTCGGACAGACCGGGCACGTGATCAGCAGCGGGCACCACCGCTACTTCACCCAGCGCGACGGTCAACTGCTCAGCTCGGTCTACCCGTACGTGGCCGAGCCGGTCACGCCGTTCGAGATCGAGTCGGTGGAGTTCCTGCAACCCCGACACCCGATGTACGCGCTGCGCCCCGCCAACCCGCTGATTATCGGGTTCGGCTACTTCTCACCGCGCTCGTCGTTCGCCTACCCCGGAGGGCTCAGCGTGCACCCGGGCGGGGCCGGTCTACCAGAGCCGACCCGGCCGGCTCACCAGGTGCCGGCCAGTCTCGCGCGCAGCGGCCTGCCGTCGGGGTCGTAGACCAGCCGGTACACCGGCAGCGCCCAGGCCCGCGTGAACCAGGGCAGCCGCTCGGGGCGGTGCGGGCGCAGCCGGCCGGGCGGACGCTCGCCGACCTGGCCGCCGTCGTACCACCGTTGCAGTTCGTCGGCCGCGGCCGTGATGGCCGCGACGGCGTCGGCCGGGTCGAGCAGATCGGCGTCGTCGGCGCCGTCCGGGTCGCGGTCCAGGTGCTCGCGCCAGAGCCGCAGCCGCAGGTCCCGGGCGTAGGCGCGGGCCCCGTCGCCGAGGCCCGCCGGGTCGGTGGGCGTCCGCTCGTCGCGCGTGTCGTCGAGTACGGCGCAGGACAGCTCGCTGTCGTGGGTCCAGGAGCGGCGGTTGAAGTTGTCGCTGCCGACGCTGGCCCACACGTCGTCGACCACGCAGACCTTCGCGTGGACGTACACCGGGGTGCCGGCGTGGTTCTCCACGTCGAACACGTGCACCCGGTCGGGCGCGGCGCGCTCGCACAGCGACAGCGCCTGCTCGCGGCCGACCATGTTGGGCGGCAGGGCGAGCCGGCCGTCCACGTCCGGGTGCCGGGGCACCACGGCGACCAGGTGCAGGTCCGGGTTCTCCCGCAGCGCCTGGGCGAACAGGTTCGCCACCTCGGTCGACCAGAGGTACTGGTCCTCCAGGTAGATGAGGCGGCGGGCCCGTTGTACCGCCTTGGTGTAGCCCCGGGCAACGGTCCGCTCGCCGTCCGGTGCGAACGAGTAGCGCGGCCGTACGGCGGGGTAGGTGCGCAGCACCTGGATCTGGTGCGGCCCGCACTCGGGCGGGTCGGCGGGCTGGTCGGGCAGCGGGTCCGGACGCAGGTCCGCGCCGCGCAGCCGGTCCCGCGCGTACGCCATCGGGTTCTCCGAGTCCAGCGGCATCGGGTCGGTCCAGCGTTCCCGGAAGAGGGTGTCCAGCGCGCCGACCACCGGCCCGCGCACCGCGAGCTGCACGTCGTGCCAGGGCGGGTTCGGGCCGTACCGGGACGACATCTGCACCGGCTGGGGGTCGCCCCCGTGCGCGGCGTCGTCGCGGCGGCTGTGGCACAGGTCGATGCCACCGGCGAAGGCGATGTCCCGCTCCGGGGCGTTGACGTGCCGCAACACCACCAGCTTCTGGTGGTGCGAACCGCCCCGGCGGACCCGCTGGTCGAGCAGCACCTCGCCGCCGGCCGCCGAGACCGTCTCGCTGAGGTTGCGGTTCTCCGCCTCGCTGTAGGCCAGCACGTCCAGGTGTGAGCGCCAGATCAGGCCCTTGACCACCACGCCGCGCTGGGCGGCCTGGGCGAAGAGCTGCACCACGGTGGGGCCGTCCGGGCGCAGCCGCTGGTCCGGGTCACCCCGCCAGTCCGTGAAGAAGAGGTGGTCGCCGGCGGTCAACGCCTCCACCTCGTCCACCAGCCGGTCGAAGTACGCCGCGCCGTGAATCAACGGCTCGGCGAGGTTTCCCCTGGTCCAAACGGGTAACCCAGAGACCGGGTTGGCGCGTTCCTGCGCAGTGAGGAACCAGTCCTGTAACGGCACGTCCAGCCCCCCGGAGGTCGACAACGTCCTCACGGTAGGACCCCCGACGCGGGTCCGCATGCCAGGCCGCCCGACCGGTGACCTGGATGACGCCACGCGAGCAGCGACAACAGCCAAGGAGGCCACACCATGCCCCGCGAAACGACGAACCCCGTGAACGAGTACCGCGAGCCGGCGGTGGAGAGCGAACGGGGGGCGCTGGTAGCGGTGTTGGTGATGGTGATCCTGGGCGTCGCGGGAATCTTCGCGGTGTCCTGAGGCGCGCGGCCTCGGCGCTGCGGCCTTTCGTCCTTGATCCACTCGACATCGCCGATGTCGGGGCTTCCTCCGCCACGGGATGCCCCCACATCGCCGACCTCGAGTGGATCATCCACGCGATCGGCTCGTCTCCGTCGGCACCTAGCCTTGGGCGAGTTCGGTCAGGATGTCGGCGGCGTCCTGGTTGCCGCGCTCGGCGAGACGCCGCAGCTCGTCGACGTCCTCGCGTTCCTGGGCGAGTTCGACGAGCAGGTCTTCGGCGTCGCGACTGCCGGCGTCGGCGAAGCGACGTAGCTCGGCCATATCGCCGCGTTCGGCCAGCAGCTCGACCAGTTGGCCGACTGCGTCCTGGTCACCGGCTGCTGCCTGCTCCCGTAGGGTGGCAAAGTTGTCGCGCTCCATACCCTCATCCTGCCTCGCCCGTGGCTGAAAGGCGGCGGCGAGTGGGGTTACCGCTGGTCCGGGCGCGGTCAGGATCGCCGCGCCCGTGACAGTCGGAGGATCGCCGCCGTGGACGAGAGCGGGCGAGCCAGGCAACCCGGTCTCAGCAATCCCTGGTGGCACCTGCGCGGGGACGAACCCTTACTCCGAGCCCCGTGGTCTCGGCCCGTCGATCTTGCACTTTCAGTCGCCGAGATGAGCGGTTTCAGGGCTTATGGCCCCGCAGAAAGTGCAAGATCGACGGTGCGATAGCCGTGCCGTGCGCGGATGGCAGGACTGGATCCTCTTGGGTCGGATGGTCTTGACTCGGATGTTCCTGGGTCGTACGGTTTCAGGTGTGGTCATCTCACCTTCCTCGTACTGGACGGGCCGGCTGCCCGAGGCGACTCCGCCGGCGGACATGGCGCTGTACCGCCTGCCCACCGGCACCTATACGACGCGCGCGGTGTTCGCCGTGACCGGAGGGTCCATCCGGGACAAGCGGGATTTCGCGGCCACCGCCGTGCTCGTCTCCCACCCGAAGGGCGACCTGCTCATCGACGCCGGGTTCGGCGAGCACGTGGCGGAGCACATCAAGATGTTGGCGCGTGTGGAGCGTGCTCCCTACCGGCTCGGCCGGACCGCGGCGCAGCAACTCGATGCGGCCGGCTATGACCGGTCCCGGCTTCTGGGCGTGCTCGTCACGCACGTGCACTGGGATCACGTCAGCGGCCTGGACTCCCTGCGGGTGCCGGTGTGGATCAACGAGGCCGAGATCCGCTACGGCGCCGACGACTCGCACGGCAGGGTCTTCCGCGCGGTGTCGCAAGGCCTGGAGATCCGGGAGTACGCCTTCGACGGCCCGGAGTACCTCGGCTTTCCGGCGAGCTTCGACCTCTATGGAGACGGCTCGGTGATCGTGGCCCTCGCCGCGGGGCACACCTCGGGTTCCGTCGTCGTGTTCGTCACGCTGCCCGCCGGGAAGCGGTATGCGTTCATCGGCGATCTCACCTGGCAGATGGACGGCATCTCCCGTGGTGCGCAACGCCCGTGGCTGATGCGCCGCGTCGCCGATGTCGACGCCGAGACCGTCCGGGTCGGCCTGCGGCGCAGCATCGCCCTCAGCCGCGTGTTGCAGGTCGTTCCGGCCCACGATGTCGCCGCCTACGACAGCATCCCGCTCCCGCCGTCCCGGTTCCCGAGCGGCACACTGTGACCATGCCGGCCTCACCCGCCTCGAGCCGCCCCGGCCCGACGATCGACGACGAGGCACCGCAGCGCCCCACCCTGGGACCGGGGCCTGACTCCGAACTCACGTGGCTCCTGCACCGGGCGGCCCAGCGGATGCACGCACTCGTCGGCGCGGAAGCAGAACGCCACGGCCTGACGCTGCGCGACCACATCGTCCTCAGCGCCCTGCACAAGACCGCCGATCTCACCCAGGTCGAACTCGGGCAGGCCCTCGGCATGGACAAGACGACCCTCACTGCGGAGATCGACCGGCTCGAACGCATGGAACTCGTCTCACGGCGCGTCAACCCGCGAGATCGGCGGGCCCGCATCGTCGCCATCACCCCGAAGGGCGACGCGGTGCGGGCGGCTATCTCAGCCGGCACCGAGGCTCGGGAGGCCGACGCGGTCCGGCCCATCCCGGCGGCCGAGGTCGCGCAGCTGCGACGGGCCCTCTACGCCATCATCGGCTCGGCCGACGACCCGGGATCGTGCATCTGAACGCTTCCCACGACGTGGCCGCCATCGGGTGCTCTGTCCGGTAGGGCGCGTTCGTAGCAGACCGAGTTGTCGGAGCCCACGTACGCGCCGTACAGCGGGATCTCGCGGTAGCCCTCGCGCTCGTAGAAGCGCATCGCGTCCGGCTGGGCCGTCCCGGTCTCCAGCCGGATGGTCGTCCAACCGCGCTCCTGTGCGGCGTCCTCCAGCCCCCGGAGCAGGTCGGTCGCCAGCCCCGAGCCGCGGCGTGCCGGCACCACGTACATCCGCTTGATCTCGACGGTGACCGGGTCGAGGCGGCGCAGCGCGGCGCAGCCGATCGGTTGGCCGGTGGCGTCGTCGACCGCGACCAGGAACAGGTCGATGTCCTCGGCGGTCGGCGGCGGGCCGGGCTCGTGGTCGTCGGTACCGTAGCGCAGGTCGAGTTCGGCTCTTTGCGCCAGCCGGAGCGCCTCTCCCGCCGGGTCGGTCCAGGGCCGCTGCGTGATGATCCAGGTCATGCCGCTCCTCACCAATGCTCGGTAACAGGCGTTACGGTAACATCCGTTACGACGACAATGGAGGGTGAAAATCGTGTCGCTGCCTGCCGACCGAGCGGCCCAGGGCGAGGCACTGTCGCGCGCGGTGTGGGACGTGCTCGCGCAGCAGGGCCTGGAAAAGTTGACGGTGCGCGCGGTCGCCGCGGCGGCCGGCTGCACGACCGGCCTGGTCATGCACCGCTTCCCGAACCGTCGAGCGCTGCTGCTGCACGCCCGGCAACTGCTGCACGACATCACCCGGGAGCGGGTCGAGGCACTCGAAGCCGCGGCTACCTCGCCACGGGCGGCGTTGCGCGCGGTCCTCCGCGAGGGCATGGCGACCGATCCGGAGACGACCAACTGGAGCATCGTCTGGTTGGGCTTCCTGGCTGCGGCGGTAGCGGACGCCGAACTGATCGACATGCACCGCCGCAACAACCGGGCCTGGCGGCAGCGGGCCGAGCGGCTGGTCGCCGCAGCCGCCCCGGACTGGCCCGCCGACCGGGTCGGCACGGTCGCTCTGGGGTTGATCGCAATGACCGAGGGAGTCGCAGCTCTCGCCGCCGCGGATCCCGCTGCCTACCCGGCGGATCAGCAGGAGGGCATGCTCGACGCCGCCCTGGCGGCCTATGGCCTCGGCTGAGGTAGCCGCCCTGCGGAATCAGAGCGGTCCGGCTGGCTCCGGCGCCTTGATCGTCTCCAGGTCGCCGATGTCGGGGCATCCCGTCGCGCGGGAAGCCCCGACATCGCTGAACTGGAGTGGATCACCTGTGGCCCCTGGGTCGAGGTGGCACCTGGCCATCCACTGCACGGCCAGCCCGCCAGGGTCGTTGCCCGGTCGCAGGCGTCGGACGACATCCTCCGCAGCTTTGGAAGGGCTAACATGCGGCGGTGCGCGTGGAGAACCCCTTGCACGTCAATGGCCTGGTGCTGCCCGCCTTGATGACCGAACTCCTCAACACCGGCCGCTGGCGGCATCCAGGTGACGACGTTCTCCGCCATCTCATGCCCTGGTTCGAATCTCCGCTGGACTTCCTCACCAGCGTCGAGGGGATGCGCCGCGAGAGTAGATCGCTCGCCATGTTCGCCGACGACCCTCCGTCGTCGCACCTGTTCCGGGAGGCACGCGGCAGCACCGCCACCGCCAGCGTCGAGCTGCCCTGGCTCGACGCGGAGCAGGCAGTGTTGATTGCGGTCAACCGCATCCCCGGTGACGACGTCGCAATGGCCCTCGACTATCGCGCCGACGCCGCCGACCCCCAGGTCGTGGCCAGTGACTTCTGGACCGATCCGCAGCAGTGCTCATGGCGGATCGTCACCCCGACCTTCTCCCGACTCTTAGAGATCCTCCAGCTCGTCTGATAGGACCGTGAGGCTGCCGCCCGGAGCCACTGGCTTCAAGGCGCTAACGTGCGCAGGTGAGCTACGACCTGTTCGTGCAGCGGTTCGAGCAGGGCGATGCCGCCCCGATGGCGGCCGACGCGTTCCTGGCCGTCTTTGAGTCCCGCGTCGACCGCCGGGAACCGCAAGACCGCTACCGGCACATCAGCGCCGATGACGGCGGCACGGCAGACCTTTACGCCGACCTTGCCGACGACACGCTCGGGAGTCTCATGATCAGTCGATTCTCCTTCGGCGCGGTTCTCGACATGCTCGTCACGTTCATCGGGCTTGCCGATGCCGTGGTGCTTCCACCTGGCTGCCCCACCCTGCTCGCGCACGAGGGGCAGCGGCACCACCTCCCCGAGGAGCTTCGCGCCGGCGCGCTGGTCATTCGGTCGGGCGCGGACGTGGAGCGCATCCTGCGTAACTGCTAGCAACCTGGTCGAACGCCCGTCGGTTCGTGACGTGTCGCGGCGAGTCGACCTCCGGTCTCCGAAAGCTTCAACCGCCATCGCTGGCAATCTTGGACACTTTCCGTCAGCTCAGAACGGAAAGTGTCCAAGATCTACCCTCCTGGCTGCCTCCCGCGCCTCTGGACGACGTCGCCGGCACGGTCTTCGACCATCAGACGCGCCGACGCCTTCGCGCGCGGAGTGCTTGGAACAGATCGTCTACGTATCGCTGTGCGAGGTCGCAGGCTCCACGATCGGTCTGCGGAACGGTCCCCATCCCACGAACCGGTCGTACAGGGCTCGAGGGCTCGGCCCGTCGTGCGGGTTGAGGTGGTACAGGTCCCGCATCGCCTCGTAGAACAGCCCGGCCAGGTAGATCGACAGGCTCGGCGTCTTGCTCTCGTACTCGGCTTTGAGCATGAGGCGTGCGGTCGCGCAGGGCCACGGCTGGCCGTCGGCGCGGCAGGCCCAGTGCGGTCGTAGCGGCGTGTGCGGCGGGGCCTGGCCGTGCCGGCGCGGACGGTCCGCGACCGGCCCGCGCTCGGGGCCGGACACCTGCGCGGAGATCACCCTCGACCCCCGTTTTCCCGCTGCGTCCGGGTCAGGTGTCCCACCCTCGGGACGGTCTCGCTGCGCCAGAACGTGAAGCGCACGGTGCCTCCTTCGCGCTGTCGTGGGATGGGCCGCCCCTGTGAGTGCTCGCCCGTCAGGGGCGGCCCCGGCACGAACGCGTCCGCCGGGTTCGGGTCCCTACCGGCCGCGCCGTCTGGATTCCACTCTGGTGCGTGACCGCCTAGTGTCGGAAGGTGTTCGACCGCGTTGGAGAGACCGCGACGGTCAGCGAATGCCCTGGTGGGGAGACATGAGGGCATGCCGGCCGAAGGTGGGGAAGGGCTGGGGACATGAGCATGACGGCCGCCGAAATCCTGCTCGACGAGCTACGGCAGGCTCGGGCCGTACGCGGACTCAGTCAGGACGACTTCGGGAAGCTCATCAGCTATTCGGGTACGCACGTCAGCGCCGTTGAGACTGGCTCGCGCCCGCCCACGGGCGATTACGCCACGGCCATCGACAAGGCGCTGAAGACCGGAGGTCTGTTCGCTCGGCTGCTCGATCGGCTCTCCGACCTTGACGCCGCGCCACTCTGGCTGCGTGAGTGGATCACGTTCGAGCAACAGGCCCGCACGTTGCGATGGTGTGAGGTCGCGTGGGTGCCGGGTCTATTGCAGACCGAGGCGTATGCCCGCAGCGTTTTCGCTAGTGATGGCAGGGTAAGTGCCGAGGAAATCGAGACGCGGGTAGCTGGAAGGCTTGCGCGGCAACAGTTTCTTACCAGCGACGACCCGCCTCATCTCGTGGCGGTCCTGGACGACGCCGTCCTGCGGCGTCCGGTCGGCGGTGCGGCCGTGATGCGTGAGCAACTGTTCCACTTGGCGCAGCTCAACCAGGACCGGCGGCGGGTGCGAATCCATGTCGTTCCACGTGGAGTCGGCGCGTACGCTGGGCTCGACGGGCCGTTTGTCCTCGCTACCCTGGCGGATCTGGCTGACGTGGGCTACCTCGACAACCGCCTCCGGGGTCAGGTGGTCGAGCGGACCACCGAATTAGCCGCCTTGCGTGAGCAGTGGGAAGCCATCCTTGCCGAGGCGCTGACCCTGCAACAGTCCACCGAGCTGATAACGGAAGTGGCGAAGTCATGGACCTGACCGGCGCACGCTGGCGCAAGAGCACCCGCAGCGGTAGTAATCAAGGGGCCTGCGTCGAGGTTGCCGACAACCTTCCCGGCGTCGTTGGCGTTCGGGACTCGAAGGACCAGGCCGGCCCCGCGCTGGTCTTCGCGCCGGAGGCCTGGCGGGCGTTCGTTGACATGGCGAAGGCCCACGAGAAGGCCTGACCCGTACTACGCAAGAGGCCCCCGGATCCTTGGGTTCTAGGGATCGTTGCAACGCCTGACCTGATCAGGGGTTGCAGTGTTCGAGATCCGTGGGGATCGCCGGCCGCAGGGGCCGAAGAAGC